>CAYWNY010000008.1:21465-53796 GCA_964459765.1 uncultured Hyphomicrobiales bacterium | reverse complement strand
TTGGCGAGCTTGACGAGCTTCGGCGACACCGCCGGCTCGTG
The DNA here is from genome assembly GCA_964459765.1 of uncultured Hyphomicrobiales bacterium. Lineage (GTDB taxonomy): Bacteria > Pseudomonadota > Alphaproteobacteria > Rhizobiales > Xanthobacteraceae > BOG-931. The sequence continues at coordinate 53,755 of CAYWNY010000008.1, read as the reverse complement.
CTCGAAGACGTCGAGGCCGGCGCCGGCGATTTCGTCATTCTCGATCAGGCGGGCGAGAGCGTTCTCGTCGATTACCTCGCCGCGTGCGGTGTTGACGACATAGGCCTCGGGCCGGATCAGCTTCAATCGGCGCGCCGACAGCAGGTGATAGGTCGCGGGCGTGTGCGGACAATTGATGGAGATGATGTCCATGCGCACCAGCATCTGGTCGAGGCTCTCCCAGTAGGTGGCGTTGAGCTCTTCTTCGATGCGCGGCGCCACGCGGCGGCGATTGTGATAGTGGATCTGCAGGCCGAAGGCCTTGGCGCGCCGCGCCACCGCCTGGCCGATCCGCCCCATGCCGACAATGCCGAGCCGCTTGCCCCAGATGCGGTGGCCGAGCATCCAGGTCGGGCTCCAGCCGGTCCAATCCTTGTCGCCGGTCAGGACCTGCGCGCCTTCGGCGAGCCTGCGTGGCACCGCCAGAATCAGCGCCATCGTCATGTCGGCGGTGTCTTCGGTGAGCACACCCGGCGTGTTGGTCACGGTGATGCCGCGCTGCAGCGCGGTCGCGACGTCGATGTTGTCGACGCCGTTGCCGAAATTGGCGATCAGCCGCAGCCGCTCGCCGGACTGGCTGAGCACCGCGCGGTCGATGTGATCGGTCACCGTCGGTACGATTACGTCGGCGACTTTGGCTGCCTCGATCAGGTCGGCCTGGCTCATCGGCTTGTCGTCAAGATTGAGCCGTGCGTCGAACAGCTCGCACATGCGGGTCTCGACGCTGTCCGGAAGCTTCCGCGTCACCACCACCAGCGGCTTTTTGCCCGACGCCATTCGCTACTCGCCCGTTTCGGTACGCCCGGTTACCACGTTACCGATCGCGCCCGCTGCGTTTCCGCCCCGTTCAGGTCTCGTTAACCGCCCTCGCCGACACTCAAAGTCCTTAAGGCGGCGGTTCATCAAATCCTCTCTAGCAGATGGCTTTCGCCTGCACAAAGCGCGACCGGAATCCCCCGGGCATCGCGCTTTTCGCGGATCAATCGGGTTTGGGGCCATGGCAGTTGGCCGGCATGACGGCGCCTTGAGCATGAGTCTGCAAGCCGCGGGGAGGGTGCTCGTCGCGGCCTTAATTCTGCTCGCGGTGGGCGCGCCGGCGCGGGCCGGAACCGACGGCACCACGAGCGGGCTGCCGGTGCCGCGTTTTGTCAGTCTCAAGACCGATCGGGTCAATGTGCGCGGCGGCCCGGACAAGGATCACGACGTCACCTGGATCTATACCCGCGTCGGCTTGCCGGTGGAGATCACCGCCGAATTCGAGAATTGGCGGCGTATCCGCGATTCCGACGGCACCGAGGGTTGGGTCTATCACTCGATGTTGTCGGGCAAGCGCATGGGGACGGTGCAGCTCAAATCCAAGGCGGAGCTGGCGCCGCTCCATGCCAAGCCCGATGCGCAAAGCGAGGTGACGGCGCAATTGCAATCGGGCGTGCTCGGTGCCGTCAAGCACTGCAACGGCGGCTGGTGCCGGATCAGCGGCGACGGCTTCGATGGCTGGATCGAGCAGAACCGGCTATGGGGCGTCTATCCAAACGAGAAGATCGAGTAACGCGGTGCGACGCAATTTGAGCGAGATCAACATCCTGTCGGGGAAGTGCGGCTAGTTTTTCGCAAGCCAACGCCGCCGCAGGAGCGGGAGAAGATATGCTTGCCCGCGCACATGCGCCGACATTCGTCGAACTCTATACCCCAAAGCTCCTCACCGTCCTCGGCGAACACTATGGCCTGCGCGATCTGCGGGCGGACGCAATTGCAGGTCTGACCGTTGCCATTGTGGCCTTACCGCTCTCGATGGCGATCGCCATTGCCTCGGGCGTGTCGCCGGAGCGTGGACTCTACACCTCCATCATCGGCGGATTTCTGGTTTCGGCGCTTGGCGGCAGCCGCTTTCAAATCGGCGGGCCGGCCGGCGCGTTCATCGTGCTGGTCGCCGCGACCGTCAACCGCCACGGACTAGACGGGCTTATCCTCGCAACGCTGATGTCCGGTCTGATCCTGACCGCGCTCGGGCTTTTGCGGCTCGGCACCTACATCAAATATATCCCTTACCCGGTGACGGTCGGCTTCACGGCCGGCATTGCGGTGATCATCCTGTCCGGCGAACTTTCCGACCTGTTCGGGCTCACGCTCGCCGGCAAGGAACCGGGACCGATCATCCCGAAATTCGCCGCGCTCTTCGGAGCGGCTCCGAGCGTCAACGTCGAGGCTTGTGCGGTTGCCGCGTTGTCGATTGCCGCGATCGTCGGGGTGCGGCGCTATCTGCCGCGCTGGCCGGCTTATCTGGTCGCGGTCGCGCTGGGGAGCTTGATCGCGTGGGCGCTGCACCTGCACGTCGAAACGATCGCCAGCCGCTTCGGCGGCATTCCTTCGATGCTGCCGGCCCCGCACCTTCCGGTGCTGTCGTTTGCCAAAACGTTCGAAGTTCTGCCATCGGCCATTTCGTTCGCGTTGCTCGGCGCCATCGAGAGTCTGCTATCGGCGGTCGTCGCCGACAGCATGACGGGCCGGCGGCACCGCTCGAACGCCGAATTGGTGGCGCAGGGGATCGCCAACGTCGGCTCGGCGCTCTTCGGCGGCATCTGCGTGACCGGCACTATCGCCCGCACCGCGACCAATGTCAGGGCCGGTGCACGCGGACCGGTAGCCGGAATGCTGCACGCGCTCTTTCTGCTGGGGTTCGTGCTGATCGCGGCGCCGCTCGCCGGCTATATTCCGCTTGCCGCGCTTGCCGCCGTGCTCTGCGCCGTCGCCTGGAACATGGCGGAAAAGCATCAATTCGCCACGCTCATCCGCGCGACGCGCGGCGACGCCGTGATCCTGCTGACAACTTTTCTTCTCGTGGTGTTCCGCGACCTGACCGAAGGCATCGTTGTCGGCTTCTGCCTTGGCACATTGTTGTTCATGCATCGCATGGCGCAGGCGGTCGAGGTCGAAGGCGGCAAGGCGTTCCCTGACCGCGATGGCGGCAGCGAGCGGCAGCCTTACGACTCGGCGCTGGCGACCGACCGCGACATCGTGGTTTACCGCATATCGGGCGCCTTCTTTTTCGGCGCGGCCGCCAGCGTCGCCGCGGCGCTCGATCGCATCGGCGCGCACCCGAAGGCCTACGTGATCGATTTTTCCGCGGTCTCGGTGATCGACTCGACGGCGGCGGCAACGATCGAGGGATTCGTCCGCAAGGCGGAACGCCACCATGCGCATGTCTATATCGCCGGGGCGCCGCCGGCCGCGCGTCGCGTTTTGCTGACGGACGGCGTGCGGCCGCCGCGCGTGCATTTTAGCGCCAAGGTGGAAACGGCCATCGCTGCAGCGCGGGCAAAGCTCACAGCGCAGCCCGAACCGGCAGACGACGTCCAGTGATTTTGCGCTACTTCTTCCGCCGCAGCCGCACGACCACGTCGATGCGGGCGATCTCGTAGCCTGCCGGCGCTACCGGGGCCCTGCCGACCACGACGTCGGCGGCCGGGATGTCGAGGAGGTCGTTGCGATCCTCAATGAAGAAGTGGTGGTGCTCGGTATTGTTGGTGTCGAAATAGGCCTTCGATCCGTCGATGGCGACTTGGCGTAAGAGCCCGACTTCGGTGAATTGGTGCAGCGTGTTGTAAACGGTCGCCAGCGACACCGGCATCTTGGCGTTGTTCGCTTCCTCGTAGAGCATTTCCGCGGTCACATGCCGATCGCCCTTGGCGAAAAGGATCCACCCGAGCGCCATGCGCTGCCGGGTTGGACGCAAGCCAACTTCGCGCAACTTCGATTTCACGTCATGCCACGGGCAGCCGGTGAGGTCGGCGCCGGCGTCCGGCAGGTGGGGCAACGCCGCGGGCGCGCTTGCTGAAGCGCCTGGTACGGGGAAACGCGGCTGGGTCATCGTTGCTGCACCGATACTCTCGTTGCGTCCGGCTGCATCGCGGCTGTTGCGCCGGATAGCCGAGGCGCCGTAGAAGATTGTTACAACTGAAATCATTATACGCGGCTGGGCGGCCGCTGCAACTCCCAAGGCCGTGAAAGACCGTGAAAGGCCGTGAAGCCTTGGCGAGGCAGCAGGGACCACTCCAGGCCGGTTTCGCACTGCAGCAAAAGTGGTTTCGGGGTCTGCGGCTTTGCCGCCCATATCCCATATGTTAGGGATCGGCGAACCAGCGGGGGCGGAGACGGAGGAATGCAGGAACGGCGTTCAAACTTCGAATATGAGGATTTACTGGCGTGCGGGCGCGGCGAGCTTTTTGCCAAGGGCCCGCAGCTACCGCTGCCCCCGATGCTCATGTTCGACCGGATTTCGGAGATTGCCGAGGTGGGCGGCGAGTACGGCAAGGGTTTGGTCCGCGCCGTGCTCGACCTCAAACCCGACGCTTGGTTTTTCCCCTGTCACTTCAAGGGCGATCCGGTGATGCCGGGCTGCCTCGGGCTCGATGCGCTCTGGCAGCTGTTGGGCTTTTTCCTCGGCTGGGTCGGCGCGTCGGGCAAGGGCCGTGCGCTCGGCATGGGCGAGGTCAAATTCTCGGGGCAGGTGCTGCCGACCATGAAGAACGTGGTCTATGGCCTCGACATCAAGCGGGTGATGCGCTCGAAGCTCGTCCTTGGCATTGCCGACGGTTGGCTTTCCGCCGACGGTTCGGTCATTTACCGGGCGCTTGATCTGAAAGTCGGACTGTTCCTTGACGCCGAGCCGCAGGCGAAAGAAGCCTAGTTCATAATCCGTTGCGAGGCGAAGATGAGACGCGTGGTCGTCACCGGGATGGGCATCGTCTCGTCTATCGGCAACAACACGCAGGAAGTGCTGGCATCGCTGCGCGAGGCGAAGTCCGGCATCGTGCGCGCCGACAAATATGCCGAGCTTGGCTTTCGCTGCCATGTCCACGGCGCGCCCACGCTTGACGCCAGCGAATCGGTCGATCGCCGCGCCATGCGTTTTCATGGCGGCGGCACCGCCTGGAATCATGTGGCCATGGTGCAGGCGATCCGCGACGCCGGGCTCGAAGAGCGCGAGGTGTCGAACGAGCGCACCGGCATCGTCATGGGTTCCGGCGGGCCGTCGACCCACGCCATTGTCGAAGCCGCCGACGTCACCCGCAGCAAAGGACCGAAGCGGGTCGGCCCGTTCGCGGTGCCCAAAGCGATGTCGTCGACCGCCTCGGCCACGCTCGGCACCTGGTTCAAGATCCGGGGGCTCTCCTATTCGATCTCGTCGGCCTGCGCCACCTCGAACCACTGCATCGGCAACGCCTACGAACTTATTCAATACGGCAAGCAGGACATGATCTTCGCCGGCGGTTGCGAGGAGCTCGACTGGACCCTGACTGTCCTGTTCGACGCCATGGGCGCGCTCTCGACCAAATACAACGACACGCCGGCCAAGGCCTCGCGCGCCTATGACGCCGATCGCGACGGCTTTGTCATCTCCGCCGGCGCCGGCGTTCTGGTGCTCGAAGAGCTTGAGCACGCCAAAGCGCGCGGGGCGCGCATTTACGCCGAGGTCGCGGGCTATGGCGCCACCTCGGACGGCGCCGACATGGTGGCGCCGTCCGGCGAAGGCGCGGAGCGCTGCATGCGCATGGCGCTGCGTGACGTCAAACCGCGCGTCGATTACATCAATCCGCACGCCACCTCGACGCCGATCGGCGACCTTAAGGAAATCGAGGCGATCCGCGAAGTCTTCGGCTCCGGCGACAAATGCCCGCCGATCGCCGCCACCAAATCGCTCACCGGACATTCTCAAGGAGCGACCGGCGTGCACGAGGCGATCTATTCGCTTTTGATGATGAACAACGGCTTCATCTGCGAAAGCGCCAATATCGAAAATCTCGATCCCGCCTTCGCCGACATGCCGATCCTGCGCGAGCGCCGCGACGGCGTGACGCTCGGCTGCGTGCTGTCGAACTCCTTCGGCTTCGGCGGCACCAACGCCTGCATCGTGTTCAAGCACGTCGATGCGTAGCTTTTCTCCGTCATTCCGGGGCGCCGCAATGCGGCGAACCCGGAGTACATATCCCCGGCCTCTCGACGAATTCCCAACACAGGGGTTATGGATTCCGGCTCTCGCTTTGCTCGGCCGGAATGACGAATAAGGATGGGCGGATGCCGGATTTGATGGTTGGCAAGCGCGGCCTGATCATGGGGGTCGCCAACGATCACTCAATCGCCTGGGGCATCGCCAAGGCGGTGGCGGCGCACGGCGCGCAGCTCGCCTTCACCTATCAAGGCGATGCGCTGGCAAAACGTGTCAAGCCGCTCGCCGCTTCCGTCAATGCCGATCTGGTGATGCCCTGCGACGTCGAAGACATCGCTTCGGTCGACGCGGTGTTTTCTGAAATCGCGCGGTCCTGGGGGACGCTCGATTTCCTCGTCCACGCCATTGCCTTTTCCGACAAGACGCAGCTTTCCGGCCGCTACGCCGACACCACACGCGAGAATTTTCTGCGGACCATGGCGATCTCTTGCTTTGCGTTCACCGAAGCCGCGCGGCGCGCGGCGGCACTGATGCCGAACGGCGGCTCGATGCTGACGCTCACCTATAACGGCGGCGACCGCGCCATGCCCAATTACAATGCCATGGGGCCGGCCAAGGCGGCGCTGGAGTCGTCGGTGCGCTACCTCGCGGTCGATTTCGGCGCGCAGAAGATCCGCGTCAACGCCATCTCGGCGGGACCGATCCGCACGCTCGCCGGCGCCGGCATCGGCGATGCCCGTTACATGTTCGCCTTTCAGCAGCGGCATTCGCCGCTGCATCGCGGCGTGACACTCGAAGAACTCGGCGGCGCCGGGCTTTATCTGGTGTCCGATCTGTCCACCGGCGTCACCGGCGAAATCCATTTCGTCGATTCCGGTTATAACGTCATCGCCATGCCGCAGCCGGACGCGCTGCGCGCCGATCAGAAGCCGGGCGGTGCCGGCGGCGAGACGGAATAGGACGCGGAGCCGAAAGCCGCGGCGCGGAGATTGACCATGCAGCTTGATGCACACGTAAAAAGTTTGCTGGACATGCTGGCTGCGGCCAACCAGCCTCCTATCTCGGCGCTGTCGCCGTCCGAAGCGCGTGAGGCGACCATGGCTTTGACCAAAATCGTCGAGGCCAAGGAAGTCCCGATCGGCGCGGTCAGGAACGGCGAATTGCCGGGCCCTGCCGGTCCCATTCCATTTCGGCTCTATACGCCGGTCGTCGCCGGCAACGGGCCAGTTCCGGGCATGGTCTATTTTCACGGTGGCGGTTGGGTGTTCGGCGATCTCGATTCTCATGACGCCATGCTGCGCATGCTCGCCAACGAGAGCGGCTGCCGCATCGCGTCGATCGATTACCGGCTCGCGCCCGAGCACGCATTTCCCGCCGCCGTCGACGACTGTTTCGCGGCGACGCAATGGATCGCGGCGCATACGGCCGATTTCGGCATCGATCCGGCGCGCCTTGCGGTCGCCGGCGATTCCGCCGGCGGCAACCTCGCCGCCGTCATCGCACAATTGGCGAAAGCAAAAGGACCGAAGCTCGTCCTCCAGGTGCTGTTCTGTCCTGTGATCGATGTCGGCGCCGATGCCGGATCGCGGCGCGATTTCGCCGAAGGCTATTTCCTCGAACAGGCACTGATGGAGTGGGCCGGGGCCTTCTACATTCCGCCCGGCACCGATCTGAAGGATCCGCGGCTGTCGCCGTTGTTCGCCGCCGATCTTTCAGGGTTGCCGCCTGCCCACATTCACACCGCCGCCTTCGATATCTTGCGGGACGAAGGCGCGGCCTATGCGGACGCGCTCAAGCGCGCGGGCGTCACGGTGCGCTACACCTGCCATCCAGGCATGATCCATCATTTCTATGCCATGGCCGAGGCCATTCCCTATGGCAGGACCGCGCTCAAATCCATTGGTGCCGATATCAAGGCGGCGGTGGCGGCTGCTTAAGCTCTTTCGCGCCGCTACACGCGCTCGATGATGATTGCCGGCGCCATGCCGCCGCCGGCGCACATGGTGGCGAGACCGCGGCGCAGATCGCGGCGCTCGAGTTCGTCGAGTAGCGTTCCAATCAGGATCGATCCGGTGGCGCCGATCGGATGGCCGAGCGCAATCGCGCCGCCGTTGACGTTGACCGTGTCGCGGTCGAGTTTGAGGTCGCGGATGAATTTCTCAGCCACCACGGCGAATGCCTCGTTGATCTCGAACAGATCGATGTCGTCGATGTCGAGGCCCGCCTTGGCCAACACCTTGCGCGCCGCCGGCACCGGCGCGTTGAGCATCAAGGTCGGCGAATCGCCCATATTTGCCATGGCGACGACCCTCGCGCGCGGCTTGAGCCCGTGTTTTTTGGCATAGGCGGGCGAAGCCAAGAGCACCGCCGCTGCACCGTCGACGATGCCCGATGAATTGCCGGCATGATGGATGTGGTTGATCGAAAGATCGGGGAATTTCGCCAAGATGAGCTTGCGGTACGTCGTCCCCACCTCGTCGAGCGGATAGTCGGCCACGGCCGGGAATGACGGTTTGAGCGCGGCAAGCGCTTCTTTGGTCGTCAGCGGGCGCGGATATTCTTCCCGGTCGAGCGCAAGCGCGCCATCCTCGCGAAACACCGGCACGACGCTTTTCTCGAAATGACCGCCGCTGATTGCGTGTGCGGCCCGCTTCTGGCTCTCGAGCGCGAGATCGTCGACGTCCTGCCGGCTGATGCCTTCCAGCGTCGCTACCGCGTCGGCGCAGACGCCCTGGTGCGACTGCGGATGTTTGGCTCGGAGCCGCAAGTTGCCGGTATCCATCATCAACGGCCCATCGCCGCGGCGCTCGGCCATCGACATCTTTTCGGTGCCGCCGGCGATCACCAGGTCCTCGGTTCCCGACATGACGGACGCCGCGGCCAGATTAACCGAGGTGATGCCCGAGCCGCAGAAACGATCGAGCGTCACGCCGCTCGCTTTCACGTCGTAGTCGGCGTCCAGCGCCGACATCCGACCGATGTCGCAGCTCTGCGGGCCGACCTGGGCGCTGGTGCCCCAGATAATGTCGTCGACGTCGGCGGTGTTGATGCCGTTGCGCTCTTTGAGCGCGCGCAACACCGTTGCGCCAAGCTGCTGCGGGTGAATATCCGCCAGCGCGCCTTTGCCGGCTTTGCCGATGCCGCGCGGGGTGCGGCAGGCGTCGATGATCAGGGCGTCGGGCATGATCGGGTCCTGCCAATTCGCGTTTTTTCGTCGCGCGTTGACGCTTAGCGTGGCGCCATGCGGATGGCGCCGTCAAGCCGCACATCCTCGCCGTTAAAATAACCGTTGGTGATCATGGCATAGGCGAGCTGCGCGTATTCTTCCGCCCGGCCGAGGCGGCGCGGAAACGGCACCTGCGCTGCCAGCGACGCCTTTACGTTCTCGGGCGCGCGCTGCAACAGCGGCGTGTCGAAAATACCCGGCAGGATGGTGTTGACCCGGATCGCCTCGTTGGCGAGGTCGCGCGCTACGACCAACGTGAGGCCGACGACGCCGGCCTTTGACGCCGCGTAAGCGGCTTGCCCGACCTGGCCGTCTTCCGCCGCGACGGACGCGGTATTGACGATGGCGCCGCGGTCGCCATCGGGGAGCGCGTCCAAGGTCAGCATCCCGGCCGCGCTCTTGGTGATGCAACGAAACGTCCCGATCAGATTGACCTGGATGATGCGCTCGAAATTCTCCAGTGGATATTCCTTGATCTCGCGGGTTTGCCGGTCGCGCGACACGGTCTTGACCGAGCCGCCGACGCCGGCGCAGTTGACCAGTATCCGCTCTTGCCCATGCGTCGCGCGCGCTTTGGCAAAGGCGGCGTCGACTTCCGGCGTCGCGGTGACATTGACCTTGCAAAATACGCCGCCGAGGTCGCGCGCCAGCGGCTCGCCGAGATTGGGGTTGAGGTCGAACAGCGCAACCTTGACGCCATGCGACGCCAGCATCTTGGCGGTGGCCGCACCCAGGCCGGACGCGCCGCCAGTAACGACGGCGGCAATGGACGAATCGAGCTTCATGGCAGCGCTTCCCCTTGTTTTGTTCTTGTTCTACCAACAGCGGCGGATGCGGCGCTACAATTTTTCCAGATGCGGCATGACCTCGGAGCGGAACAGTTTGAGCGAACGCATCGCCTCTTTGAGCGACATGGTGCCGAGAAACAGATAGGTGAGCAGGTAATTGAAGCCGATGTCGCGCGCCTGCCGCTCGAGCTCGGCGTGCACCGTCGCCGCTGAGCCGACGACGATGCCGCCATGCGCCACCATTTCCTCGTAGCTTCCGCCGTGGGGAATTTTCAGGCGCGACGCCAGCCCGGTGTCGTTCTTCCATACCCGCAGCCAGTTCAGGTTCTTCAGATGAACCTCCATCGCCGGCTTGAAGATCCGGTGCGCTTCCTCGTCTGTATCGGCGACGCAGATGTGGCGCTGCAGGCCGATGACGACGCCGCCGGAAAATTCCGGCTTTGGCTGCGCCACTGAACCGCGCTTGGCGAGCGCGGCCTTAAACGTGGCGATATTCGCCTTGGCCATGGCGTTCGAGCCGAGCGTCACATAATGCAGCCCGTGCTCGCCGGCCCAGACCGAGCCGACGTCGCTCGATGACGCGTACCAGAACGGCGGATGCGGTTGTTGCAGCGGCTTAAGCGCGATCGGCACGTCGTTATAGAGATAGCGGGCGCTTTTGTAGCTGAAGGTTTCCGACGTCAGTCCGGTCTTGATGCAGTCGTAAGCCTCGAAAAAGATGTCGCGCGAGTCGTCGTGCATGACGTTGTGGAATTCGAGCTCGTAAGGCGATACGCCGCGCCCGACGCCGATGTCGAAGCGGCCATGGCTCAAGTGATCGAGCATGCAGATTTCCTCGATCAACCGCAGCGGCGAGTAGAGCGGCAAAAGATAGACCAGCGGGCCGAAGCGCAGCCGCTTGGTCAAGCGCGCCACCGCGCCGAGATAGACGCCCGGCACCGGCGCAAGGTTGAGCGGCGTGGCGTGATGCTCGGCGACATGCAGGCAATAGAAGCCGGCATCCTCGGCGGCGACGGCGAATTCGAGCCGCTCGTCGTAAAGCTGCGCCAGCGGCCGCTCGCCGTCTTCGACATGGTCGAACAGTCCGATTTTCATGATGTTCCTCCCCACGTGTTTGTGCCAGTTGCCGCGGCACGCATAAAGACGCGGCGCCGCGTGTCAGCCATGAGCTACGCTCTTGCCTCCGCCACACGCCTACGCCACATGTGCGGCGGTCATGCCATTGTCTCCCGCCATAGCCGTCGAACGACTGGTCAAAATCTACAAGAAGGTGCCGGCCGTCGACGGCATCTCTTTTGCGATCGCGCCCGGCACGATCACCGGCCTTCTCGGCGGCAATGGCGCTGGCAAGACCACGACCATCGCCATGATCATGGGCCTGATCACACCGACCTCGGGCCGTGTCACCGTGCTCGGCGCGCAGATGCCGGATCAGCGCTATCGCGTGCTGCAGCGCATGAACTTCGAGAGTCCCTATGTTGAAATGCCGATGCGGCTGACCATCCGGCAGAATCTCACCGTGTTCGGCATGCTCTATGGCGTGCACGACCTCCCGGAGCGGATCGAGGAACTCGCCGACGTGCTCGACCTCAGTGCGCTTCTCGATCGGCCGACGGGCAAGCTGTCGGCCGGGCAGAAGACGCGGGTGTCGCTTGCCAAAGCGCTGCTCAATTCGCCCGAGCTTTTGCTGCTCGATGAGCCCACTGCCTCGCTCGATCCCGACACCGCCGATTGGGTGCGCACGCGTTTGGAGCGCTACTGCCGCGATCGCCGCGCCACCATTCTGCTGGCCTCGCACAACATGAACGAGGTGGAGCGACTGTGCGAGCGCGTCATCATCATGAAACAGGGACGCATCGAAGACGACGACACGCCGGCGCGGCTCCTATCCCGCTATGGCCGCCGCACCCTGGAGGAAGTGTTCCTCGACGTTGCGCGCCGGCGCGACGAGGCGCGCGAGGCCGTGCAATGAGCGCCTACCCCGACAGCGCGCAGGCGTTCTCGCCGCGCCGGGTCGCGGCGATGATGCTGCGCTATTGGTATCTCTTGCGCTCGTCGTGGCCGCGGCTGATCGAATTGATCTACTGGCCGACGGTGCAGATGATCACCTGGGGGTTTCTGCAAGTCTATGTGATGCAGAATGCCGGCTTCTTCGCCCGCGCCGGCGGCACCCTGATCGGCGCGGTCCTGCTGTGGGACATTCTGTTTCGCGGCCAGATCGGCTTCTCCGTCTCGTTTCTTGAGGAGATGTGGGCGCGCAACATCGGCAACCTGATGATGAGCCCGCTGCGGCCGTTCGAATTCGTGCTGGCGCTGATGGCCATGAGCATCGTGCGGCTTTCGATCGGCGTCATACCCGTGACGGTGCTGGCTTTTCTGTTCTTCGGGTTCAATCTTTACGGCCTCGGTTTGGCACTGGTGGCGTTCTTTTTGAATTTGATGCTCACCAGCTGGGCGGTCGGGATTTTTGTTTCCGGTTTGGTGCTCCGCAACGGACTGGGCGCGGAAAATCTCGCCTGGTCGATCATGTTTTTGTTCATGCCGCTGACGTGCGTCTACTATCCGGTCTCGACGCTGCCGGTGTGGCTGCAGCCGGCGGCCTGGGCATTGCCGCCGACCTACGTATTCGAAGGCATGCGCGCGCTCTTGATCGAGCACACTTTCCGCGCCGATTTGATGCTGGACGCGCTGGCGCTCAACGTAGTGTTCTTTGCAGCCGGCGTTTTCGGCTTCCTTACGCTTCTGCGGGCGGCCCGGCGGAACGGTTCCCTGATGCAGACCGGCGAATAGACGCGCTGCAGTGCGGGAACTTGCTGCGCTTGCGGCGCTTTTCCTATCGTAAGGAATCGGGAGAAATTTGCCTTTATGATTGCAGTATGACAGACAACCCACATATTGCTGCGACGCAGCAAGCCGGGCAAACATCGTCCCAAGGCCCATCCCAGGGATCGTCGATGGCTACTATCGGTGAGTTCGGCGGCGCGCCCGCCGTGCCGGGCGGCGCCTTGGTGTCGACGCCGCTGTACTGGCTCTACGAGATGAGCCATGCCGCGCTCAATCCCGCGCGCGCCGCCGCCGATGCCACGCGGCTCTTGTTCAAGAACCCGGTCAATCCGTTTTACTTCACCACCTTCGGCAAGTCGGCCGCCGCCGCCGCCGAACTGTTCGAGCGGACGACGCGCCGATACGGCCGTCCGGAGTGGCGGATCGAAACGACCATGGTCGGCGGCGAGCGCGTTCCGGTCCAGATCAAGAGCGTTTGGGAACGCGCCTTTTGCCGGCTCGTGCATTTCGAACGCGTCTTCGAGCGCCCGCCGCGCCGGCCGCAGCCTCGGCTTTTGATTATAGCGCCGATGTCGGGGCATTACGCCACGCTCTTGCGCGGCACGGTCGAGGCGTTTCTGCCCAATCACGACGTGTACATCACCGAGTGGCGCGATGCGCGCATGGTGCCGCTGTCCGAAGGACGCTTCGATCTCGACGATTACATCGACTACATCATCTCGATGTTGCATGCCCTCGGCGGCGACACCCATGTCCTCGCGGTCTGCCAGCCGGCGGTGCCGGTTTTGGCGGCGTCTGCGCTGATGGATGCCGACGACGATCCCTATGCGCCGGTGTCGATCACCTTGATGGGCGGGCCGATCGACACCCGTGTCAATCCGACCGGCGTCAACAAGCTTGCCGAGCGGCGCGGCATCGATTGGTTCCGCCACAACGTCATCACCAAAGTGCCGTTCCCCAATCCCGGATTCATGCGCGACGTCTATCCGGGCTTCCTGCAGTTGTTCGGCTTCATCAGCATGAACCTCGATCGCCATATCGAGGCGCACCGCAATCTGTTCCTGCATCTGGTGCGTGGCGACGGCGACTCGGCGGGAAAGCACAAGGAATTCTACGACGAGTATCTCGCCGTGATGGATCTCGAGGCCGAATATTATCTGCAAACCGTCGACACCGTATTCGTGCGCCATGCGTTGCCGAGGGGTGAGATGAGGCACCGCGACCGGCTGGTGGATCCGAGCCAGATGCGGCGCGTCGCGCTGCTCACCGTCGAAGGCGAGCACGACGATATCTCCGGCGTCGGCCAGACCGAGGCCGCGCATCGCTTGTGCGTCAACCTGCCGGCCGACCGGCAGGCGCACTGGCTGCAGCCGGGCGTCGGCCATTACGGCGTGTTCAACGGCTCCCGTTTCCGCGCCGAAATCGCCCCGCGCATTTCCGACTTTATTCTGTCGATGGGGCAGAAAACCAAAAGCCGGCGGGCGGGCTTCGCCGCCCGCCTGATCCGCGGCGGCGCCGAACCGGCGACGGCGAGCGGCTGACGCTGCTCCGGCACGCGTTCGGCGCGGAGTAATAAATTGCCTTTGGTAGCGTAGTCGATAAACCTTCATCCCCCATATCTTGTATCTCAGTGCGTCTCCATCATAGGGACTATCCCGTTTTCGGGATATGGCACTATCGGCAGGTCGGGATATGGGTTCTTGGATTTCGCTTATGCCGTCTAGCGCGCTGCTCTACCGCCGGCCCAGTGAACCGCAGGCCATCGAAGTCATTTTCGACAAATCGATCTATCTAGTCCGCCTGCGGCGCCACCGGCAGGCGCGCCGCTACACGCTACGCATTGCGGCGGCAACCCGCGAAGTCATTCTTACCATTCCGCCACGTGGCACCCTGAAAGAGGCGCGCGACTTCGCGCAGAAGCATGGCGGCTGGATCGCGGCGCGGCTGGGCCGGCTGCCGGTCGCGTTGCGTTTTGCCCATGACGTTGTGGTGCCGTTGCGCGGACTGCCGCATCGCATCGCCCATCGGCCCAGCGTCCGCGGCACGGTCTGGACCGAAATGGATGACGGCGGCGAGCGGCTGTTATGCGTGGCCGGCGCGGCGCCGCATGTCGATCGGCGTGTCAGCGATTATCTGCGGCGCGAGGCAAAGCGCGACCTGGAAGCGGCGAGCGCGCGCTTTGCCGTCGAACTCGGCGTCGGCATCCGCCGCGTGGCGGTGCGCGATCAGGCGAGCCGCTGGGGCTCCTGTTCGACCGCCGGCGCCTTGTCGTTTTCCTGGCGGCTCATTCTGGCGCCGCGCTGGGTGCTCGATTATCTCGCCGCGCACGAAGTGGCGCATCTATTGGAAATGAATCATTCTCCGCGTTTCTGGCGGCTGGTGCGGCGGCTGTGCCCAGACCACGAGCGCGCCAAGATTTGGCTCGACGTCCATGGCAGTGATTTGCACCGCTATGGCTTGCCGGAGACGAGCCGCTAGGGGCGGCGGTGAAAAGCTTCAGTGGCGGCCGGGCACCTGCACCGCCACCACATTCGGCGACGGCGGCAGCAGGCCGAAGGTGAGCTTGGTCGCGACCACGATCAGTGTCACCGCCAGCACCACCCGCAGCGCCGTCTCCGGGATGCGCACCGCCGCATAGCTGCCGATCAGGATTCCCGGGATCGAGCCGAGAATAAGCGCGGTGAAGATCGGCCAATCGATCGAGCCCAGGAACCAATGGCCGATGCCGGCGACCAGCGTGAGCGGCACCGCATGCGCAATGTCGGAACCGACGATCCGCGCGGTGGGAAGTTTCGGATAGAGCAGGATGAGCGCGGTGACGCCGATGGCGCCAGCGCCTACGGAAGAGATTGACACCAGGACGCCCAAAATGCCGCCGGTGACGACGGTGAGCGTGGCAATGCGGCTAGCGGGCAGGGCGCCGATATTCGCCGCGTAGCGCGCGATCAGCGCATTGCGAAAGACCAAAGTAGCGGCCGTGAGAAACAGCGCGAACGCCAGCACCGCCCCGATCAGCTGCCGGGTGGTCGGGCCGTTGACGTCGAGGACGCTCAAAGCCGCAAGCGTGAGCACGGTCATCGGCACGCTGCCGGTCGCTAGGCGACGCACGACCCGCCAATCAACGGTGCGGTTGAAGCCATGCACGACGCTGCCGACCGACTTGGTCGCAGCGGCGTAAAGCAGATCGGTGCCGACAGCGGTCGCCGGATGCAGGCCAAACAATAAAATAAGCAGCGGCGTCATCAACGAGCCGCCGCCGACGCCGGTTATGCCGACCAAAAAACCGACGGCGAAGCCGGAGGCCGAGTAGAGAATTTGGATCGAGTGAATCGCGCCGATTCCCTTGTTTGAGCGGCCAAAGGCCGCCAACTCGCGCAATCAAACAAGGCTCAGTTTAAAGGATATTTAAGCCGAGCGCACGATGCACGAATTTGAAGAATTTGAAGATGTGAAATAAAACTGTTGCACACGCGCTCAAGCCTTGAAGCGTAAGGCCTTTCTCCTTTGCGCGGTGGGAATAGCTGCCCCGGTGTCACGCGCATGAAAGACCAATTGCTGCGCTGCCGCAGACTAAGCGAATACGTATTAGGACGTTAATGCGCCGAGGGTTTTGCAACTTGCCGGCGCGGCGGGCCGCAGACTGCGCGTTTTGCCGCATGAGCAAACACTAAAGCGTGATCCTCATTGCATGGCCGACCAGCCCGCATATGTGTTGGGGTACTGAAGGCCGACCGGGCGGCTCCCCATCCCCCGACACCCCGCCGCCCGGCCAGATAAGCCTGTAGTTGAGGCAACAACTTAAGAGCCCCAAGCGCGTAATCTGCTTGGGGTTCTTTTTTATGACATGAGCATGTTTTGGCTGCGGCGGAGGAACCGTTTGCGGTTCCGAGGCTTGACGCACGATCTTGGCGCATGATCCGGAAAAGCCTGATCTAATGTTTCACCAAATCGCCGAGCAGGCTCGCCGCCACCGATAGCTTCGAAAGCGTCAATCCGGAGCTGGCGATTTCGTGGATTGCGCCGCGGATGCGCTCGACTTCGCCCTTGCGCGGCTCGACCCACGCTTTGACCGCGCCGGCGCCGGCCAATCCATCGCCCAGCATCGCCGCCGTCAACCGCCGCTCGGCGTCGCCAATGGAATCGCGCGCCCGGTCGAGCGCCAGCCGGTCGAAATAATCGGTGACCGGAATGGCGCCGGCGGCGCTCGCCAGCCGGTCGAGACTGAAAAACGCGCCGGTGGCGAAATAGGTGGAGGCGACTTCGGCCACCGCTTTGCCGGTCCGATCGGCCACCAGAACGATATCGGTCGCGGCGCCAAGCGAAGGCAGATTGGCAATGCGCGCGGTGGTGTCATGCGGCACGCCGGCTTCAGTCAGCGCCGCAATGCCGGTGGTGCGCGCGCGCAAGGCGTCTTCCGACAGCGCGTCGTCCAACGCGGCTTCGACCGCGGCAATGCCGTCGCGGTAATGCGTGACCACATCCGCCAGGCCTTTCGACAGATCGACATTGCGCAAGAACCAGACGATGCGGTCGAGCAGGAGATCCTCAATCGCCGCGTAAAGATCGAGCTGCAGCTTGCCGGCAATGCGATTATCGAGCGCGTCGATTGCGCCATTGAGCGCGGTCATGTCGTAACTGTCGCGCACCGCGGCAAAGGCCGAGGCGATGGCGGCCGGCAGGGCACCGGTCTGATCGGCGATGCGTACAACCAGCGACGGACCGCCGCGATTGATCATCGAGTTGGCGAGTTGGGTGGCGATGATCTCGCGGCGCAGCCGGTGATGTTCTAGCGCATCGGGATAAAGCGCGGCGATTTCCTTGGGGAAGTAGCGACCGAGCTCGCGGGCAAGGTAGGCGTCGTCGGGCACCGCCGATTCCAGGAGTTCGCTGTAGAGCGTGAGCTTGGCGTAAGCCAGCAGCACCGATAGTTCGGGCCGGGTGAGTGCTTGAGAGCGACGGAGGCGCTCGGCGAGCGCCATGTCGTCGGGCAGGAATTCGACCGCGCGGTCGAGCAGGCCGCGTCCTTCCAGCGTCTGCATCAGCCGCTGCAGGAAACCGAAATCCTCCATGCCGCGCCGCTGCGCCAGCGACAGCGCCAGTGGCTGCAGGTAATTATTACGCAGGACCAGCGCCGCGACCTCGTCGGTCATTGCGGCAAGGAGCGAACTGCGAGCATCCATCGTTAGCCGCCCGTCACGGACCGGGATGCTGAGCGCGATCTTGATGTTGACCTCCATGTCGGAGGTGTTGACGCCGGCCGAATTATCGATCGCATCGGTATTGAGACGGACGCCGCGTAATGCCGCCTCGATGCGGCCGCGTTGCGTCATGCCGAGATTGGCGCCCTCGCCGATCACCTTGCAGCGCAGTGCGTCGCCGGTGACGCGGATGGCGTCGTTGGTGCGATCGCCGGCGGCTTCCTCGCTTTCGTCGGACGCGCGGACATAGGTGCCGATGCCGCCGAAGAACAGGAGGTCGACGTCGGCCGTCAAGATCGCGCGGATGAGGGCCTGGGGCGTGAGCCGCTCGCCGACGCCAAAGCGCCGCCGCGCTTCCTCCGAGAGCCTGATCTCCTTGGCGCTGCGCGAATAGATACCGCCGCCCTTCGACAACAGCGATTTGTCGAAATCCTGCCAGCTCGACCGCGGCAAATCGAACAGGCGCTTGCGCTCGGCGAAGGTTTTTTCCGGGTCCGGATCAGGATCGATGAAAATATCGCGATGGTCGAAGGCGGCGATGAGTTTGGTGGTCTGCTCGCGCAGGAGGCCGTTGCCGAACACGTCACCCGACATGTCGCCGACGCCGACGGTGGTGAACGGCGCCTTGCCGATATCGACGTCCATTTCGCGGAAATGACGCTTGACCGATTCCCACGCGCCGCGGGCGGTGATGCCCATTTTCTTGTGATCGTAGCCGGCGGAGCCGCCGGACGCGAAGGCGTCGCCGAGCCAGAAATCATGGTCGATGGCGATGCCGTTGGCGATGTCGGAGAAGGTCGCGGTGCCTTTGTCGGCGGCGACGACGAGGTAGGGATCGTCGCCGTCATGGCGCACGACATGCGCCGGCGGAACGACGCCGGTCGTGCCGCGGCCGATATTGTCGGTGATGTCGAGCAGTGTGGAGATAAAGAGCCGATAGGCCGCGGTCCCCTCGGCCTGGATGGCCTCGCGCGGTCCGCCCGCCGGCAGGCGTTTGGGTACGAAGCCGCCCTTGGCGCCGACCGGAACGATCACCGCGTTTTTCACGTTCTGCGCCTTGACCAGGCCAAGAATTTCGGTGCGGAAATCCTGCGGCCGGTCCGACCAGCGGATGCCGCCGCGCGCCACTTTGCCGAAGCGCAGATGCACGCCTTCGACGCGCGGCGAATAGACGAAAATCTCGTACAGCGGCCGCGGCAGCGGTAGGTCGTCGAGCTTTCGGCTATCGAACTTGATCGCGATCAGGTCCCTGGGTTCGCCGTCGCGGCCGCGCTGATAAAAGTTGGTCCGGATCGCGGCTTGGACCGCATTGACGAAGCGGCGCAGGATGCGGTCCTCGTCGAGGCTGTCGACCGCTTGCAACGCGGTCTCGATGGCGGCGGCGATTTCCGCCTCGCGCGCGGCGCGCCGATCGGCCGCGATGTCGAGATCCGGATCGAACCTGACGTGAAACAAATCGGCGATTCGCGCGGCGATGCCCGCGTGCTTGCGCAACGTCGTCCACATGTAATCCTGCGAAAAAGGGACGCGCGCTTGGCGCAGGAAACGCGACAAAGTGCGGATCAGCGCCACGTCGCGCCACACCATGCCCGCCGCCAGCACCAGCGCGTTATAGCCGTCGTTTTCGGCGCGCCCGGTCATTACCGCGAGGAAGCAGGCTTGGAGTCGGTCTCTGACCGCGGCGAAATCCAGCGGCCCGCCATGCGCGCGCTCGAGCGCGGTGTCATGCAGCCACACGTCTGCCGCTTCCGCCGGCTCGATGTGATAGGTGCGCTCGTCGATGACGCGGAACCCCATATTCTCCAGCACCGGCACCCGCTCGGAGAGCGGGATCGGGCGGCTGTGGCTTAAGACTTTCAAGCCGGCGCTTCCGGTGCTGCCGTCGCTGTAAAGCGCGACGCCAAGCGGATGCGCCTCGGTCAGCGTTTCGATGACGCCGATATCGGTGACCGCCGCCGCCGGCGGATAAACTTCGCGATAGTCGACCGGGAAGGCGTCGCGATAACGCGCCACGAGCAGGCGGCGCATCCCCGCCGGATGCGCCGCGGTCAGCGCCTTATCGAGCGCATCGGTCCAGTTGCGCACGATCGCTTCAACCGCGCGGTCGAGCAGGTCGCGCTCGACGACCGGCGTCTCGCCGTCATAGCGGCCGATGATGAAGTGGACGCGCACCATCGGGCCTTCGGGGAAGAACGGATAGAACGCGCGCACCCGGCCCTTGAAGACGGTGGCGAGATAGTCGCCGATGCGCGCCCGGATCTCGCTGTCGTAGCGTTCGCGCGGAATGTAGACCAGGACCGAGACGAAGCGGTCGAAGCGGTCGCGCCGCGGCAGCACCCGTACCCGCGGCCGCTCGTCGAGCTGCAGAATGGCGAGCGCGAATTGGTAGAGCGTGTCCTCGTCGATCTGAAACAGATCGTCGCGCGGATAATGCTCAAGCACGTTGACCAGCGCCTTGCCGGAATGGCTCGACGGCTCGAAGCCGGCGCGGCTGATGATGTGGTCGACCTTGCGCCGCAGGTAGGGAATGGCGCGCACCGAGCGCGTGTAGGCGGTCGAGGTCAAAAGGCCGCAGAACACGCGCTCGCCGACCAGATCGCCGTCTCGATCGAAACGTTTCACCCCGATGTAATCGAGATAGGCGCGGCGATGCACGCGCGAGCGCACCGCCGCTTTGGTCATGATCAGGAGCTTCGGCTCTTCGAGGAATTCGCGGATTTCCGGCGTGATGGTCACTAGTTGATTGCCGCGACGCAACAGCCGCATCTCGCGCGAGCGCAGGAGCCCGAGCCCGGTTTCGAATTTCGGCTCGAGCGCGTCGTCGCTGTCGGTGTAGGCATAATCGCGCGCGCCAAGGAGCGTGAAATTGTCGGCGGCGATCCATTGCAGGAACTGGACCGCTTCGGCGACCTCGTCGGCCGGCAGCGGCGGCGGATTGGCTTTGAGCTCGGCGGCGACTTCGCTCGCCCGCGCCAGCATCGGCCGCCAGTCCTGCACGCAGGTCCGCACATCGGCCAGCACCGCTTCGAGCGCGTGCACGACGTCGGCGCGGCCGGCCGCGTCGTCCATGCCGGCGATGTGGACGTGGATGAAGCTTTCGCGTCGGCCGTCGCCTTTGCGCGTGCCGCGAAACGCGGTCAGTCGGCCGGCCTCGTCGCGCTCGATGGAGAAAACCGGATGCACCACCAGCCGCAGGTCGAGGCTGCGCTCGGAAAGTTCGCCGAGCACCGAGTCGACTAGAAACGGCATGTCGTCGTTGACGATGTTGAGCACCGCAATCGCGGGAACGAGCCGCGCCGGCGCAAAGTCGATCTTGGATGCGCCCGGTTTGCGCTCGGCAAGAAACGCCCAGGCTTCTTCGGCAATGGAGGCGAGTTCCTCCGGCGTATAGCGTTCGAGATCGTCCGGCTCGGCGCGGCCGTAAAGCTCGGTCAGAAAATGCGGCGGGAATTCACGCCAGCGCCCGGCGATCAGTGCGTTGGCGGCGTCGAACAGCGCCCTCAAGCGCCGGTCGCCGGCCTCCTCCTCGCCGGACCGGGGGATATTCTGGACCGCCATGTTTTCCTCTTTGCGGGAATCGTGACCGCAATATTACGCACCCCGCGCGTCCATGCGCTACCGTTACTCCTTATAATGTCCGCCGCCGCGACAAAGAGACTGGGAGACTGCAAATGGCCAAGCGCCCGTCCAAAACCAACAAATCTACGCCGAAACAGCGCGTCCCGGCGGTAAAGGGAGACGATATCGAGATCACCGCGCTTTCGCTGCCGCCAGAGCCGCTGTCGCCGGACATGATCGCTTACTTCGCCAAATGCCAGGAGAAGCTCGGTTTTGTGCCCAATGTGCTCAAGGCTTACACCTTCGACGCCGCAAAGCTTTCCGCCTTTGTCGCCATGTACAACGATCTGATGCTGGCGCCTTCGGGCTTGAGCAAGCTCGAGCGCGAGATGATCGCGGTCGCGGTTTCGTCGCATAACCGGTGCTACTACTGCCTGGTCGCCCATGGCGCAGCGGTGCGGGCGCTCTCCAGCGACCCGCCTCTCGGCGAGTTGATGGCGATGAATTACCGCGCGGCGCGGCTGTCGAAGCGCGAGCGCGCCATGCTCGACTTCGCCGTCAAGCTCACCGCCGAGCCGTGGCGGGTCGAGGAAGAGGATCGCGAGGCGCTGCGGCGCGCCGGCTTTACCGATCGCGATATTTGGGACATCGGCGCTGTTGCCGCGTTCTTCAACATGTCGAACCGGATGGCGTCGGCGACCGACATGCGGCCGAACAGCGTCTATCACGGGCAAGCGCGGTGACGTATCGAGACATATCGGAATTTGCTGCCGGATCGGCTATGATGGGCCCTCAAGACCAGCGCGATTGCGGGGCCGGAGACTGACGATGCGTGGAAGCGTTGCAAGCGCCGTAATCGCCGCAGCGATCTTTTGGACCGCCGCGGCAATGGCCGCACCGCCGGCGAAGCTCACGCCCGCCGAAATCCAGTCGACCTTTTTCAACGGCGAACCGTTCATCGCTTCGACGCCGTCGAATGTCAGGTTCAAGATGACGTTCACTGCCGACGGCAAGATGAAACGCGCGCCGGTCGGCACCGGCAGCAGAGGCGAGGGCACCTGGAAGCTGTCGAAGGACGGCTTCTGCAGCGCCTGGAAGGGATCCGCGGATCATTGCTTTACCGTCGTGAGCGCCGGCGACAACAAATGGTCGGTGCTCAAAGGCTCCGCCATCATGGCGACGTGGAGCAAATAGGACGTCTGGCAACGCAAATTAGCCGTGCACCGACAGATACTTGATCGTCGGATGCTCGCCCGACAGCGGATTTTCGGGATCCCAGCTGTAACGCAAGGTCTCAAAGCGCATCGCCCGGGCGTCGAGCATGACCAGCCGCCCGACCAGATTGTCGCCGAAGCCGACGATTTCACGGATCACTTCCAGCGCCGCCATCGCGCCGACGACGCCGGCGAGCGCGCCGAGAATGCCGGCCTCGGCGCAGGCCGGCACCGTGCCAGGCGGCGGTGGCTCCGGGAACAAACAGCGATAGGTCGGGTTCGGCTTGCCGTCTTCGGCAAATTGGTGCGCGCGTATGGTGGTGAGCGTGCCGTCGAACGGCCCAAGCGCCGCAGTCACCAGCGGCTTCTTCGCAAAATAGCAGGCGTCGGAAACAAGATAGCGCGTGGTGAAATTGTCGGAGCCGTCGGCGATCACGTCGTAGCGGACGATCAGGTCGAGCGCGTTGTGCGCGGTAAGCCGCACGCCATGTTGTTCGACGCGCACATGCGGATTGAGGCGCTCGACGACCGCGGCGGCGCTGTCGACCTTCGGCCGGCCCACGTCCGGCGTCGCGTGGATCACCTGGCGCTGCAAATTCGACAGCGACACCACGTCGTCGTCGACCACGCCGATGGCGCCGACGCCCGCGGCGGCGAGATAAAGCAACATCGGTGCGCCAAGCCCGCCGGCGCCGATCACCAGAACACGGGCGCGGCCGAGCGCCGCCTGCCCCGGGCCGCCCACTTCGGGGAGTACGATGTGGCGCGCATAGCGTTCGAGTTCGTCGGCGGTGAGCATCGCCTTAAACATAAGCGTGAACGCGGCGTGGAACCACCCGCGCGGAACCTTGCCATCCGGCGCGATTGGCGCGGCGCCTGCCTTCCGTTACTGTTTAACCGGGGATTAGTCGGTGGGTGCATGAACATCAAGGCCGCGGCCATTGTCTTTGGGCTCGTCGCCCTGGGCGCAAGCTTGCTCGCCGGCGAAGCGCAGGCGCGCAAGCCGGCGCCCAAGCGCGCCCATGTCGCGTCGAAAGAAGACACCGACCCGTTGGCGGCGCCGCCGATCTTTTCGCAAGAGGCAGTCGGCTGGCGGCTGATCGAGGATCAGGCGACCGGAGCGCGGCTCGGCTTGCCGCAAAAGCTCGTGCCGCATGCGTCCGCGACGCGGGCCGGCAGCCGCTGGAGTTCGGCGCAGGGCCAAATTCAAGTCGAGACTTTCCGGCTCAGCGAAGCGGCGTTGCCGGCGCTGTTCGAGGACGAAAAAAAGATCGCGCACCGGCAAATCGCGTCGAGTTCGCTGAAACCCGATTCCTTCGTCATTGCCGGCGTGCAGGGATTGAAGAATTTTCTGGTCCGCGCTGATGCGCGTGGCAACGAAGTGCGCGGCATCACCATCGTCTACGATCTGGCGACCGAGGGCACCATGCGCTATGTGGCCGCCGCCATGGCCAACGCATTTTCCGGCTTCCCCGACCCCAATGCGGCGCCGCCGGCCGGCCTGCGCCGCACGATCGAATACGGATCGGCGATCGTCGTCGGGAGCGACGGTTATCTGATCACGTCGGCGCGGGTCGTCGACGAATGCCAATCGATCAGCGTGCCGCCACTCGGTCATGCCGCGCGGCTTGTCGAAGACGCCGCGAACGATGTCGCGCTGCTGCGGCTCTATGGTGGCCGCAATCTGGTTCCAGCAACGCTCGCCGACGACTCTACGCAGAATGGCGAGCTTAAGCTCGTCGGCATTGCCGATCCACTTGCGCAATCCGGCGGCGCCGAGGCGACCAGTGTCATGGTCCACGTCAGTGGAGCGAGCATCGAGCCGGTGCCGAAGCCCGGCTTTGCCGGCGCCGCCGCCGTTGACGCGGGCGGGCGCGTGGTCGGCATGGCGGACGTAAAAGCTCCGATTGTGGCCGGTGCGGCGGCGAGCGTCGTTGGAACTTTGGTTCCGAGCGAGGCGATTCGTGTGTTTCTTCAAGCGCACAACATCGCGCCGGCGGTTCCCGCAGCGTCGACGCCGATCGAGCAATCGGTGGTGCGGGTGATCTGTGTGCGCAAGTGAAGAAACGACGGGCCGGATATTGAACGACGTGGCAATAAACGGCTAGTATGAGGTTGGGTGTAGCCGGCAACCGCCGCTTGGGGGTAGATGAGAACTTATCAGTTCGTCTTTGCCATCTTTGCTACAGCTGCCGTAACCGGCACCGCAGTTTTCCAGATCGTTTCTGGAAGTGCGCCGGGCGGTATCGTGCCGTTTGTCGCCCTCGAGGCGCAAGGCGCCGTTGCGAATTCCGGCGGCGTGTCGGAGGTCACCGGCGCGTTGCCGCAGCGCGCGGTTTCGCCCGTCCGCGAGGAGAAGATCGCCCGCACCATCGTGGAAAAGAACGGCGTCGTGGACCAGAACGGCATCGTGGAAAAGAAAGAGGCGAAGCTCGAAGACGACCGTTCCGCGATTGCAGACGTTTCCTCCGGCCCGGTGCGCACCAAACCGGATATCGCCTACATCAACTATTACGTCTACGCCGAGTATCCGCCCGAAAAGAGGCCCGCGGACATCGTTTTGGCGTCGCTTGACGGCGTACCGGTCGGCACGCCGGTCGAGGAGATCAAGCACGCGGCCGACGCTTTCGGGCTCGACTTCAGCTTCATGAAGGCGGTCGCAAAAATCGAATCCGATTTCGATCCCAAACAGCGCACCGGCTCCTACATCGGGCTGTTCCAGCTCAACCACTATGAGTTCCGCAAATACGGCTCCGGCGACATCCTGAGTCCGCGCGACAACGCCATCGCTGCGGCGTACAAATTCTTAACCGAAGCGACCTTGTTCGAGTGGGATACGCACAAGCGAGCGACGTTCAGCTACCTTTATTTGATTCATCAACAAGGCTGGCAGGGTGCCGCCGAACATGTGAGCCATCCGGAGCGGATCGCCTGGAAGTCGATGTGCGCAACCGACGAGGGGCGGGAAAAAGGCGAGAAATGGTGCAAGCGGGCGATTTGGGCGAATACGCTCCCCGCTATTAAGGATGCATGGAAATCGGTCGATAACCTGCCCTCGGCTGCCTTCGTGCAGATGTGGCGCGAGCGCGTCGAGCACCTTTATGCGCGTTATTCCGCGGCCGTGACCGGCGAGGTTAAACATTAACCGTCTCGCCGATTGCTAAAGTTCTACCGAATTTCGTGACCGGCCATCGATCTTTGCCGCGTAACCTCGCCCGCTCTTAAGGCGGGAACGCGAACCGATGGGGCTGCGCGCACAACGGCTGTTTGGCCTGCCGAAGGCTTACGCCTTTGCGTTGTCGGAAGCAGCCTCCGCGCTTGCCACGCTGCTTACCGATTCCGACGATCCGCAAAGCTTCGAGCGGCCGCGGCGCCGCCGTGTACGCGCGCGCACCGTGAAAGTCGAGGTGGTGCGCGGCGCGCATTTGGCCAAATTCGACGCGGACTGGCGCGATCTTGCCGCCCGCGCCGATTCGCCGAATGTGTTCATGCAGCCGCGGGTGCTGCGCGCGGCCGAAGGCGGCCGGCCGATTGTCGCTCTCTTGGCCTTTGAGCCGCACGGCGACGGCCGGCGGCTGGTCGGCTTTTGGGCCTTTTCCGTCGGCACGCCGCACCTTTCGCTGGTGCCGATCACCGCGCTATGCGCGCCGGCGACGGAGCATGCCTACCTCTCGGCGCCGGTCATCGACAGCGAGCGGCTCGAGGTCACGCTGCATGCCATGCTCGACGCGATCGCCGCCGCCCCCGATTTGCCGAAGCTTGTGGCGCTTGAAAGCATGAGCGGCAGCGGCGCTACCTACGAGGCGCTGTTGCGTGTGCTCGGCGCGCGCATGAGCCGGCATTGCTGTCTGGATGCCAAAATGCGGCCGACGCTGTTGCGGCGCGCCGATGCGGTGCTTTCGATTGAGAATTTGCTATCGAGCGGGAGCCGCAAGAAATTGCGGCAGCATCGTCGGCGGCTTGGCGAGAAGGGTCGTCTGGAAACGACCGTCGTGCATGCGGTCGCCGATGTGCAGCGCGCCTTTGAGGCGGTTCTTCTCCTCGAGGCCAAAGGCTGGAAGGGGCGGCGCGGCACGGCGATGTTGTGCGATCCGCAAATTGCGGCCTTCGCCCGCAGCCTGGTGACGTCGCTGGCGCGCGCCGGCGATGCCGCGATCTATGCACTCGAACTCGACGGCCGGCCGATCAGCATGCAGGTCGTGCTGCGCGCCGGCGCCGCCGCCTTCACCTGGAAAACCGCCTACGACGAGGGCTTCAGCGAGTTCTCGCCCGGCGTGCTGCTGTTTGAGGACTACACCCGCGCGCTGTTGGCCGATCCCGGCGTCGCGCTGATCGATTCCTGCGCCTATGACGACACCGGATACATGGCGGCGTGGAGCGACCGGCAAGAAGTGATCGATCTGTGGATCGATGCGCAGCGCGGCGGCTCGGCGGCTTTTGCCGCAGCCGTGTGTTTGCAGAAGGTCTATCTGCCGCTGCGCGAAACCGCCAAGCATGCCGTTGCGCGCTCGGGAAATCTCGAGACGCTGGCGCGCTCGGCGCTGGCACTCCTACGCAGCAAACAAACGCGCAACGCGTCGGCAGCCGCGCCGGCAAAAACACGGTCCGCGGCAAACGGCTTGGTGCGGGCAACTTAAGGGGCGGCGATGCGTAAGACGGATGTTGCGATTATCGGCGGCGGCCTGGCCGGGTCTTTGACAGCAGCCATGCTTGGGCGTGCCGGTATCGACTGCGTGGTGGTCGAACCGCGCGAAACCTATCCGGCCGATTTCCGCTGCGAAAAGCTCGACGGCCGGCAAACCGCGATCCTGGAAAAGACCGGGCTTGGCGACGCCGTTCGCCGCGCCGCAACCTTCGACGGCGGCTGCTGGATGGCGCGCTTCGGACGCGTGATCGAAAAACGGCCGGGCGATCAGTTCGGCATTTTTTACGCCGATTTGGTCAACACCATCCGCGGCGAAATTCCGCCGAGCGTGCCGTTCATCCACGACAAAGCACGCGCGCTGGCAACCAGTGATGAACGGCAAACCGTTACGCTCGCGACCGGCGAGCGCATCGACGCGCGACTCGTCGTGCTCGCCAATGGCTTGAGTGTGTCGCTTCGCGACTCGCTCGGCATCGAGCGCGAGGTCGTGAGCCGCTGCCATTCGATCGCTGTCGGCTTCACCGTCAGGCCGCGCGGGCGTCGGTCTTTCGATTTTCCGGCGCTCACGTATTACGCCGAAACGCCAGCCGCCAAAGCCGCGTTGATCACCTTATTCCCGATCGGATCGGCGATGCGCGCCAACATGTTCGTTTATCGCGGCTTCAACGATCCCTGGCTCCAGGAGGTGCGCGCCGACCCGGAACGGACCTTGTATGCGCTGATGCCGAAGCTGCATCCGATCGTCGGCGATTTCGATCTGGAAGGCCGGGTCGAGATTCGTCCGATCGATCTTTATGTGACCCACGGCTACCGGCGGCCGGGAATCGTCTTGGTCGGCGACGCCTTTGCCACTTCCTGTCCGGCCGCGGGCACCGGCGCGCGCAAAGTGCTCAACGACGTCGAACGCTTGTGCAATCATCATATCCGCGGTTGGCTGGCGAGCCCGGGCATGGGCGGCGCCAAGATCGCCGCCTTCTACGACGATCCGGTCAAGCAGGAATGCGACGAGTTCGCCGCCGAGAAGGCGGCTGCGCTCAAATCGATGAGCCTCGACGCTTCGGTGTTCGGCAATGCGCATCGCGTCGCGCGGTTCGTGGCGCAATCGGCGCGCGGCGCGCTCCGCGCCGCGCTGCGGCCCGCAATCGGTAACGCCGATCGCGCCGGCGCCGCACATGGCGCGATTGTCTCTTCCGCTTAGATTTTTCTAATCAGTGATCTCTTCGTCATCCAAAAACAGCTGCCGCGGTCCGAACAGACCGCGCTCGGCCAAATAACGGTAACGCATCGTTTGCTGTTTGGCGCCGGTCCAGCATCTCACTCTGCCGGCGCGAGGGAGCCAACTCAGTACCGCGCCCGGAGTGACTTCGGCGCCGTCGACCGGCTCCTGGAGGTCAAACGTGGCTTGGCGAATGGCGGCGTACAGCAGGATTGACCGCACGTACCATGATGGTCGTCCCGTGGGGACTTCCGGTCTCCGAAAATGTTCGCCGTCTAGTTGGAAGGAGCCCGGTCCCGGCATCACGTTGTCTACATAGCGATAGGTGATCGTCAGGTTTTTTGTACCCGCTTGGAACAGAATTTTATTGTCGACGAGTTCGAGGCGATCGATCGATCTTTTGAGGCTGAAACTGGCTTTTTCGATTGCGGCGTAGAGCAGGCGGGCTCTTTCGTACCATGGTGCCATTGCCATAGCGGCCGATACTCCTGTTCACGTCACATGCGTTGGCGATTGTGAGAGAGCACGCCGGTGTATCGGGTGTCCATTCAACTTGAAGGCATTTTCCGAAAGTGTAGCCGCTTGAGTTAGGCACGTATCTTTAGGGCGCCTTCACACCGCGCCTGATACTGCCATCGGGCGCCTGCCGTGCGCCAGTCGCTACTAAAACGGCTGAGAAAATCCGAGCCGTGGCGGCACGATGAAGAACAAGTCTCCGCAAAATCGTATTGTGCAATTCGCATTCGGATCGGCCATCGCGGTGTTACTTGTCGTCGGTGCGTTGGCTTATCGCAACATGGTCGCGTCCGACGAAAACGTTCAATGGGTTCGGCATACCCATGAGGTCCTGGAGAACCTGCAGGATTTGCGCTCCGAAATGCAGGATATCGGAGGAAGCGTCCACGGGTTCATGCTGACGGGCCAGGAAACCTATCTCGGACAATACCGCGCGGACATTCTAAGCCTGGAGCAACACACGGCAGCCGTCCGAAGCTTGACGGCGGATAACCCCGAACAGGAGCGCAATGTTTCGGCCCTCGATGAACTGACCGCCGAAAGGTTAAAGATAGCGGAGCGGAACATCGATCTGCGCCGAACCCAGGGGCTGGAGTCGGCAGCAAACGCCATTCGGGATGGATCCGGCCTGAAGGAGGCGGGCGACTTTCAGGAAATCGTCGACCGGATGCGCGACAACGAGCAGCAATTGCTGGCGAATCGCGACGTGGCCGCGCTTCGGAGCGCAGGCCTGACCAAAGCCATTCTGGTGCTCGGAACCTTCCTGGGCTTGTTGATCACCGCGGTCGCAGGTTGGAACGTCCAGCGCGACAACGCCCGGCGAGGTCGCGCCGAGGCGGCGCTTCGGGACAGCGAAGACAAATATCGGGGGCTCGTTCAAGGGGTGCAGGACTACGCGATTTTGATGTTGGGCCCGGAGGGCGAGATTAAAAGTTGGAACCCCGGCGCGCAGCAAATGTCGGACTACAGCTTCGAAGAGGTCTCCGACCGCAACTTCTCTTGCCTTTTTCCTGCGGAGGAGAGCGGGCGGGGCAGGCCGGTGGAGATACTCCAGAAGGCAGCCGCAAGCGGCATGCTCGACGAGCAAAGCGTACGCGTCCGCAAGGACGGCACCGTCTATCCGATGCGCACTACATTCACGGCGTTGCGCGACCCGGAGGGAAAATTGCGCGGCTTTGCAGTCGTCAGCCGCGATCTCAGCGAAAGCGTGCGCAAGGACAGCGCGGCGCGGGAGATGGAACAGCAGATAACCTATTCGTCACAGCATGACTTTCTGACCGATTTGCCAAATCGAACGCTTCTGAACGACCGGATTGGCTATGCGATTGCATTAGCCCAGCGCGACAAGAAGCATGTGGCGGTGCTTTTTTTGGATTTGGATGGTTTCAAGCATATCAACGACTCCTTGGGGCATCCGACCGGTGACAAGCTGCTTCAATCCATCGCCGCACGCTTGGTGGACTGTGTACGCAACGCGGATACGGTAAGCCGGCAGGGAGGCGATGAATTCGTCATACTGCTGTCCGCAATCGAACGGGCGGACGATGCAGCCATAGCGGCGCGAAAAATACTGGCGGCGGTGGCGGAGGCTCATTCCATTGGCGCGAGCGATCTTCACGTCAGCGTCAGCATTGGCGTAAGCGTTTACCCCGAGGACGGCCGCGATGCGGAGACGCTCATCAAGGGCGCCGAGACCGCGATGTACCAGGCCAAGGAAAAAGGGCCTGAGAATTATCAGTTTTTCACGCCGGCCATGAATGTCCGGGCGGTGGAGCGGCAAACTATCGAGGAGGGCCTGCGGCGCGCCCTGGCGCAGTACGAGTTCGCACTGCATTACCAGCCGAAGGTCAATCTGAAGACCGGGGCAATCAGCGGGGCGGAAGCATTGATCCGTTGGACGGACCCGGTGCGCGGGCCGGTTTCTCCGGCGGAGTTTATTCCGGTCGCGGAAGATTCCGGCCTGATTTTGCCGATCGGCAACTGGGTTCTTCGTGAAGCATGCCAACAAGCCCGCGCCTGGACGGATGCCGGCCTGCCCGCGACGACCATCGCGGTAAACGTGTCCGGAATCGAATTTCGTAGCGAGACGTTTCTACAAGGCGTGTTCGCAATCTTGAGCGAAACCGGCTTGGATCCACGATGTCTCGAACTGGAACTGACCGAGAGCGTTCTTATGACGCGGCCCGAGTCCACCGCGTCAATCCTCAACGCCCTTCGGGAAAAAGGGGTAACAGTGGCGCTCGACGACTTCGGCACGGGGTATTCCAGTCTGAGTTATCTGACAAAGTTTCCGGTTGACGCCCTTAAAATCGACCAGCCGTTCGTTCGCCAAATTAGTAAGTCTAGCGACGATGCGACCATTGTAACCGCGGTCATTGCTCTGGCGCACAGTCTCGAGCTGCGCGTCATTGCGGAGGGCGTGGAAACTCTAAAAGAGCTCGAATTTCTCCGCGCTCTTCATTGTGACGAGGTCCAAGGGTATTATTTCAGCAAGCCGGTGCCGGCGCCGCAATTCGCGGACTTACTTAAAACCGGCACGCTAAAAACGCCTTTCGTCGTTCAGCGCGCCAGCTAAGTCGTCGCGGCGGCCGTCCGTGATTCGGCGCAACGGCGGAGCGCCGAAGCCAAACAACGCGGTCGCGACCCTTGCGCCGCCCTTGCGCTGCCCTTGCGGACTATGAAACCACGCGTCACTTATTTTCGAATTTCGGCGGCCGCTTGGCGATGAAGGCGGCCATGCCTTCCTTCTGGTCGGCGGTCGCGAACAGCGAGTGAAACACCCGCCGCTCGAAGCGGATGCCTTCGGCGAGCGTCGTCTCGAAGGCCCGATTGACCGCTTCCTTTGCCGCCAGCACCGAAGGCAGCGACATCGACGCGATGGTCTCGGCAACCTTGATCGCCTCGTCGAGGAGGCTTGCCGCCGGCACGATGCGCGCAACGAGGCCTGAGCGCTCGGCCTCCTGCACGTCCATCATGCGGCCGGTGAGGATGAGATCCATCGCCTTGGCCTTGCCGACGGCGCGGGTGAAGCGTTGCGTGCCGCCTATGCCGGGAATGACGCCGAGCTTGATTTCCGGCTGACCGAACTTGGCGTTGTCGGCGGCGACGATCAGATCGCATTGCATGGCGAGCTCGCAGCCGCCGCCGAGCGCGAAACCG
>CAYWNY010000008.1:0-21455 GCA_964459765.1 uncultured Hyphomicrobiales bacterium | reverse complement strand
CGCGGCGATCACGGGCTTGCGCACCGTCGCGGCGCGGTCCCAGTTCGCAGCGAAGTCCCCCATGTAAGCTTCGGTGAAGGTCTTGTCCGCCATCTCCTTGATGTCGGCGCCGGCGGCAAACGCCTTGTCCGAGCCGGTAATCACGATGCAGCCGATATTGGCGTCGCCCTCGAAGGCGTCGAGCGCCATGGTCAATTCCGCGATCAGCGCGCGGTTGAGTGCGTTGAGCGCTTGCGGCCGGTTGAGCCGGATCAAACCGACCTTGCCGCGCGTCTCGACGATGATGTTTTCGTAGGCCATGATGTTTTCCCGATTTCCCTGCGTCACTTCTGGCACGCCGGACAATAAAACGTCGAGCGGCCGTTCTGTGCGATACGCTTGACGACGCCGCGGCAGCCGGGCGTCACGCATCTTTGCCCTTCGCGGTCGTAGACGCGGAAGTGGTGCTGAAACAAGCCAAGCTCGCCGTCCGGGCGCTTGTGGTCGCGCAGCGACGAACCGCCGGCTTTGATGGCGTCGTTGAGCACCGCCTTGATGGCGTCAACGAGCCGCTCGGCGCGGTCGTTCGGCGTGGCGTCCTTGGTCGCGATGGTGGCGGCGAGGCGTTTCGGCGACAGCTTTGCCCGAAATAACGCCTCGCAGACATAAATATTGCCGAGCCCGGCGACGATGCGCTGATCCAACAGCGCTGCTTTGAGCGTGGTTTTCTTTCCCGTGCAGGCGGCGGCCAGAGTCGCCGCATCGAAGGCGTTGCCGAACGGCTCCGGCCCGAGCCGCGCGAGCAGCGGCTCCGCCTCAAGCGTCGCCCGCGGCACGATCTTCATCGAGCCGAAGCGGCGCGGATCGTTGAAGGTCACGATCGCGCCCGACGACATATGAAAGACAACGTGGTCGTGCGCGGCGTGCTGCGCGCGCTCGTGATAGTAACACCCCAGCGCCTTGTCGGCGGTCTTGCGGAAAACATGAAACGAGCCGGACATGCCGAGATGCATGATCAGCACGTCGCCAGAGGAAAGATCGACGAGCAGATATTTCGCCTGCCGGCCGATGCCGGTCACACTCTTGCCTTGGAGGCGCTGCGCGAAATCCTTCGGCAGCGGCCAGCGCAGATCGCCGCGATGGACCTCTACTTTGGTGAAACGCGCGCCGTCCATGACAGGCTCAAGCCCGCGGCGCACGGTTTCGACTTCGGGAAGTTCGGGCATGACTAATCTAAGCTCGCGGCTTCGCGGTTAACTGTTTTCCAGACATAGCCTCGTCAACGCCACCGCGCTATGGTTTCGCTGACCGCGGAGAAACCATGGCCGAAACCGCCCCCTTTGGCGCGCGCGAAGTGCCGCTTGCCGACAAGCAGGCGCTGGTCGATGACGTGTTTTACAGCGTCGCGCAGCGTTATGACCTGATGAACGACTTGATGTCGTTTGGGCTGCACCGGGCCTGGAAAGATGCATTGGTCACCGCGGTCAATCCGCCGAAAAGCGGGCCGTTTGCGCAGCTCGATATCGCCGGCGGCACCGGCGACGTGGCCTTGCGCGTGATGGCGGCCGGCAGCGCGCAGACGCGCGCTGTCGTCTGCGACATCAATCCCGACATGCTGACGGTTGGGCGCGGGCGCGCCGCCGAGCGCGGATTGTCGGGTGCGGTGACATTCACCGAAGCCAATGCCGAAAAGCTGCCGTTTGCCGACAGGAGTTTCGACGCGGCGACGATCGCGTTCGGCATCCGCAACGTGCCCCGCATCGACGCGGCGCTGGCGGAAGCCTATCGCGTGCTCAAGATCGGCGGGCGGTTTCTTTGTCTGGAATTCTCCACCGTGACCATGCCGGGTCTCGCTTCGCTCTACGATCTTTATTCGTTCAACGTCATTCCCGCGCTCGGCCGCGCGGTGGCCGGCGATGCCGAGTCCTACCGCTACCTGGTCGAATCGATCCGCCGGTTTCCAAAGCCGCCCGAATTCGCCGCCATGATGCTGACAGCGGGATTTGCGCGGGTTTCGTATCAGGTCATGAGCGGCGGCATCGTGGCGCTGCATTCCGGCTGGCGTTTGTGATCTCGGCTCCCGCGCATCTATTTCGCCTCGGTCGCGCCGGCGTGGTTTTTGTCCGCGAAGGTGTGTTCGATGCCCTCGATCCCGCGATGGTGCCGCCGTCGGCGCGGCCGTTTTTGCGCATCGCGCGCCTGTTCGCGCGGCCAACGAGCGGATCGGCCGACGCGCGGCTGTCGACAGCGCTGACGCGGCTTGGACCAAGCTACGTCAAGCTCGGCCAGTTTTTGGCGACGCGGCCGGACGTCGTCGGTCCCGTGTTGGCCCGCGACCTCGAGCGGCTGCAGGATCGGATGCCGCCGTTTCCGCAGGCGCAGGCCGAGGCCGCGGTCGCCGCTTCCTTCGGCAAGCCGCTCGACACGATTTTTGTGAGCTTCGGCCCGCCGGTTGCGGCCGCCTCGATCGCGCAGGTGCACAAGGCCGAGGTCGCTACGCCGACCGGCAGCAAGGCCGTCGCCGTGAAAGTGTTGCGGCCCGGCGTCGAACGCCGCTTCCGCGCCGACTTGAGCGCTTTCACATATGTGGCGCGCCACGCCGAGGAGTTGTCGGCCGAAGCGCGGCGGCTCCGCCTTGTCGAAGTGGTCGATACACTGCGCCGTACCGTCACGGTCGAGATGGATTTCCGCCTGGAAGCGGCCGCGCTCTCGGAGATGGCGGAGAACACCAAGAACGATCCCGACTTCCGCGTGCCGCAGGTCGATTGGGACCGCACCACCAAGGAAGTGCTCACGCTCGAATGGATCGACGCCACGCCGCTGTCCGACCGGGCGCGGCTGGTTGCCAAAGGCTTCGACCTGCCGAACCTCGCGCGTGTCGTGATCCAGACCTTCCTGCGCCACGCGTTGCGCGACGGCTTCTTTCACGCCGACATGCACCCGGGAAATTTGTTCGTCGACGACGACGGCCGGCTCATCGCCGTCGATTTCGGCATCATGGGTCGGCTCGGCATCAAGGAACGGCTGTTCCTCGCCGAAATTCTGCACGGCTTCATCACCCGCGATTATCTGCGCACCGCGCAGGTGCATTTCGAAGCCGGCTATGTGCCGCCGACCCATTCGGTCGAGAGCTTTGCGCAGGCGATCCGCGCTATCGGCGAGCCGATCCATAACCGCACCGCCGAAGATATTTCGATGGCGCGGCTGTTGACGCTGCTGTTCGAAGTCACCGGCCTGTTCGACATGCGCACCCGGCCGGAACTTCTGCTGTTGCAAAAAACCATGGTGGTAGTCGAAGGCGTGGCGCGCTCGCTCGATCCCAAAGTCGACATGTGGTCGACCGCCGAACCGGTGGTGCGCGAATGGATGACGCGGCATCTCGGTCCCGCCGGCCGGCTCGAAGGCGCGATGCAGACCGCAGGCGAAGTCGGCCGCTTTGCCGGCAATGTGCCGGGGCTCTTGACCCGCGGCGTGCGGGTGCTCGATCAGCTCGATCAAGCCACCCGCGACGGGCTCACCCTGTCGCCGCAGACCATCGCCGAGATCGATAAGGCCGAGAAGCACGGCAGTCGTTGGTCGACCGTGGCGCTGTGGGTGATCGCGGCGCTGCTGTTGTGGATCGTGCTGCTCCTCTTGCGATGATGATTACATTGATTGCAATGCAATCACTTCTGCGCTAAAGTGCCCCAAGCCTTTCAGGAGCGCCCCGATGGCGAGCCTCACCGTCCGCCAGCTCGACGATCGTCTCAAGAAGCAGTTGCGGCTGCGTGCGGCGCGGCACGGCCGCTCCATGGAGGACGAGGTCCGCGTCATCCTGAAAGAGGCCGCGGACGATGCAGGCCGCGATAGTCTCGACCACGCCGAACCGCCAACGCGGGCTGCGCGGCAGCTGGCGTCTTCGGACATTGCAGAGAAAAAGCGCGTCCTGCTCATCATTGGCGGCGGCATTGCTGCCTACAAATCGCTCGATCTCATTCGCCGCCTGCAGGATCGGGCACTTGCCGTGCGCATCATTCTCACTGCCGCCGCGCAGCATTTCGTGACGCCGCTTGCCGCCGGCGCGCTCGCCGGCGAGCGCGCTTTCACCGATTTGTTCGAACCGCAGAGCGAGTTCGACGTCGGCCACATCCGCTTGGCGCGTGACACCGATCTCATCGTCGTCGCGCCGGCAACCGCCGACCTGATCGCCAAAATGGCGGCTGGCCTCGCCGGCGATCTGGCAACCGCGGTTTTGCTCGCGACCGGCAAGCCGGTTCTGCTCGCGCCGGCCATGAATCCGCAGATGTGGGCGGCGCGCGCGACACAGCGCAATCTCGCGCGGCTCGCCGCCGACGGCGTCCGGATGATCGGTCCGAATGCGGGCGAAATGGCCGAGCGCGGCGAAGCCGGAACGGGCCGCATGGCTGAGCCCATGGAAATCGACGCTGCCGCCGCGGCGCTCTTGCAGAGCGCGGGCGCGCTCGCCGGCAAGCGTGTCCTGGTGACCTCAGGTCCAACAGCCGAACCGCTCGATCCGGTGCGCGTGCTCGCCAATCGCTCTTCGGGCAAGCAAGGTCATGCCATTGCCGCCGCTGCAGCCGCTGCCGGCGCCGACGTTGTGCTGGTCAGCGGGCCGGTGAATTTGCCCGATCCGCCCGGCGTCGAGGTCGTGCACATCGAGACCGCGCGGCAAATGCTGGCGGCGGTGGAAAAAGCGCTGCCGGCGGATGTGGCGGTGTTCGCGGCTGCCGTCGCCGATTGGCGGCCGCTAGCCGCTAGTCAAAGCAAGATAAAGAAACACGGCAAGCCGCCAGCCATCGCGCTGGTCGAAAATCCCGACATTCTCTCCACCATCGCCCATCGCAAATCCGGCAGGCCCAAACTGGTCGTCGGCTTTGCCGCCGAAACCGACAACGTCATCGCCAACGCCAAGGCGAAGCTTTTGAAGAAAGGCTGCGACTGGATCCTGGCCAACGACGTTTCGCCGGCGACCGGGATCATGGGCGGCGACAGCAACACCATTCATCTTGTGAGCGCAGCCGGCGTCGAAGACTGGCGGCCGCAGTCGAAGGAAGCGGTGGCGCAAACGCTGATCGAGCGCATCGCAGCGGCGCTCAAGGACGGCAAAAAGTGAGCGACCAACCGATCGCAGTAACAATCATGCGATTGCCGCACGGCGAAGGCTTGCCGCTGCCGCAATATCACAGCGCGCTCGCCGCTGGCCTCGATCTGCTCGCCGCTGTGCCGGCCGATGAACCGCTAGAGATAGTGCCCGGAGCTCGCGCGCTGATCCCAACGGGCATCGCGATCGCGCTGCCCGACGGCTACGAAGCGCAAGTGCGGCCGCGATCGGGTCTAGCGGTGCGCCATGGCGTCACCGTCCTCAATGCGCCGGGGACGGTCGATGCCGACTATCGCGGAGAAGTGCAAGTTCCACTCATCAATCTCGGCACCGAGCCGTTTGTCGTGCACCGCGGCATGCGCATTGCGCAAATGATCGTCGCGCCGGTGAAACGCGTTCAGCTGATCGAGGCCCAGACTTTGCCGGCCACGGAACGCGCCAGTGGCGGCTTCGGCTCTACCGGCTGACGTTTACAAATTGTTAACCCGCGCTTTGTTGGCTGCGTGACGACGGCGCGCGCCCGTTCACGATCTGGACTCTTTCGGCGCGATTCCGCTTGAGAGTAAAGTCGAGCGATTCGCGCCCTGCGCGCGAGTGGCTGGCGAAGGCGGTGTCGGCCAGCAGAGGCAATAGGGGCATGCCGGACACGATCGGCAAAAGCGGGAGCTTTGCTCGGCCGTGGCTCGGCGGATTTGCGGTTGCTATGGGGGCGCTTCTGCCGCCGCCGGCGCGTGCCGAGGAGCCACAGCCGGTCCTGGTCCTGCACGAACTCGTGCTTGGCGCCACCCGCAGCATCGACCGCCACGAAGTCGCAGCTTTGGTGCTGATCGTCGGACTCCTTCTGTTCGCGGTCGTCACCGCGATCACCCTTTTGCGCATGCGCACGCGGCTGGTGCGGCTCGAAGCCTCTTCTCACGACGAGATCGCCACTTTGCGAAACGATCTCGACCGCGCCAACGCGCTGCTCTTATCCGAGCCACAGGTGATGGTCGATTGGCCCGCCGGCTCCGGCGAAGCGTCGATTGATGGCGATCCGGACATCGTCGGCGTCGCCGAACCCTACCGGGTGCTCGCCTTCGGTTCCTGGCTCGATGCAACCCGGGCCACCGCGATGGAGCGGGCGGTGGAAGCGTTGCGCACTCGCGGCGACGCTTTTTCCATGGCCTTCACCACGCTCAGCGGCCGCCCCATCGAAGCGCAGGGCCGCGCCATCGCTGGCCGCGCCGTGTTACGGCTCAAAGACGCAAGCGGCATCAAGCGTGAATTGCTCGATCTGGCCGGCCGCTATGAGGCGTTGCGCAGCGAAGCCGCGTCGCTGCGCGCCTTGGTCGAGCGCTTGCCGTCGCCGGTGTGGACGCGGGATGCGGCCGGCCGGCTCACTTTCGTCAACGCCGCTTATGCGCAAGCCGTTGAGGCGAAAGACGCCGCCGATGCCGTCGCCCGCCGGATGGAATTGCTCGACAGCGCCGCGGCCGAGAATATCGCGCGCGCCAGCGCCCGCACCGGCTCCTTTGCCGGGCGACTGCCGGCGATCGTCGCCGGCGCGCGCAAGAGTTTCGATGTACTCGATTTCCGGACCGAGACCGGCAGCGCCGGACTGGGCATCGATGCCACCGAAGCGGAATCGATGCGCGGCGCATTATCGCGTCTCACCGAAGCGCATCGGCGTACGCTCGATGCGCTGTCGACCGGCGTCGCCATGTTCGACGCCAACCAGAGGCTCACGTTCTACAATGCCGCCTACAGCGCGCTGTGGACTCTCGACGCCGCCTATCTCGACCAGACGCCGACCGACTCGGCGATCCTGGAAGAATTGCGCGCGGCGCGCAAATTGCCGGAGGAGCAGGACTTCAGGCAGTGGAAGACGCAATTGCATGCGGCATACCGAGCGCTCGAAGCGAAAGAGCAGACCTGGCATCTGCCCGATGGACGCAGCTTGCGTGTCGTCACCACGCCCAACCCGGACGGCGGCGTCACTTATCTTTTCAACGACGTCACCGAGCGGCTGGAGCTTGAACGGCGCTTCCAGGAATTGATCCGCGTGCAAGGCGAGACGCTCGATAATCTTGCCGAAGGCGTCGCGGTGTTTGGCAGCGATGGCCGCCTGCGGCTGGCGAATTTCGCTTTCGGCCGGATGTGGGGGTTGTCGGCGCAGGATTTGGCCGAGCGGCCGCATATCGAGACCATTTCGGTTTTGTGCCAGCCGCTCCACGGCGACCACCCGATTTGGCAGGCGTTGCGTCAGGTCGTCACTGCAATCGAAAACCGGCAAACGATCGCCGGGCGGCTCGAACGGCGCGACGGCAGCGTGGTCGATTGCTCGACCGTGCCGTTGCCCGACGGCGCCACGCTCGTCGCCTTCCACGACGTTACCGATTCAGTGAATGTCGAGCGGGCACTGCGCGAGCGCAACGAAGCGCTCGAAGACGCCGACAAGATCAAGATCGATTTCGTCCACCACGTCTCCTACGAGCTGCGCGCGCCGCTCACCAACATCATCGGCTTTGTGCATCTGCTCGGCGATCCGAGCACCGGCGAACTGGCGCCGAAGCAACGCGAATACCTCGATTACATCACCGTCTCGACCAACACGCTGCTGGCGCTGATCAACAACATCCTCGATCTCGCCACCATCGACGCCGGCCGCATGCAGCTCAGTCTCGGACCGGTCGATATCCGCGCCACTATGGCGGCGGCAGCCGAGGGCGTGCAGGACCGCCTCGTCAGCACCGGTCTCGTGCTCGACCTGCAGGCGGCAGCCGATATCGGCGGCTTCATCGCCGACGAACGGCGGCTGCGGCAGATTCTCTTTAATCTGTTGGCCAATGCGTTAAGCTTCTCGCCGCCCGGGGGCACCGTCACGTTGCGCGCCGAACGCCGCGCCGACGCACTCGCCTTTTCCGTAACCGACCATGGTCCCGGTATTCCGCCCCACGTACTGGAGAAAGTCTTCGACTGGTTCGAGACCCACTCGCTCGGGTCGCATCATCGCGGCACCGGCATCGGGCTGTCGCTGGTCCGGTCCTTCGTCGACCTGCACGGCGGGACGGTTGAAATCTCCTCCGTGGTCGGGCAAGGCACGACGGTGACTTGCACCTTCCCGCTCGACGCCGCGCTCAAGCGAACGGCGGCTTAAGCGGCCGGACCAGCGGATGAGCCTCTATCCGATTTTCGATCTGACCAACGAGTTCAACATTCTGCGCCTCATTTGCGGCTTGTTCCTGCTGCCGCATTTCTATGCCAAGGCGAGCGACCTCGAATTGACCTACAAGATCTACGACGATTTCCGGCTCTATCCCGTCAAGGCCTGGGTGTTCTCCTGCATGGCGATCGAGATGGTCTGCGCCATCGGCATGGTGTTCGCGATTCATACCCGCTACGTCGCGCTTCTGGAGGCGGCCTTTCTTCTGGTCGCGGCCTGGGCGGTGTGGCGCTACAGCAAAGGCAAGTGGCTGTGGCAGACCGGCGGTTTCGAATACTGCCTGTTCTGGGCGATTTGCTGCATCGTGGTCGCCATGCATGGCTGAAGCGGGCGGATGCAAGCCGCGATCGCCGCATAAGCGCGCCGGGAGCGAATGATGTTTCCGACCATCGTCGGCGGGACGAGCTTCACGATGACGCTGCCGAACGAGGCGGCGACTGCGCGGTTTGCCGCCGACATCGCCACCATTCTCGAACCTGGCGATCTCATCACGCTGTCCGGCGATCTCGGCGCCGGCAAGACGACCTTCGCGCGCGCGCTGATCCGCTACCTCTCCGGCGACGATGCGGTCGAAGTGCCCAGCCCGACCTTCACGCTGATCCAGACTTACGAATGGTCGCGCTTTGCACTGGTGCACGCCGATTTGTACCGTCTGTCCGGCGCCGCCGAGCTTGCTGAACTCGGCTTCGACGATCTGCCGACCGGCACCGTGCTGCTCCTGGAATGGCCCGATCGCGCCGCCGGCCTTCTGCCGCCCAACCGCCTCGACGTCGCTTTCACGCTGACGCCGCAACTCGATGCCGACGTGCGCAACGTGCGCGTCACTGGCTATGGCACCTTTGCCAGGCGCGTCGAGCGCATTGCGCAGGTGCGCTCGTTCCTCGAGGAAAGCGGCTACGCCGATGTGCCGCGCCGGCGTATGGAGGGCGATGCGTCGACGCGCATCTACGAGCGGCTGGTGCTCGACGGCGAAACCACAGTTTTTATGAGCGCGCCGCGCCGGCCGGACGGGCCGCCGGTGCGCGACGGCAAGCCCTACAGCGCCATCGCCCACCTGGCCGAAGACGTCGTGCCTTATGTAGCGCTGGCGCAAGGTCTGCGCGATCGCAATCTGTCGGCGCCGACCATCATGCACGCCGATCTCGAGCGCGGCCTGATCATCATGGAAGATCTCGGCAACGAGCGCATCGTCGCCGGCGATCCGCCGGCGCCGATCGCGGAGCGCTATGAAGCCGCCGTCGATCTTTTGCTGTCGCTGCATCGCCGCAGGCTGCCGGAGCGGTTGCCGGTGGCGCCGCAGCTCGAATATCGCCTGCCCAAATATGATCTCGAAGCTTTTTTGATCGAGGCGGAGCTTCTGCTCGACTGGTATCTGCCGCGCGCCGGGCGGCCGGCGAGCGAACAGGTGCGGCGGGAATTCGCACGGCTTTGGCGCGACGCGCTAGTGCCCGCGGTCAATGCGCCGGAGACCTGGGTGTTGCGCGATTATCATTCGCCGAATTTG
The DNA here is from genome assembly GCA_964459765.1 of uncultured Hyphomicrobiales bacterium. Classification (GTDB taxonomy): domain Bacteria; phylum Pseudomonadota; class Alphaproteobacteria; order Rhizobiales; family Xanthobacteraceae; genus BOG-931. Next base: position 11,669 of record CAYWNY010000008.1, on the reverse strand, counting down.
CTGTGGCTCGCCGACCGAGAAAACGTAGCGCGCATCGGGCTTCTTGATTTTCAGGACGCGCTGATGGGGCCGGCGGCCTACGACGTCGCCTCACTCCTTCAGGACGCGCGCGTCGACGTGCCGGAAGAACTCGAAGTGGCGCTGTTGAGCCGCTACGCGCGGGCGCGGCTTTACGATCAGCGGTTCGACGCGCCGGCTTTTGCGCAGCTTTACGCCACGCTTGCGGCCCAGCGCGCGACCAAAATTCTCGGCATCTTCGCGCGGCTCGACCGGCGCGACGGCAAACCGCAATATCTACGTCACATGCCGCGCATATTGCGCTACCTGGAGCGGTCGCTGTCACATCCCGAGCTCGCACCGCTAAAGGCTTGGTACGCTGATCATTTGCCGCCGCGGGATGGGATATGATGATTAGCGAATCGGCTGAAAAGATTCGGCCCGGGGAGACCATGACACCAAACCGCGCGATCGTGCTGGCGGCGGGTTTGGGCACGCGCATGCGGCCCTATAACGGCGATATCCCAAAGCCGCTGGTGACCGTCGGCGGCAAATCGCTGATCGATTACGCACTCGACCGCCTCGCCGATGCCGGTGCCGAAATCGCCGTGGTCAATGTGCATCACCTCGCCGACGCCTTGGAGCGTCATCTCGCCACGCGGCGGCGCCCGCGCGTCATCATTTCCGACGAGCGCGGCGAATTGCTCGGCACCGGCGGCGGCATTGCCAGGGCGCTGCCGCAGCTCGGCGACCGGCCGTTTTTTCTGGTCAACTCCGACACGGTGTGGCTCGACGGCGTCAAGCCGAACCTGACGCGGCTCGCCGAAGCGTTTGATCCCCAGGCGATGGACGCGCTGCTGCTGTTGGCGCCGACCGCTGGCAGCGTCGGCTATTCCGGCCGCGGCGACTTTGCCATGCGGCCGGATGGACGCCTGCGCAAACGCGCCGAGAACGAAGTGGTGCCCTTTGTCTATGCCGGCGCGGCGATGCTGGCGCCGGCTTTGTTTGCCGGCGCGCCGGCGGGTGCATTCGCGCTCACCCGTCTGTTCGATCGCGCGCTCGCCGCCGGGCGTCTGTTCGGCTTGCGCCTCGAAGGCGTTTGGATGCATGTGGGCACGCCGGAAGCGGTCGCGGCCGCGGAAGCCGCCCTCGCATCCACCTAGTCGAATCGGCTACGCAATTCGGCCGGGTTGCCCCGATATCGCGCAAAGCGGAACAGGGGCGGACGGCTCACATCGATTTTCGCAATGCGACCTCGCGTTTTCACCATACCGGCATCGGCGCCCTTTCTGCCGACGCTGATCGAGGCGCTGCTCGGCGGGCGGCTTGGCTTTCGCTTGCCGGACGATCCGCTCGCGCTCGCCGGCGTGACGCTTTATCTGCCGACGCGACGCGCCTGCCAATTGGCGCGCTCAGCCTTTCTGCAGTCGCCGCGCGCCGACGCGGCGATCCTGCCGCGTATCGTTCCGATCGGCGACATCGACGAGGACGAAATCGCATTTGCGGAAGCCGGTTCCGGCGGCATCGCGGCGGAAGAGCTGGCGTTGCCGCCGGCGCTCGGCGGCCTGGAGCGCCGCCTCCTGCTCGCCGAACTCATCGCCAAATGGGCGAGCACGCCGGAACTACATGGCGCGAGCGGCGCGCCTTTGGTCGCGCAAACGCCGGCGGCCGCCTGTGCGCTCGCCGACGATTTGGCGCGGCTGATCGACGATATGACGACGCGCGCGGTGTCGTGGGAGCGGCTCGACCAGCTCGTGCCCGACATGTTCGATCGCTACTGGCAATCGACGCTGAAATTTTTGCAAATCGCGCGCGAGCGCTGGCCGCAAGTGCTCGACGAGCGCGGCTGCATAGAGCCGGCCAAGCGGCGCGACGCGCTCATCAAAGCGGAAGCGGCGCGACTGGCGCGCAAGCCCGACGGACCGGTGATCGCGGCCGGTTCGACCGGATCGATTCCGGCAACCGCTGAATTGATCGCCGCGATCGCGCGCCTGCCGCGCGGCGCGGTCGTGCTGCCGGGCCTCGATGCCGACCTCGACGAAGAATCCTGGCGGCTGATTGCCGGCGACGAGAGCAAGGGCGTTGCGCCGGCGCCGGGGCACGCCCAATTCGCGCTGCAGGCGCTGCTGCGTCGCCTCGATGTGGCGCGCGACGCGGTCGAGCAACTCGGCGAAGCGAACGGTCGCGAGCGGCTGGTGTCGGAAGCTTTGCGGCCGGCCGCGGCGACCGATCTGTGGCGACAGCAAGCCGCCAACCCTGGCTTTGCCGCGCACGCCGATGCCGCGCTCCAAACAATCGGCGTCATCGAAGCCGCTAACGCCGAAGAGGAAGCGCTCGCCGTCGCGATTACATTGCGCGAAGGAGTGGCACAGGGCAAGACCGTCGCGCTGGTGACACCTGACCGTGCGCTCGGGCGGCGCGTGTTGGCCGCGCTCAAGCGCTGGAACATCGCGGCCGAGGATTCGGTCGGTGAAGTACTTGCCGATTCGCCGGCCGGAATTTTCGCGCGGCTCGCGGCGGAAGCGGCGCTCGGCCGGCTGGCGCCGGTCAGCCTGTTGGCGTTACTCAAACATCCGCTGCTGCGGGTTAGTGCTGACAGGCTTGGCGCCCGTAGTCCGGAGAACGCAGTCGCCACGCTCGAACGCGCGGTGCTGCGCGGGCCGCGCCCGCGCCCGGGCAGCACTGGACTCGCGCATGCCCTCAAAAGTTTTCGCGCGGAGCTCGATAAATTTCGCCGCAGTGAGCCGACCGACCTGCATCGTTCCGACCCGCGTCTCGATCTGAGCGGCGCCGAGCTTGATGCGACCGCCGCGCTGGTCGACTGGCTCGCGAACGCGCTCGCGCCGCTCGAAAGCATCACTGGCCGGTCGCATCGGCTCAGCGACATCGCCGACCGCCACCGCCAGGTCTTGGCAGAGTTGTCGCGCGCCGGCCGGCGTGAACACGCTTTTGCCGGCCGCGATGGCGATAAGCTTGCCGAAGCGCTCGACGACCTTGCCGACAGCAAGACCGCCGCCGATCTGCTCGTCGACACCTCCGATTATGTCGAGCTTTTTTCCGCCGCCATCGCCGACCGCATGGTGCGGCCACCGCCGCGCGCGGATGCGCGTGTGCACATCCTTGGCACCATCGAAGCGCGGCTCACGGTCAGCGACCGCGTGGTGCTCGGCGGCTTGATCGAGGGAACGTGGCCGCCGGAAAGCCGCACCGACGCCTGGCTCAGCCGGCCCATGCGGCTTGACCTCGGTCTCGATCTGCCGGAACGCCGCGTCGGTCTCGCCGCGCACGATTTCGCGCAGATGCTCGGCGCGCGCGAGGTCATTTTAAGTCATGCCGGCAAGATCGCCGGTTCGCCGACAGTGCCGTCGCGCTTTGTACAGCGGCTGGCCTCGGTCGCCGGCGAGCAGCGCTGGAAGGCGGCGCTGACGCGCGGCAGCGTTTATCTGGCGTGGGCGCGCGAACTCGACCGGGCCGAAAAGGTGACGCCGATAACGCAGCCGGCGCCGACCCCGCCGCGGACGGCACGGCCGAAAGGCCTCGCGGTCACCGACATCGAACATTGGCTGCGCGATCCCTATACGATCTACGCCAAATACATCTTGAGGCTGGCTCCGCTCGATCCGGTCGACGTCGCACCTGGCGCGGCCGAGCGCGGGTCGCTCATCCACAATGCCATCGGCGAGTTCACGCAGCGCTTTGCCGATCGACTGTCGGCCGACCCTGCTCACGATCTCATCGAGCTCGGCCAGCCGCATTTCGCAGCGCTTGAGGATTTTCCCGAAGCGGGTGCATTCTGGTGGCCGCGCTTTGTGCGCATCGCCCATTGGTTTGCCGACTGGGAGAGGCAACGGCGCCCCCACATCGCGGCCATCGCGGCCGAAATTCGTGGTGCGATCGAGATCCCGCTCGACGGCGGCGAAGCGTTCAAGCTGTCCGGTATCGCCGACCGCATCGAGCGCCACAACGACGGCGGCTATGTCATCCTCGACTACAAGACCGGCTCGGCACGCACCGAAAAGCAGGTGCGCACCGGGCTTGCGCCGCAGCTCACGCTGGAAGCGGCAATTCTGCGCAAAGGTGGTTTCTCGGATATTCCCCAAGGCGCTTCGGTCACGCAGCTCGGCTATGTCCTGCTGAAAGGCGGCGCCCGACCGGGCGAACCCAAGCTGATTAATTTTTCCGAAGGAACCGCCGACAGCCAGGCCGACCGCGCTTTGACGAAGCTTTCCGAACTTGCCGCGCGTTTCGCCAACGATAACGAGCCCTATCGTTCGCTCGTCCACCCGATGTGGACGACCCATTACGGCGACTATGATCATCTGGCGCGCGTCAAAGAATGGTCGGCGACTGGCGGCGAGATCGACGATGTCTGGAGCGGCGAATGAGAGCGAGCGTTGTCATTCCCGACGAAGTGCGGCGCAAGCAGAGCGAGGCATCCGACCCGGCCGTGTCGGCGTGGGTGGCCGCCAATGCCGGCTCCGGCAAGACCCACGTGCTGGCGCAGCGGGTGATCAATCTTCTGCTCGACGGCTGCGCGCCGGAGAAAATCCTCTGCATCACCTTCACCCGCGCGGCCGCCGCCAATATGTCGAAGAAGGTGTTCGACCAGCTGGCGTCGTGGACCACGCTCGATGACAGTGGGCTCGATGCGGCGATCCGCAAAAATTGCGGTCTCGCGCCCAATGCGCAGCGTCGCGCCATGGCGCGGCGGCTGTTTGCCCGCGCGCTGGAAACGCCGGGCGGCCTCAAGGTGCAGACCATCCACGCCTTCTGCACCCAGCTTCTGCATCAATTTCCGTTCGAGGCCGACGTCGCCGCGCGCTTTGACGTGCTCGACGACGCCGAGCAATCGCAGCTGTTGGAGCGGCTGACGCTCAACGTCCTGCTCGACGGCGCCGCGGCTCCTGACAGTCCGCTGGCGAACGCGCTCAACGCGGCGATGACCTTTGCCGCCGATCAAACGTTCCGCGACGTGGTGCGCGAAGCGATCGGAAAGCGCGATGCGATCGAACGCTGGGTGATGAAGGCCGGCAGGGTCGAGGCTGCGATTGCAAATTTGGCCAAGGCGCTCGGCGTCAGCCCGTCGGAAAGTCTCGACGATGTCGAAGCGGAATATTTCTCCGGCGCGGTGATCGCCTCCGCGGAATGGCCGGCAATTGCCGAAATATTGCGGCGGGGCGGAACCAACGATTGCGACCAGGCCGACCGTTTCCTTAGTTTGGCGACGCTGGTTGGCTCCGAGCGCGTCGACACCTATCTCGACATCTTTTGCACCAGCGAGGCGCGCGAACGGCGCAAGTCGATCGTGACCAAAGCCGTCGGCGACGCGGTCTTGCGCGAGCGACTTTCTACTGAGCAGGCCCGCGTCTGCGAAATTCTGCGCCGCCGCCGTGCCGTCGCTTGTCGCGATCGTAGCGCCGCCTTGCTCACCGTCGCGCACGAGGTGTTGACGCGCTACGCCAACGAGAAAAAGCGCCGCGGGCTCCTCGATTACGACGATCTGATCGACAAGACGCTAACATTGTTGCGCAGCACCGAAGCGGCTTGGGTGCATTTCAAGCTCGATCTCGGCATCGACCATGTGTTGGTCGACGAGGCGCAGGACACCAGCCACAAACAGTGGGGGATCGTGCGCCGGCTCACCGAAGAATTCACCGCTGGCGCCGGCGCGCGCCCTTTCGCGCGCACCATGTTCGCGGTCGGCGACGAGAAGCAGTCGATCTATTCGTTCCAGGACGCCGCGCCGAGGGAATTCACCGAGATGCTGCGCCATTTCAAAGGCGCGCACGAACAAAGCGGCCGCAAATTCGTCGTTAGCAAATTCGAGCACTCGTTCCGTTCCGGCGAGTCGATCTTGGCCGCCGTGGACCAGGTGTTCAAAGCGCAAACGATTGCGATGAGCGTCACCTCCGACCGTGACGGATTTCCGCCGCATCTGGCGTTGTCCGGCATGCCGCCCGGCATGGTCGAAATCTGGGAACCGGAAAAGCCCGATGAACGCAAGCAAATCGAGGGCTGGGACGCGCCCTTCGACACCGTGAGCGAATTAAGCCCGCGGGTGAAATTGGCGCGGCGCATTGCGCGCGCGACGCGCAAATTGGTCGACGAGCGCGCCGCCCGTTTCGGGGACATTCTGATTCTGGTGCGCCAGCGCGGCGAATTGTTCGAGGCGATCATCCGCGCACTCAAAAAGATGGAGGTGCAGGTCGCCGGCGCCGACCGGCTGGTGCTCACCGAGCACATTGCGGTCATGGACCTGATCGCGCTCGCCGAGGCGCTGCTGCTGCGCGAAGACGATCTGGCGCTGGCGACTGTGCTGCGCAGCCCGCTGTTCGGCTTCGCCGACGAGGACTTGTTCGCGATCGCGTATGGGCGGGGCCGCGCGTCGCTGCGCAGCATGCTGGCGGGCAAAGCGGGCGAGCGCGCGATCTTTGCGGACGCCGCCACCCGCCTCGACGAACTCGGGCGGACGGCGCGGGCGGAGACGCCGTTTGCTTTTTATGCGCAGCTCCTCGGCCAAGGCGGGGCGCGGGCGAAATTCCTCAAGCGGCTCGGCCCGGAGGCCAACGACGCGCTCGATGAGTTTCTCAATCTCGCGCTCGACTACGAGCGGCGGCAGACGCCGTCGCTGCAGGGGTTTTTGACGTGGCTGCGCGACGCCCGCGCCGAGGTCAAACGCGACATGGAAATCGCCCGCGACGAGGTGCGGGTGATGACCGTGCATGGCGCCAAAGGGCTCGAGGCTCCGGTGGTGATTCTCGCCGACACCATGACGCCGCCGATCGGGCCGCGACCGCCGCGGCTGTTGCGGCTTGATGACGGCGCGGTGATTTGGGCGGGCCGCAAGGCCGACGATGTTTCGAGCGCCGCCACCGCGCGCGCAGCGGCGCTCGGTGAGGCCGAACACGAATACCGGCGGCTCCTTTATGTGGCGATGACGCGCGCCGCCGACCTGCTGATTATCTGCGGCGCCGACGGCGTCAATCGGCGACCGAAAGGCTGCTGGTACGATCTGATCGTCGATCCGCTCAAGCCGCTGATGGTGGAAGAAGAGGAAGCGGGTGAAAAGGTTTTCCGCTATCGCAAGGCGACGGCCGGTGCGGTCGCCGCGTCGGCGCCAGCCGATATCGAACCTGCAAAGGAATTGCACGTGCTGCCGCCATGGCTGCACGAGACAGCGCCGCCGGAAGTGCCGCGCTACCAACTGGTCTCGCCTTCCGCGGCCTTCGAGGACGAACTTGATAGGACTTTCACCGGTGGCGCGGGCTCGGCCACTGAGCGCCGCAAGGCGCTCCTTCGCGGCCGCCTCGTGCATCGGCTGATGCAGTCGCTGCCCGATATTCCCGAAGGCGCGCGCAAGGACGCCGTTGCCCGTTACCTCGAAGGCGCGGCCAAAGAATTTTCAACCGCCGAACAGGCCGAGATCGCGCGGCAGACGCTCGCCATTCTCAACGATCTCGTCTTTGCCGAGTTGTTTGCTACGGGCGGCCGCGCCGAGGCCCCCATCGTTGGCTTCATTCCCCGCAAGGAAAATGTTCCGCTCGCCGTTTCGGGCCAAGTGGACAGGCTCGTGGTCGGCCGCGACTCGGTGCTGATCGCCGATTACAAGACCGATCGCGCCGTACCGGGCGGTTCGATCAAGGTGCCAAAGGATTACATCGGCCAGCTGGCGCTTTATCGCGCGCTCTTGTCGCGCATTTACCCGGAAAAAACGATTCGCGCCGCATTAGTCTTTACGGCCGGCCCGAGCTTGATTGAGCTTCCGGAAGCGGCACTGGAGGCGGCTTTGGCCGAAATTGTCAGCAAAGTCACGCTCCGGTGAACCTCTCTTGACGCCTAAGGACCCTGTTCATAGGTTTCGAGCCCTGCGATTTTCTGCCCAGAACACGGGCCAGCGAGAGGTGCTTCCATGGTCGACAAAGTAACCGATGCAACGTTCGATCAGGAGGTGCTCAAGTCGAGCGCGCCCGTGGTCGTGGATTTCTGGGCGGAATGGTGCGGCCCCTGCCGCATGATCGCACCGGCGCTTGAAGAGATTTCCAAGTCGCTCAACGGCAAGGTGAAGATCGTCAAACTCAATGTCGACGAGAATCCGGGGACGGCGGCGAAGTTCGGCATTATGTCGATCCCGACCCTGATGTTGTTCAAGGGCGGCGAACTCGCGTCGCGGCAAGTGGGTGCCGCGCCGAAGCAGAAGCTCGAGCAGTGGATCACCGCCTCGGTCTAAAGTTCCATCGCCAACGCGACGGTTGATGTTTTGGGGTTCCCACACGCGTTGCGACGTTGCCGCAGCGCCGACGTGCGGTTAGACTTTGAGTGTCGGAAACGTCATTACGGGGGATAGTATGATGCGTCGGCGTTCCCGCGCCCACATCCGCTTGTTGCGCCGAGTGTTGCGCCACCTTTGCGTCGGCTGACGGCCGACGGCATCCGATCCTCATATGTTTTTAGCACGCACGCTCGCAGCGGCGATGCTTTGCCTGGCGTTGTCCCCCGCGCAGGCGAAGCAAACGGCCCATGACGAGCCGTCAAAGCACAAAGTTCACAAGGCCCATGCCACGAAGGCAGAGCAGAAAACTGAGAAAAAGAAGGCGGCGAAGCCGGACGAGCCTTGGCGCATGGTGGCGTCGGTGTACTGGGAAGGAAATCGCACCTCGAGCGGGCGGCGGTTCGATCCGAACGGCATGACGGTAGCCCACAAGACCCTGCCCTTCGGCACGCGCCTTCTCGTGACGTACAGCGGCAGCGTCGTTGAAGTCGTCGTCAATGACCGCGGCCCGTTCGTACACGGCCGCGATATCGATCTGACGCGCGGCGTCGCCAAGGCGCTGCATTTCTCCGGCGTCGGCAGAGTGAAGGTCGCGTACTGGCCGCCACTGCCCGCGGTGCGGCCGTCATCGGCGCCGCCGCGGCCGGTGCCGGCGATCGAAGTCTCCGAAAAAAACTGATTTACCGGCTTTAGTGCCTAAAATGCCGCGTGCCGGTCAGCACCATGGCAATGCCGTGCTCGTCAGCAGCCTTGATCACTTCGTCATCGCGCATCGAACCGCCGGGCTGAATCACCGCCGTCGCGCCCGCTTCGATGGCGACCAACAGTCCGTCGGCAAACGGAAAGAACGCGTCGGAGGCCACCACCGATCCCTTGGTCGCCGGCTCCGCAAGGCCGGCTGCTTCGGCCGCGTCCTGCGCCTTGCGCGCGGCGATGCGCGCGGCGTCGACGCGGCTCATTTGTCCGGCGCCGATGCCGACGGTCGCCGAGTCCTTGGCGTAGACGATGGTGTTCGACTTCACGTGTTTGGCAACGCAGAAGGCAAAACGTAAGTCGCGCAGTTCGGCGTTGGTCGGCGCGCGCTTGGTCACTTGTTTGAGCTCCATGTCGTCGACCACGGCATTGTCCCGCGATTGCACCAACAATCCACCGGCAACGGTCTTGGCCGTGAGCCCTTTGCGGCGCGGATCGGGCAGGCCGCCGGCGAGCAGCAGCCGCAAGTTTTTCTTGGCGCCGACAATGGCGATCGCTTCGTCGGTCGCGTCCGGCACGATGATGACTTCGGTGAAGATCTCGGTGATGGCGCGCGCGGTATCGGCATCGAGGGCGCGGTTAAGCGCGACAATGCCGCCGAAGGCCGACACCGGATCGCAGGCCAGCGCCTTGCGGTAAGCGTCGATCAGGCTGGTCCCTTCGGCGACGCCGCACGGATTGGCGTGTTTGATGATGGCGCACGCGGCGGTGCGCGCCGGATCGAATTCGGCGACGCATTCGTAAGCGGCGTCGGTGTCGTTGATGTTGTTGTAGGAGAGTTGCTTGCCTTGCGCCTGGCGTGCGGTTGCAACGCCAAAGCGTGCCTCCGGCGTGCGGTAGAACGCTGCCGTCTGGTGGGGATTTTCGCCGTAACGCAGTTCCTCGATCAGACGGCCGCCGACGGCGCGGTGATCGGGCGCGATGTCGCCGATCTCGTTGGCGAACCAGTTGGCGATCGCCGCATCGTACGCGGCAGTGCGCGCATAGGCCTTGGCGGCAAGCCGGCGGCGGAGCGCAAGCGTGGTCATGCCGCCATAATTGGCAAACTCTTCGAGCACCGCGGCATAGTCGGTCGGCTCGACCACGACCGCGACGTCGGCGTGGTTTTTGGCAGCGGCGCGGATCATGGCCGGGCCGCCGATATCGATATTCTCGATACATTCGTCAAAGTCCGCGCCGCGCGCCACCGTCTCTTCGAACGGATAGAGATTGACCGCCAAAAGATCGATCGGGCGGATTTTGTGGGCGTGCATTGCCTCCACATGAGCGGGATCGCTGCGGACGGCGAGGAGGCCGCCATGGACGGCGGGATGCAGCGTCTTGACGCGCCCGCCCATCATCTCCGGAAAGCCGGTGACGTCGGCGATGTCGATGACGTCGAGGCCGGCGTCGCCCAACACCAGGCGCGTGCCGCCGGTGGAGACGAGTTCGATGCCGTAGGCTTTGAGCGCGCAAGCGAATTCGACCACCCCGGTCTTGTCGGAAACGGCGATCAGCGCGCGTGTGGCAAGGCGCAAGTGTTCGGTCATGGAGGTGCTTTTTTCATCCTCCCCCACAAAGCGCAAGCGCAGCGGGGGAGGGGGACCATGCGCAGCATGGTGGAGGGGGCGCACAGCCAACGCCCCTTCCACCGCCCTTCGGGCGGTCCCCCTTCCCCGCTTCGCGGGGCAGGATGAGAAAAGCTACAGCGGCAATTCCGGCTCTTCTTCTTCGCGCACACGGCGGATAGTGCCCGCGGCGGCGTAGGCAGCGGGATTGGCTTGCTGGAAACTCCAGCTCACGCGCGGCGCCGATTGCGCCCGTCCGGCGATCACCAATTGCACCGCCCGGCGCGCACCTTCGCTGCCGGCAAGAAACACGCTGTCCTCGAGCTCGACCCGATTGTCGCCGGCGCTGAAGGTCCAGATCTCCTTGTTCGGCAGCATCAACAGCACGCCGTGCCCGTCGGTCAGGCGCGTTGCCTTGATCGAAGGATGGAGATGAAAGCGCACCGCATAGCGGTCTTCGGTGGTGCGGATCTGCGCGCTGCCGTCGGCTGCCAGGAAAAGGTCTTCGCCCTCAAAGCGCGTCCCGTCGGTCGCTAGCGTAATGGTGCGCTCATGCACGATGCCGTACCGGTCGGCGTAACCGTCGTGACCGGTGCGCAAGACGATCCTGTCGGCACTTTCCTCGCGCGCCACCGACACATGACGGGGGCCGCCGAGCATCGGTGAGCCGCCGAGAACGCGGCGGAACATTGGCAGTTCGACGAAGTGGGCGGAGGATTCGCCGTTGAAGGTCACCGTCGACTGCGCCGGCGTCGCCCGCGCCAGCGGCGCCCATTCCGAGCGCGCATTCGCCGGCATGCCGCAATTGACGACAACGAGGTTTTGCTTCGGCGACGAGAATTCGAACGACAGGCAGCCGGCATGGGCCTCCAGACTCATCTCGATCGGCGGCGCGCGTCCGGTATCGACGATCAGCACGCCACCGCCGGCCTCGAGGCGTTGATAGGCGGAGTAGGGCGCGTTCGAGAGCGGCGCGCCACGGCTTTCGTCGTAAGCGAGCAGCGTGAGCAACAATTCGACCGGCGTTACGCTCATGCCGTTGAAATGCGCAAAGGTGCCGTCGGAATGGCGGAAGAAGCGCAGCATCGGCATCATCCGCTCGA
>CAYWNY010000007.1:0-59947 GCA_964459765.1 uncultured Hyphomicrobiales bacterium | reverse complement strand
CGGTAGAGCCAGAAGCGGTGACCGTCCGCATCCTCGACGAGGTAATAATCGCGCGTTGGTTCCGGTGCGCGGTGTCCGTCGGGCTTGCGCCACCATTCGGCGCCGATGCGATCGGGGCCCTGCGCATCCGTGACCTCATAGGTCACGCCGCGCCAGCGGAAACGCCGCGGCGGACCATCGGGAATGAGCGCGGTGACGTCGGTCGGCTCGGCGCGCGGCAACAACAAGAGCGGTCGCGGCTTTTGGTCGTCTTGCGACCAAGCGGCCGAAGCCTCGGCGGTGACCGGCGCCAACGCCTCGGCGCGCTCGGGAAGATGACGGGCGACGGCTTCAAACCGCCGCACGCTTTGCGGCCCAAGTCGCTGACGCAGCGTATCGACCAAGACCGCGTAGCGTTCCGCGCGATCGACTTCGCTTGAGTCTTCGGCAATCAATTCGTTCTGTCGCGCCGATGTCCTCTCGACCCGAGTAATGGCGAGGCCTATGGCCTCGAAGCCGAAACCGGCATCCTCCGCCGCCGCCAGCGCTTCGAGTTTAAGGTCGATCAGGCGTACGATATGCGCGACATCGCGCGTCGGCAGCGTCAGTCCAATCTCGATTGTTTCTACCGCGCCGTCGACCCGGTAGAGCGAAAGCCGCAGAGCGCGCGCGCCGACATCGTCGCGGGCGAGCACATGCGTCAGCGTCTGCATGAGGCGGCGCGAAAGCGCAACGATCGCTTCCTGAGTGAGGATCGGCTCGAGGAGATAGCGCAGCATGTGATAGACCGGCGGCGCCACGATCGGGATGAGCGGCTCATCGCGCCGGCCGAGCGCCTGATCGATGCGCGCCAGCAACTCGGCCGGGAAGCGCGCGGCAAACGGCGCGCGCGGTTGTTCAAGCAAGGCGCCGACGGATTTGAAACCGAGCCGGCGCAAAGTCCGGCAAGTTTCCGGTGAAAGCCGCAATGCTTCGACGGGGAGCGGTTTGAGCGCCTCGGCTTCGTGTCCCGAGGGCAGAATAACCGAGGGCATGCGTGAAAAACGCGACAACGCCCATGCGGCACCGGGCGTATCGGCGATAGCGAGCCGCGCCGGCAGGCCGAAATTTTTTTCAAGGCGGCGCGCCAGATCGGCAATGAGCTGTTCTTCACCGCCGAACAGATGCGCCGCGCCTTCAATGTCGAGGAAAAAACCGTCAGCGCCGTTTTCTTCCGCCCAAAAATCCCGGCATAAAGGCGAAGCTGTCGGCGTATAGCGCGTCGCCCATAGCGCCAGGCGGCGCAACGCCATGTCGTCGGCGGCCGCGTCGATGTCGCGGGTTTGCAGAAATTCCGCTTTGGCGCGCGCATCCGCCAAAGGCTCGCCGGGCGTAAGGCCTGCGGCTTCGGCGGCTTCGTTCAGAGCGGCGAGGCGCGGTCCGCCGGCGGCGGTCGCAACCAAAGCGAACGGCCGGTCGGGATCAACAAGCTTGCCTGAGGGCCTTCTCGCCTGTGTCGCGAGAAAACGCAGGATCGGCCAGCGCGGCAGCCAGACTGAAACGATGCGCGACATGATCGTACTCCACCATCCATTCGCCGGCGCGTCCGTTGCGGCAGCGTTCCAGCGTGAGTCGCCAGCGCGCGTGCGCGAAGAGCCCGAAGCGGTCGCGCGCGGCGGGAGCGGCGGCAACGCGCCAGCGCGTCGCCGCCGCGCTCGATTCCAGTTGTTGCGCCGGCCGCAGCACAAAGAGCGGCAGGCCCGCATCCATGGCGGCCAGCTGCAGCCTTTGGCTGGTTTTCAGATCGAACTGATCGATGATGCCGGCGACGGCGGCCGGCGCGCCCGAACGCAGCGCTTCTTCCATGGCCCAGAGCGTGTCTTTGCGATGCGCGGTCTCGACCAGAAGCAAACGGCGCGGATCGAGCCCAAGCACGCAGATGCCGTGGCTGTGCGGACGGCCGTAATCGCGCAGCCCATAAGTCGGCAGAACGAGGATGACCGGTTGTCGATTTATCGGCTTCCTTCCACCTTGTGGGGGAGGGATGGGGAGAGGGGTCAGGCGGGCGAGCAGTGCCACCAGGAAGCCGAAGGCGGCGGGGGTGGCGGCTTCGTCGGGTACGATCTCATGCAAAGCGGCGCCGGATAGCCCGCCTTGGGGCAAGCAACGGTCTATGGCCGCGAGGCCGAACGGGATCGGCTTTGTCGTCCTAACCCCTTCCATTTTCGGCAATAAACGGCGCAATTCCGCCGCCACAGCGGCGCGGTTACGCAACACAGAAAGGGCAGTCGAGAGCTGCATATCGCTTCCGGTTTAGGGGAAGGCGATACTAGAACAAAACAGGAACAATGCCAAGAGGACAGTGAGTATTCCCGATGCTGGCCCAATGTGCTGTTCGTGCAAAGCAGCGGTAAAGGCGCAGTCGGCCTGCTCTTTTTGGGCCTGTCTGAAAAATCATTCTTTCGGCGACGGTTCCACGCACAGCCGTTCCGATGGTGGCCCGAGCGGCTCACAAGCGGTGACAGCCTCAGGGGTGCGTTGTCTCCAGGCGATCGCTCAGGTCTTGCAAGTGTCGGTTTCCTTCTTTTTCGAGGAGGCAAATCCGTCCGGCGGCGAGTCGGCCAAGCTTGCGGCCATCGCCGAGGCCCTCCGCACTAAGCAAGGCGTCTGTATCGCGATCGCCTTGGCACGCATTAGGAATAACAACGTGCGGCGCCGCCTCGCCAACCTTCTCGAATCGATTATGCAAGACGAAGACGCGCTGTCGCCAATAAATGACTGACATGCGGTCGAGGACATAGGTGCGCTAACCACCTTAGTATGAGGCTGTGACACATTACAACCGAAAAGATATACCAGGTTGTGGGGACGCCAATGCGAGCTGTGCCCACGGGAAGCGGTGAGAGGGGCGGTCGTGCTCTGGGTCCCGGTGGGGCGATCCAACTCAATGAACCGCACGGTGTTGGCGTCCCCGACCTTCCCCAAGAGCTCGACTCAGGGTGAGTTTGCTGCCAATGCTTTTTTTGGCCGCTTGAGTGGACAGCCTCAATCAACCTGGCGGCAAGCCCAAACACGGTGAGCTACGATCCTTAGATAAACAGCTTTGCCAAAAACAAGCCGAAGCTGGTTCTCGTGCCTCCGGGCGTCCCGGAAAAAAAGACAAAGGATGCATTGGGCGCGCTGGCTATCAACCTTTTGCCGTACACGTGGATCGGTTATTGTCCGCGATTGCCGACGAAACTGCCCAATTTCGTGTTTCCATAGTAGGTCACGCCGCCCTCGGCCTGATCGCCTTGAGTTTGTCGCCGATCGCGCGCTTGCGTTCCATCAGTTCGTAATCCGTCTGTAGCCCGATGAAAAACCCCTCCGACATGCCAAAATAGCGCGCAAGGCGTAGATCGGTATCTGCCGTGATCGCACGCTTGCCGAGCACGATCTCGTTTATTCTCCGCGGCGGCACGCCGATTGCCCGTGCCAGCGCGGTCTGCGATAGCGTCATCGGCTCCAAGAACTCCTCCAGCAAGATTTCTCCCGGATGAGGGTTGTGAAGCAGGTCAGTGGTAGTCGACAATTTCAACTTCGCGCGCATGATTGTCCTTCCCCACAAAGCAGATTCGCCACTGATCGTTGATCCGAATAGAATGTTGTCCGGCGCGGGTTCCTTTCATAGCTTCGAGCCGATTGCCGGGAGGTACACGCAAATCATCGAGACGCTTGGCATTATTGAGAAGACGCAGCTTCCGCAACGCTGACGTTTGAATGTCGCCGGGCAGGCGGCGGCTTCGCTGACCGGACCAGATCGTCGCCGTTTCGGAACCGCGAAAGCTAACGATCATAGCCAGTTATAACGCAGAACGTTATGCGTTACAAGAACCCGGCAGGAGGCCGCAAAACATGCCGAAAATTATGGAACACATCCACTGGCCGGACGCGCCGGATTTGTGGATGCCCTACGCGCCGGCGATCAAGGTCAAAGGTGGCACGACTGTGTACCTCGCCGGCGTTACCGCGGCGCCGGTCTATCATCATCATCCGCACCGGCCGGAGGAGTTCGATGCCATGCCGCGCGACATGGCCGGCCAGGCGCGCGCCGCGCTGGAAAATCTCAAGCGCGGTCTCGACGCCGTCGGCGCCACCTTTTCCGACGTGATATCGGCCGATCGGTTTGTGACCGACCTCACCGATCAGGACGCGCTCAACCGCGTCTGGGCAGAATACTTTCGCGATGCCAAGCCGGCGACGACGACCGTGCAGGTGGTGCGGCTGGCGACCGATCCGCGCTGCCTCGTTGAAATCAACGCGATTGCGGTGGTCGATTGAGCGGCGAAGTGCCGCCGCGCGTTACGCGGCAATCGAGAAGTATTCCAATACATAACCCTTGACGTGGCCCTGCAGCCGCCGCTCATATCCGCGCCAATATTGTTGCACGGAGTGCCCGCATGCCTGACACGCCATACCGTACAGCGCTCATCGTCGGGGTCGGGGGCGGCCTTTCCGCTTCCGTGGCGCGCATTTTCACCAAAGCCGGGATCAAAGTCGCGTTGGCCGCGCGGCGCGCGCATGACCTGGCGCCGCTGGCGCGCGAGATCGGCGGCGAAGCGTTCGCTTGCGACGCAGCGAAACGCGGCGACGTCGTCGAACTCTTCAGCCGCGTCGACGCGGCTTTTGGCGCCCCCGACGTGGTCGTGTTCAACGCCGGTTATCGCACGCGCGGCCCGCTCGTCGAACTCGATCCGGTCGAGGTCGAGAAGACGCTCGCCGTCAGCGCATTCGCCGGCTTTCTTGTCGCGCAAGAGGCGGTCAAGCGGATGCTGCCGAAGAAACACGGCGCGATTCTTTTCACCGGCGCGTCGGCCAGCGTGAAGGGCTACGCGCAGTCGGCGCCCTTTGCCATGGGGAAATTCGCTCTGCGCGGCTTGGCGCAAAGCATGGCGCGTGAACTTTCGCCGCAGGGCATCCACGTCGCCCACGTCGTGATCGATGGAGGCATCCGCAGCGCCGGCCGCGCCGAACCGCCGGACAAGCCGGACAGCATGCTTGATCCCGATGCCATCGCGCAGACCTATCTCGATCTGTTGCGGCAGCATCGCAGCGCCTGGGCTTGGGAAATCGAATTGCGGCCGTGGCTGGAGCGATTTTGAAACCGTCCGACGGCGCTTGAGCAAGTTGGTCGCATGATGGCGGGAACAGCGGGAACAGCGGGAACAGCGGTCAAGAGGGCCTTTGTCGCGCTCGCCATCTGTGCCGCCGCGGCCACCGCGCAAGCGCAGCAGTCGCTGCATCAAAAACGCGAGCCGAAACACGCGGCGGAGCCGCCGGCTCCGGCCGTACCGGTGGATAAGCGCGACAGCGTAGTGAGCGCGCCCGGCGCCTTCAACGGACGTCCTTATTGGCTCGCTCTCGCCCAGTGCGGCGGCATCTATTTCAAGCTCAACGTGTTTTATACCGACATCGCGGTGCATGTGCGGGTGGTCAAACCCGACCCGACAGCGAATGCCGAATACACCAAGAAACTCACCGAAGCGATCAAGACTGCCACCACGTTTTTCAATGGTGCCGAACGCTTTTTGATAACCGACCGCGGGCTTGAGCGCGCCGACGCGGTGCTCACCTACGACGGTCAATCCCGTGCCGCCGGCGAACGGCTCAAAAGTATCGACGCCGCGCTTGCCGCCGCCAAGGGGTGCCCCGCGCTCTATCAAAGCTGCCAAGAGGCATTTGCCAAGCAATGCAGCGAACCGCTCGCGCCCACGAGCTGATCTGGTAACGGAGGAGTTTATGAAGGTCGCTGTGGCTGCTGTGCTCGCGCTGCTGTTGCTGACGCCGAATGCGCACGCCGAGGATGCTTCCACGGCCGCGCCGGCGACATCGGAGCCCCACGAGCCCGGCATTGGCGACATCATGGCCCAGCAACAGGACCGTCACATCAAGCTTTGGTTTGCCGGCCGCAACGGCAACTGGCCGCTCGCCGATTATGAAGTCGACAAGCTCAAGGACGGTTTCGAGGATGTGAACAAGCTGATCGGCGGCGACACGGTCGACAAGGCGGTTGGCGCAGCGATTGCCGCGCTGGAAAAGGCGGTCGATGCCAAAGACCGCGACGCCTTCGCCCGCGGCTTCGATCAACTCAGCGGCGGCTGCAACAGCTGTCACCGCACCCTCGATCATGCCTTCATCGTGATTGGGCGCCCGACATCGCTGCCCTTCACCAACCAGCGTTTCGTGCCGGAGAAATAGCTCGGCCGCGTCATCGCGCCGCGGTTTCGCGAACCATACACGCTGGCAGATTAGACTATCGGGATGTATTTCCTGGTACCGGGGGCCAAGCAGGAGGTCCGCCATGACCTATCGCGTCTATTCCGGCCCGCGCGGCTCGCAGTCGATTTCGCCGCTGGAGAAAGACCGTCACCTCCATAAGGAGTTTAACCTGCTCGACGAGGCGCTGGGTTGGGCGCGACACCTCAATGACGGCGGCCGCGTCGCCCTTTTGATCGAGGGTGATGATGGAACCCGTCTCACGAAGCAGCAGATCGTGGCCGCGCTGAGAAGCCCCGAGGAGCCGGGTCACGCCGGATAACGCGCGATAACCGGCCTGTGGGCGCCTGTAAGCAAGCGCCGCTTGCAGCCTTGCCCGGCCAGCTAAAGGCAAGCAAAATACCCGGCGGCAAGGTACTATCGGGTAGGATTTCGTCGCGCGATATTCACGCGAGTCGGGGCTTTACGGCATGACTGAAACAGCTTTGCGGTTCGAGAGCGCCGAGAGGCGGGCGAAATTGCCGCTGCCCGCGGGCGTTCGGCCGGCGCGAATCGAGTGGGTGCGCACCGCAGTGTTGGTTTTCTATCACCTTGTCGCGCTGTTGGCGCTGCTGCCGTGGTTCTTCAGCTGGACGGGCGTCATTTTGGCCGTGCTCGGCCATTACGTGATCGGCGCCCTTGGCATCAGCCTCTGCTACCACCGCCTTCTCACTCATCGCGGATTTGCTTGCCCGCGCTGGCTGGAGCATGGCCTGACCGTCCTTGGAGTCTTATGTGTGCAGGACACACCGGCCCGATGGGTGGCCATCCATCGCAAGCATCACCACTATTCGGATGAGGGTGGCGATCCGCACAGCCCAGCGGTGAACTTCTTCTGGGGTCACATGGGTTGGCTCTTCCTGGTCAACCGCGAGCTAAATCCAATCGGCATCTTCGATCGTTACGCCAGGGATATCTTGCGCGATCCCTTCTACGCCGCGATGGAGCGCAGCTATCTGTATGTCTGGCTTAACTTGGCGTCCTGGCTGGCGTTCTTCGGCGGTGGGTTAATCGCCGGATTGATTGCGGGGCAAAACATCGGCGCAGCCGCTCAATTCGGCGCAAGCCTGCTGGTCTGGGGCGTATTCGTTCGCACTGTCCTGCACATGCATGCGACCTGGTCTGTCAATTCCGTGACCCACCGTTGGGGCTACCGCAACTACGAAACCGGCGAGGACAGCCGCAACAATTTCTTGATCGGACTGTTGGCCAACGGCGAGGGCTGGCACAACAATCATCATGCGGACCCCCGCTCGGCGCGGCACGGACACAAATGGTGGGAGTTGGATACGACGTACCTCGCCGTCCGCGTGCTCGGCGCGCTTGGGCTGGCGCGAGAGATCGTTGAGCCCTCACCGCCCTCGGGCGGCGGTCGGACAGTCGAATAAAACGATCGCCTTATAACCGCTAGCGCCGTCAAGCGGCGCGTCGCGCTAACCGGCTGCTGCTTCACCGATAAAGGTCGGCGCGGGTCGGCGGTAGACCGGTCAGCCCGCGCACGCGCTTCGACGCCAGCGTCTGAAAAATGCCGAGCGTGCCGTGCGTGAAACCAAGCGATGATCCCGCGAGCCACAGGGTCCAGAGCCTCGTCTTGACGCTGCCTACTTCGCGTTCGGCGGCGCCGCGGTTCGCGGATAAACGATCGTGCCAGAGCTGGGTCGTGCGCGCGTAATGCTCGCGCCAGCCTTCGACATCGTGCACTTCGAAACCGTTGAGTTCCAGATTGCCGATCGACATCGCGAGGTGATCGACCATGCCGCCGGGGAAGATATAGCGGATGACCCAGGCCACGGCCGGAGCTTTGCCGCGCTGAAAACGTTGATATTCCTTGGCGCGTAG
The DNA here is from genome assembly GCA_964459765.1 of uncultured Hyphomicrobiales bacterium. Taxonomy (GTDB): domain Bacteria; phylum Pseudomonadota; class Alphaproteobacteria; order Rhizobiales; family Xanthobacteraceae; genus BOG-931. The sequence continues at coordinate 51,856 of CAYWNY010000007.1, read as the reverse complement.
CGTGATCGCGTGGTGCAGATAGAGGCCGCCCGGGTTCAACAGGCGATTGATCGTCTGGAAATAGCCGGTTTGATTGGCGATGCCGACATGCCGATCGACGCGATCTTATCGAAGCTGCCTTGGACGAACGCATAGTCGCGCAACTCAAGCGTTACCTTATCTTCGAGCCCAAGTCGCGCAACCTTCTCTCTGGCATAGGCGAATTGTTCCTCCGACAGCGTTACGCCGTGCGCGCGAACGCCGTAATACTGGGCGGCGTGACATACGAGCGCGCCCCAGCCGCAGCTGATGTCGAGAAAGCTTTCCCCCGGCCGGAGGCGCAATTTACGGCAGATCATGTCGAGTTTGTCGCGCTGCGCAGTCGCCAGGTCGTTGTTCCAGTCCCTGAAATAGGCACACGTGTAGACCATCTCCGGATCGAGAAAGAGCTCATAGAATGCGTTGGAGAGATCGTAGTGGTAGTGGACGTTCGCCTTGTTCGCGGCTTCGCTGGCGTCGGCGCGCGCCTTGTCGCCGCGAATAGCTGCGAGTCCGCCGCGCGGCACGAATAAGAACTTCGCCGCCGTCGCTAGCACCAGACCCTTGTCGAGTTTCTTGACGAGCGCTTTGCCGCGTTCCTTCGGCCTGCGAGCTGCCAGGTCAAAGAGAGAGCCGTTGCGAAGATCGATGCGCGCCGTCACCCAAAGATTGAGGAATGTGTGGAAGCTCAACCGGCGCACCAGCGCGGCCACAACGCCCTCATCGGCAAAGACAAAGGCCAGTGCATCCGGCGATAGGTCGGTGGGCACGGTGGAATTGTCCCACAGCACGAAACCGACATTGGGCAAGATGTGCGCTTGGATATTGGCGAGCAATCGCCGGAAGGTCTCCAGGCGGCGCGCCGCTTTTCGATCTTTAGCCGTCACCAGTGGCGCGCGTATCTAATTTCAATCTTATGCGACGAACGTGCGGGGTATTCCCAACGCTCACTGGTACTGCGCGGAGTTCGAGCGAATTAAACGATAATCATCTTTCCGAATCGCTGGCAAGCTATCGCGATCAGCGAGCGATTTTTCACAACGCCGCCAGGTCGGCAATCTCGCGCAGTGGCGCCAGATCGCCATACTCGTCCGGCATGCGCGCGCGGTTGACCCAGAAGGCTTTGAAGCCGAACGCCACCGCGCCCATAACGTCCCAGCGGTTGGATGAGACAAAAATCACCTCAGCCGGTGTGACCGCAAACGCATCCGTGACCAGCGCGTAAACTTCGCGCCGCGGCTTATAAAGCCGCACCCTGTCTACCGAGAGCACCGCGTCGAAGAGGCCAGAGAACCCGGCTGCGTCGACTGCGGACGCCAGCATGCGCGGCGTGCCGTTCGAAAGGATGGCCGCGCGGCTGCCGCGGGACTTTAGATCGGCAAGCGCCGCACGACCGTCGGCGAATGCGTCGAGCGCGAGATAGGCGTCCAGCAGCTTCGGCTTGAGCGCGCGATCGACTGACGGCACCCGCGCAAAGGCGAAGTCCAGCGCTCGTTCGGTCAGGGTCCAAAAATCGACGTACCGGCCGGCGAGCGTTAGCGTCCAGGTATATTCGAGCTGCTTCGTTCGCCAGATTTCGGAGAAACGATCGGCATCGGCGCCGGCGGCCGCGCGATGGCGCGCAATTGCGGCATGAACGTCGAACAGCGTGCCGTAGGCATCGAACACATAGACGCTCGTCATCCGCTCTCCTCGCGCCAATCATGATGACAAAGGCGGTGCCGGCAGGACAATAGGGCGGAAAGGATGATTCGATGAATAAACCGGTCGTCTGGTCAAAGACCCTGACCTTCTTCGAGAACGAATGGCATGATGGCAATGTGCCGATCATGGGCGTGCGCACCCACGCGGCGTGGCTTTGTACGTCGGTTTTCGATGGCGCCCGCGCATTCGAAGGCACGGCGCCCGATCTGGATCTGCATTGCGCGCGCGTCAACCGATCCGCCAAGACGATGTTCCTCAAGCCGATGGTGCCCGTCGAGACCTGGGTTGGACTCGCACGCGAAGGGCTCAAGCGGTTCGAGCGCGACGCCGAGCTTTACATCCGGCCGATGTACTGGCCCGAGGATGCGGCGAGCGGGGCGGTTCGGCCGGACCCGGAAACGACCCGCTGGTGTCTGACGCTCTATGTGGCGCCATTGCCGAAACCGACCGGTACGGCCGTGACGCTGTCGCCGTTCCGGCGGCCGACCCGTGAAACCGCTCCGGTCGATGCCAAAGCCGGCTGTCTCTATCCCAACAACGCGCGGGCGATGATTGAAGCGCGCGAGCGCGGCTTCGACAATTGCGTCATGTGCGACATGCTGGGCAACGTCGCCGAGCTGGCGACCGCCAATCTGTTTCTGGTCAAAGACGGGGTCGTCTTTACCCCGGCCGCCAACGGCACTTTTCTGGCGGGTATCACACGGGCGCGGGTGATCGCGCTGTTGCGGGGCGCCGGCATCACCGTGGTCGAGACGCTCGTGAGCAATGCCGATCTTTCGGCGGCTGACGAAATTTTTTCGACCGGCAATTACACCAAGGTGTCGCCGATCATACGCTTCGAGCAACGTAATCTGCAGCCGGGTCCGATCTATCGGCGGGCGCGGGAGCTTTATTGGGAATTTGCACACGCGACAGCGTAAGGTCAGGAGCAAACACCTCGTGACCAGCGCCGCTCACGGCGAACAGAGCACGAAAAAAGCGGGACCAAACGGTCCCGCCGATGTGCGATCGAGACTGACGCCTACTTCGTCGCCGCTTCGTAGAGCTCGGCCACGTAGTCCCAATTAACGAGATTATCGAGGAACGCCTTGATGTAATCGGGCCGGCGGTTGCGATAATCGATGTAGTAGGAATGCTCCCAAACGTCGCAGCCGAGGATGGGCGTGCCACCGTGGACCAGGGGGTTTTCGCCGTTAGGCGTTTTTGAAATCGAAATCTTGCCGTCCTTGACCGCGAGCCAGCACCAGCCCGAGCCGAATTGAGTGACGCCGGCCTGAGCAAAATCTTCCTTCATCTTGGCGACTGAGCCGATATCGGCGATGATTTGTTTTTCCAGCTTGCCGGGCAGCTTGTCGCCGCCGCCGCCCTTCTTCATCCATTTCCAGAAATAGATGTGATTGTAGTGTTGAGCGGCATTGTTAAAAAGGCCCGCGTTCTTGCCGAACGTGCCCTTCACCACTTCCTCAACCGGCTTGTTCTCCCACTCGGTACCTTTGGCGAGATTGTTGAAATTGGTGACGTAAGCTTGGTGATGCTTGTCGTGATGGAATTCGAGCGTCTCGCGGGACGTGTATGGGGCAAGCGCGTCGTAGGGATAGGGCAGCTCGGGAAGGGTGAACGGCATTGGTTTACTCCTCAATGTGAACCGGAATGAAGATGGCGACGAACAGGCGTTTGGTAAACGGCCTGGAGAGGGCAATGTTTCCTCTAAATAGGCTTAACCGGTGGGCCTCGGCAACGTCTCGCGTCGGCGACCTCGTGCCCTGGGGTCGACGCACGCAGCGGTTGCCGGTTTCTCCTTGCGCCGCAAGGAATTAAATCGGTGTGCACTGCCGCAACGAGTGGCAGCCGAGATCGGTTTGATACCGTCGTTTAATGGGCGTGCAAGCTGGAACCGGACGTCATCTGCAATGTTGCGCGCTTGCACCGTTGTCGCAGGATCGTCAAAATACTTCCGGTCGCCTCCGGCTTATGATCGAGGGGCGAGGGGACAGGTGCAATGCCCGTTGTTTTGTGGCTTTTGGGTTTGGTTACAACCGTCGGCGGCTTGCTGCTGGTGGCCTCTGGGGTCGGCGTGCGCGACGGGACCTTCGACAGTGAAGTGCTGACGCCCGGGATGGTCGGGGTCGTCGGCGGACTTTTGCTTATCGGGTTGGGCATTGCGGTTCGCGAATTGCGCCGCATCGAACGGGCGTTAGCGGCGCGACCGCTGCCGCGCGCAGATCGCCCGGCGGAAGCAATCGCGGCGCAAGCGGCGGAAGCGCCCGCGCTTGTGCCTGCGCCCTTGGCGGTCAAAGTCGAGCCAAAAACAGAGGCGGATGTCGCCGGGGCTGCAACCCCAATCGCGGAAGACGAGGCGCTTGAGCGTTTGCGGGCAAAGTTTCCGACTTTCGCTCGCCGCCAGAATGGCCCGATCGTTCAAGGCGATACGTCCCCGGTCTTGCCGGGCCCGGTGCGCCTAGAAGTCGAGGAAGCGATTGCTGCCGAAGTCAGGGGCGCCGCGGCCACCACGGTGCGTGCCGCAAATGGCGGGGCGAGAGCGGTACGCTTGGCGCCTCGCCCTGCCGCGAAGCCCCACCCGACAAGTGTGTCGCCACCAGCCAGGACCAACGGCGCAAAGCTGAACACTTTCTGGCCCACCGGTCCGCGCCGCGACGATCAGCAGGCGGCATCGCTTCAAACGGCGCTGGCGGCGCAAAGCCCATTACCCGTAACGACTGCAGTTTCCGAGACATCCGCCGTGAACGAAACGGCGCCGGGCGGCGAACTTGCCGGCTCCGACGCGCAATCCGGCTCGGCAGCGTCGGTCACAGTTCTCAAATCCGGCGTGGTCGAGGGAATGGCCTACGCGCTTTATTCCGATGGATCGATTGAAGCTCAGTTGCCGCAGGGCACGTTGCGATTTGGTTCGATCGGGGCGCTACGAGATCATATTGAAGGCGCAGCCCCGTAGTTGAACGCAGTAAACTCCGAGATTGTCCGCACCGTTTTTGAGAGGCCAATTCTTGGATTCTGGCTTTGGCTGCGAATTTATTGCTTTAATTCGGCAAATTATCCTCTATCTTAGAATCGTTCGCAAATATTGCTGAGTGCAAGCGGCGACCGGGGGGCGAAATAATCTTTAAGATAGCGGGCTCGTTATGGCTGAGAATTCCGGGGACAGCAGCTTCATAGAGCTGACTGCTGAGATTGTTTCCGCCTATGTCAGCAACAACACGGTTGCGACCGGCGACGTTCCTTCTCTGATTGGCCAAGTCTATTCGGCCCTGTTGCGCGTTGCCAACGGTGGGCAGGCTTCGGCGCCGGCTGAAGCGCTCAAACCAGCCGTTCCGGTCAAGCGCTCGATCACCGCCGAATACATCGTGTGCCTGGAAGACGGAAAACGGTTCAAATCGCTAAAGCGCCATCTGCGCACGCAATACGGCATGACGCCCGATCAGTATCGCGCCAAATGGAACTTGCCGCCCGATTACCCGATGGTCGCGCCCAACTATGCCGCGGCCCGATCGCAGTTGGCGAAGCAGATGGGATTGGGCCAGCAAAGGCGCCGCCGCAGGTAGCGGGGCTCGGATGCATGTTCTGCGCGATCGCAGCCGCCTTAAACGGCAGCGGTGGTGAGGGCGGCCCGCGCATCGGCGCGAATGCGGTCGACCATGGAACGGAAGCCATTCGAACGTTGTGGCGTCAGGTGCTCTCGTAACCCCATGCGCGCGAACAGCTCGAGTGCGTCGGCCGCCAAGATGCTTTTCGCCGGCTTTCCGGAAAACATTGCAAACAGGATTGCGATCAGTCCGCGCACGATGTGGGCGTCGCTGTCGCCAAGGAAGGTCAGTGTCGGTCCAGAGGCGCCGTCCCGCCGCACGCTGGTTTCGAGCCAGACTTGGCTCGCGCAACCGCGCACTTTGTTCGCCTCATTGTGGGCCGCTTCCGGCAGTGCCGGTAGCTCCCGTCCAAGCTCGATCAGATAGCGATACCGGTCGTCCCAGTCGTCGAGGACCGTGAAGTTCTCAATAATCTCTTCAATGTCGGGCATTGGAGCGGAATTCCTCGTCGCCCTTATATAGGGTGACCCGCCCGCGAGGTCGACGTTGTTTTAAGCTACGCCGCGTGTTTGGCGTCTTTGCGCGGCGCCGGCGCGCGCCAGGCGGGCGCCAGATCGGCTGGCGTCAACGTGCTTTGCGAGTTCCGCTCCGCGGTGGATTTGTCCGGCGTCCCTTTGCTGCCGCCGGTGTGACGGTTCCCGCTATTGCCCAGCGCTCCGGTATCGCGCGGCGCCATGGCCTCGCTCAAAACGTCGTAAAGGATCTTCGCGCCCGCTTGCGCCCTGTATCCGATTGTCGTCGCTACTTGCGAGCCGACCGTGCAGGCGTCAGGCTGTCGCTCGCAAAAGCCGCGCAAATCTCCGACCGTGGCGGAGGCGGCTGAAATGGCCTCAGAGGTGCTGACCTCGCCCCCCGTCGAGCTTCGCTGTGCGGAGCCGAAAGGCAGCAGGACGAGCACAAGCCCGAGCCAGAACGTCACTCGCAACAGAAAGAACATTTGACCCGCGTCCCCGGCGGCCATGAATGCCGCATGCCCACTCAACCTAGCAGGCACATTTGAAAGGCGCGTTGGCGGTGCCGGGACGATTTTCCTCATAATCGAACAGAATACGCCGCAAATTTTCACTCAACTTGAAAAAATGCAATTTACCTAAAATTTGAGCAAACGCCGCGAATACCGGAAATTGAATGTGTTCCGGCGGGCCGCGAAGTGTTTCGCGGCGCGTTTTCCATCCCGTCGCCGCGCGCGGTGTCGCCGCCGCAATCGAACCCGGCAACGGCCCGTTCACCATGATCGGGGAATCGTCGCGGTCTAGCCCGCGCGAGGCTTTCGTGCGTGGCGACCGCGCTGTGCCTTAGCGTTCGCTTAAGCGGCCTCTGACACGATCGCGCAACAGAAAAATGGGGAGCGCGTCTGCAAAGCCAGGCGTGCAAATCGGGATCGTGGGCCTCGTTGCGCCGATACGAGACTATATTGCGGGCCTGGTGCATCCGTCGGCACAACAGGATGTATTGACGGCGGCGCGCCACCGCGCCTTCATCGCTCCACGGCTCCTTGGCAGCGTGACAGCTCTGGCGGCGTTTCCGGTTTATCTGTTCGTGCGCGGCGCGCCGACCGGTCTCGAACTCGTTGTGTTGGCCTGGTTCCTCGTTCCCATCCTTGCAGCGTTGTTTGTTTCGCGCACAGGACACTTTGAAAGCGCACACGTCCTGTCGTCGCTCGCTTTGATCGGCGTGGTTACGACCGTGGCGGCTTCCACCGGTGGAATAACGTCGTTCGCCACGCCTTGGCTCGTGGTCGTGCCGCTCGAGGCCTCGCTGTCGACCTCGCGCCGGGTCGTTACCATCGCTTCAACCTCGGCACTTGCGGCGGCCGGCCTGTTGGTCATGGCCGGGGCGCTTGGGCTATTGCCGGCGTCCGATCCGGCTGCCCATCCGGGGCTTGCCGCGTTCGGTGTCGTCTCCGCCGCGCTCTATGCCGCGGGCCTTGCGCTCGGCGGTGAAGCGTTGGCGCGCACTGCTTTCGGGCTGCACCATGCCGAGGAAGATCGCTACCGGCTTCTAGCGCGCAACATGACCGATGTCATCGCCCGGCATAGCCGAGATGGGACCGTGCGGTTCATGTCTCCGGCCGCGCAATCGCTGTTCGGCTGCGGTATCGCCGACCTGCGCGGCCAGGGCTTGTTCAATCGCGTTCACGTCGCCGATCGTCCGGCTTACCTCAAAGCGCTTGGCGACACGGCGGCTTTCGGCGAAAGCCGCTCCGCCGAGTTCCGCGTTCGGCGCTGGAGTGAGGGCCGCGCCACGCCGCAATTCATCTGGATCGAAATGCGCTGCCGGCCGATCCAAGCCGCGGCCTTTAGACCCGGCGTGGACGACCGACACGAGGTTGTTGCTGTCCTTCGCGATGTCACCGAACGCAAACTGCAGGAAGAGACGCTAGAGCAGGCGCACGCCGATGTTGAACGTTCTGACGCGACAAAGAGCCGTTTCCTCGCCACAATGAGTCACGAGTTGCGCACGCCGCTCAATGCCATCATCGGCTTTTCCGACATGTTGAAAAGAGAATCGACTCTGCCGCTCGACGCCCGGCGTCGCGGCGAATACGCGGCGCTGATCAACGAGTCGGGCCATCATCTGCTCGCCGTCGTCAACGGCGTTCTCGATTTGTCGAAGATCGAGACCGATAATTTCGAGGTCACGCCGGAGCCATTTGCGCCGGCGCCTGTCATTGCCGCGTGCTGCAATTTGTTGGCGCTGCGCGCAACCGAGGCGGGGGTCGCGCTTGAACAATTGCCCACGCGCCAGCTTCCGGACCTGGTTGCCGACCGGCGCGCGGTCAATCAAATTTTGCTGAACCTGCTTTCCAATGCCATTCGGTTTACCGACCGCGGCGGCCGGGTCGCCGTCGGGGCGCGAGCCGAAGCCGGGCACGTCACCTTCATGGTCGAAGACGACGGCATCGGCATCAGTGAAGAGGATCTCGCACGCGTCGGCGAACCGTATTTTCAAGCCCGCGCCTCCTATGATCGCGGCCACGGTGGCACCGGCCTCGGACTATCGATCGTCAAGGGGTTGGTGCGGCTGCATGGCGGCGAGATAGAGATTGCGAGCCGCGTCGGCGAAGGCACTCGCGTCAGCGTGCATTTGCCGCTCGACTGCGAACGCGTTCAGCCCGGAAGATCGGATGTCGCTCTGCCCGCGGCAGTGAGGCGGTCCCTGCCAGGCTCGGTGGCGAGTTATCGGGAAATTTCGTCAATGCCGCGCGAAGCTTTCCGCCAAGGCAAGAACCAAAGGATGAAAAGAAGTGCGTGAGGCGCGCCACAGCAATCGCCGCCCCCGCACGCGTGCTGCCGCGGGCAATGGGGCGGTCGCCGCGGTCACACGGCGGCTTTGGGTCGGTGCCGCGCGGCGCCCGATGGATTCGTTTGCGATCCTCGGGGCCGGTGCGGCGAGCCTGATCATCATTGCCAATGCCGTCTTCTTGCAAACGGGGCCGCATCCGGCCCCGTTCTTCGCCAATCCTGCAGCAGTTTTGCCGCCGGCCGATCGGCGCGCGGAGATGCCGGTCCCGCCGGGGCCTAAGGTCGCCGAAAGGCTTCCTGAAGCGCAGCCGCGTCCTGCAGGCGCAAGACTCCCGCAGCCGGTCACCGGGCGCCGCGCCGATCCGATTGGCGATCTCATCGGCTCGTCGGTTAGTCCGTCGGCTCGCATCGCCGCTGTACAGCGTACGCTCTCCGAGTTCGGCTATGGCCAGATCAAGCCAACCGGCGTTCTCGATGAGCCGACAGTTGCGGCGATCGGAAAGTTTGAGGGCGAGCACAAGATGCCGGTGACTGGGCGGCTCTCCGATCGGCTCTTGAGCGAACTCGCGGTGATGACCGGCCGAACTGTCGAATAGTAGCTTGTCGCTGCACCAGGCAATCGGCAATCTGTATCAAGCCCGGTTTTGGGATTGAATTTATTGCCGGCCGACGGTTCGCAAGCCATATGCTTTGCGGGTAGGGATTGCACCGGATGACGACGATGCGCCTGAAAAGCGCGCTTTGGGTGGCTGCCTATCTGCGGCGGTGTCACGTCGAGGGCGTGTTCGCCGTCGTGCGCCGCCGTGGGGCGGAAGAAGCGGGTGCGATTTTTGTCCGCATCAGCAGACTGGATGGTACCTCGGATTTGTTCGGACCCGCGCCACAGAGTGCGTTTGACGCTGCGCAGGACGCTGCGCGCGCGTTCACGCTTAGTCTCTCTACGCAATCGGCCTCCGACGCGGACGTCGAGGCCTATCTTGCGCGCCAGCTGAAATTCGATCCCGACATTTGGATCGTTGAGGTCGAGGATCGGGCCGGCCGCAACTTCCTCGAGGTGGTCGCGGCCTGACGTAGCCCTCAAGAAGCGCTGCGGCGCTCGCTGGCACGCGGGACAGCGGGACCGCGAAGCTGCGCAGCATTGCCGGGACGGGCGCGGCGGCGCGTTTCGTCATCCACATCAGCGGCCGATGTTTGTTAGCGGGGGGCTTTTGGCGCAGCTGTTCTTGCCAGATTGCCAGCATGCTTACCGCCGCCGGTGCGGTAATCTCGTCGTAAAGCGCCGCGAGAATGTGGACGCGCTCGACCGAGTGGCCTACCGCCGGATTGATGAACATCAGGATGCGATAGAGCACCCCGCGCGGCATATTAAGAACCTTCGCCGCGACCACGATCGGCTCACCCAGTGTGTCGTGGATTATGCGCTGGGCTTGCTCATTCTGAATCCGTAACGCGCGTGCCAACTGGTGGGCAAATCCTTCACGGTCGCCGGCGAGCGCGGCAAGCTCCAGGCGTTTGCTGACCGACGGATCGGCGGCAACGTAGTCCAATGCGACCGCGTCGGCGACGACGACGTCAAGATTGAGCAAAATGAGCCGCCGCTCCTCGGCGGCCGCGGTGAAGAAGAGATCGTTGAGTTCGCCCGCGCTGGGCGCAGCACTTGGCGCGATCGGCTCTTTCCCTCCGCCGAGGCGGTCCTCATGAGTGAGCGGTGCCGGGGACGCATCATTCGCAGCTCGCCCCGCCGACGCTGTCGACTGCATCAGCGGGTGGGCGTTAACTTCGGCCGAGACTTGCGGCACGTCGCCCGCGAGCCATTGCAGCACCCGCGGCGGCGGCGACAGGCAGTGCGCGAAACGTTTTGCCACCGCGATGCGCGTCGGTGCGTCCACATTCTGCAGCATGCGCAGCGCGAGCTCGGTATAGTGACGCTCCTCGTCGCGGTGTGGCTCAGCCGCTGGACGTAGAGGTCGGTCAGCACGCGCAGCAATTCCGACCGCATATCGTTGCCGCTACGCACGCGAAGGTCGGCTAGGCCGATTGAACCGAACAAGCTTTCAGATTCCATAACGCGGAACTCGGTCGCAACCGCGGGCGAGGCGACTGACGTGCGCCGCGCGTGCACAACTTCGAGGATTGTTCGCAACCTAAATCTGCGGCGTTAGCGGAGCGTTAACCCTGCATGCGGCTTACTTGCGAAAGGCACCGGTGCGCGTGCATCGGGGCAGGGGGTCCGCCCCCCAAGTAGGGCGCGGACAATGGCTGGGCCGCCACCATGGGCACCATCGTTAAGTTCCCTGATGAAGGGCGTATCGTACGCTTCGGCCGCGCCGATGCGGCGGAATCGGCGACCGTGATCATACTCCCGGTCGTCCGCATCGAACGTCATGAGCTGCGTGCGGACGAAGCCGAACCTTACAGTCCTCCGCCGGCGCAAAACGGCGGCCGTCGACGCCTGAGACGCCGCTGAACGGGCGTAGTTCGATGCCGCAGGTTCGTCGCCGACGCCAAGCCAAGCTTCCCTTGGTGCTCCTGACGCTGCTGTTACTGGGCGGCTGCACCAGCATTGGCGACCTTGGCCGGCTGCAGCAGCCGCTGGTCGCCGACAACATCCACGCTTGGGTCGGCCAGGAAGCGGCGACGCATGTCGGCGCGCCGATATCTTCGAACAATCTCACCGACGACGAGCGAACCTTGCGCGACCTTGCCTTTCCGCTGATCGAGCCGCCTTATGATCGCCTGCGCTGGGACGAAGTGCTTTACGAATACGGCGTGCAGCAAAGGGCCGGCGACACATTGTGGGTCGCCGATCGCACCGATTATTACCGGCATCTCCTCGCCGCCGAATATCGTTCGACGGCAGGCCGCTACAACCAATTGATCGATGACATTCGCGACGATGTGGTGCGCATCGGGCCGTTCTTCGAATTGGCCCACCGCGTCATCGAGCTGGATCGCAAGCGGCAAGCCACCCTGGACCTTCTTCCGGACGTGCCTCCGCCGGAACGGGCGGACGCGCTTGCCCGCATCGGCGAGAATTATCTGACGGTTGTCTGGGCGCAAAACTCACTCGTGCAACGCTGCGCTGGTTACCGCTTTGCGCTCAATCATCTTGTGGTCTCGGAACCGGCAGACGCGGCGGCGCAAGCCGATATTGCGCTAACGCTACTGCAGCAGCAGATTGCGGCTAATCAACTGGTCGCGACACCGCGCGTTGCTGCGGCGCCAGTTGTCAAATAGACCGTCGACGGCTTTCGGAAATCTGCGTCTTGTGGAAAATTACTGGCCGGGTAGTGGCTCGATGCGGCATTGCGCGCTGGCCACAGCCCGCCGCGCGATGAACATGAGGCCCGGTTCCGGTGCCAGCGCCCGCAGCACAATCAGTCCACGTCTGGTCGGCGATTCGATGATCAGCCGGTCTGCTGCGGTGACGTCTTCTTCCTCCGGAACCTGGGCATGTTGTTCGGGGGTCATCAGATCGAGTTCGATCGCGCGCCGGCCGGCGGCGCGGTCGTTGATGGCGTAATACGCAACGCTGTTGCGGGTGTAGAAAGTTACCGAGGTATAGGCTTGGCTCAGTGGTGCGCTGAGCTTGATGGCGCCGCTGGAGAGATCATATCGGCATACCGCGACGGCAAAGGCCGGATCCATGAACGGCATGGTCGCGTCCTGCGCGGATGGCGGCGGCAGCGGCACGACCGCGTTGATGGGAGTGAGTTGGGCAAGCCGAGAATAGGCGTCTTGCGTCGCCGCATTCGGCATCGCCAGCACAGTCGAGAGGTGCACGATGCCGGCAAGAAGCAGCGCTCCGAGGATCCAAAGCGGCAAGCGAAGCATCATGAGCAGCTCTTTCGTGCGACCGCCGGCATCGGTCCTTCCTTGGTGGTGAGCTGCGCGACGCCGATCGGTGTATCGTAAAGCCGCCACACCAGTACGAATTGCTCCACCCCGCCGCTTGGCAGCCAGTTCCCCGCGCGGGCGCGGGGACCGACATTGACGGTGAAGCGGCCATTTGCCTCGCGCACGATTTCGGCGCTCGAAAAGCCGTGCCGGTCGAGCGTGTTCGCGACCAGCCGGCCATGCGGGTCGTAAAGTGTCAGCGTCCAATAGCGCGCCGCGGGCGTGATCCCGCTGATCAGGTAGGTGCAGCGGCCATCGAGCGGGTTCCTGATGTCGTCGGTATGGGCGTAAAAGGCGACGCCGTCGCCGGCGCCGACCGGTAATTCTCCGGTACGGGCAATGATGGCGCGGGCATAGGGATCGATATCGATCGATCCGCTTTTTGGCCAAGCCGTCCACGCTCCGATTGTCAACGCGCCGAAGGCCACGCCGCGCGTCAGCGTCAGCCACGTCGCGCCAAGTCCGACCGCGGCGGCCAACAGCAAGGTGAGCAAGGCACTAAAGAACAGGCGCACGTTCGATCCGTCGCATGAAGATGGCGTTACAACGGCCGCTAATTGCCGTGAGGCGTGCCGGCCGATTGTGGTTCGCTTGCCGCCGTCAGCGTGTTGACGCGGCGGTCATCGTCGCGCGCGCCAAGCGTATTCGCCGGAAGTGTTTGTGCTGGAAGCGCATGGCTTGCTTCGTCGAGCAGACGCTCCACGCGGACCAGCGCCTCGGTGCCTTTGCGCGTCAGCAGAATCTGTTGTGGCGGCGGCGCGCCCAACAGCATCGCATCGGCGACGGTCGGGGCATGTTGCGGCGGCGGCAGGCCGGGTAGCGTCCGCAACTCGACGCCCTGATGCGCATAAGCCATGATGTTGTGCCAAATCAGTGCCGGAATGGTGCCGCCAGTCATCCGCTTGGTCGGCGTGTAATCGTCGTTGCCCATCCACACCGCGCCGCAGAAATTTCCCGTGTAGCCGACGAACCAGGCATCGCGCCAGCTGTTGGTCGTACCGGTCTTGCCAGCGACTTGAACGCCGTCGAGCTGCGCACGGCGGCCGGTTCCGTTCATGACAACAGAGTTCATCATCGCGATCATCTCCAGCGCGACCTGCGGAGATATTACCTGCTGGGGCCGCTTGCCGTCGCGATCGAAACGCCACACCAGCTCGCCGGTGCCGGTGCGCACTTCGAGGGCTGCGTGCGGCGTGACCGACTTTCCGAGATTGGGAAAGGTCGCGTAGGCCACCGCATGTTCGAGCACGTTGACCTCGTCGGCTCCGATCGGCAGCGACGGGGTGTCCGGGAGGGGCGTCCAGATACCGAAATTGCGCGCAGTCTGGACGATCTTGGCACGGCCGAGCTTCGGATTACCATCGCCAAGCGCAATGGAGAGCTTTACCGGGATGACGTTGACCGAGTTCGTTATCGCCTGCGTCAGCGTCAGCGCGCCGGAATAGCCGCCGGAATAGTTGTGCGGGCACCAGTTGCCGATGCAAACTGGCGAGTCGACGACAATCGACTGCGGCGTAAAGCCGTTCGCGAGCGCGGTGGCGTAAACGTAAGGCTTGAACGAAGAGCCCGGTTGGCGTAGCGCATCGACCGCGCGGTTGAACTGGCTCGCGCCATAATCGCGCCCGCCCACCATCGCCCGGACGGCGCCGTCAAGATCCGCGATAACGACCGCCGTTTGGCTCGCGCCATAGTCGTGGCCGTACTGGCGGAGCGCCCCTTCAACTTCGCGCTCGGCGTAGTGCTGCAGGTTGGGATCGATCGCCGTACGCACGACGAAGAAACTCTCGTTGAGCGATTTCGGGAAAGTGTCGACGAGCTTGCGCATCTCGTCGAATGCCCAGTCCAAATAATAATTGGGCGAGTCTTCTTGTTTGCGATCGATCGTGGTCGCCGGATTGCGCCGGGCGCCATAGACTTGGCCCTCGGTCATAAAACCGGCTTCAACCAGATTATCGAGCACCACGTTGGCGCGGGCGCGCGCCGATGGCAGATTCACCAGCGGTGAAAATTTGCTCGGTGCCTTGAACAGACCCGCGAGCATCGCCGCTTCCGGCAAGGTCACGTCGCGCACCGACTTGCCGAAATAATACTGCGCCGCGCCGTTGACGCCAAAAGTGCCGCCGCCAAGATAAGCGCGGTCAAGATAAAGCTTTAGGATCTCATTCTTCGACAGATGCGTTTCCAGCCATAGCGCCAGGAACGCTTCGTTGATCTTGCGCTCGATGGTGCGCTCATTCGATAGGAACAAATTCTTGGCGAGCTGTTGCGTGAGGGTCGAGCCGCCCTGCACGACGCCGCCGGCGCGCGCGTTGGTCAATAGCGCGCGGAACGTGCCGAAGAAATCAATGCCGAAATGCTCGTAAAAACGCCGATCCTCGGTCGCCAGCACCGCCTTGATCAAGTGGTCGGGCATCTCGTCAAGCGAGACTGAATCGTCGTGTTTGATGCCGCGATTGCCGATTTCGTTGCCGTAGCGGTCGAGGAAGGTCACTGCGAGCTCGGATTTCTTCAGCCAGTCCTCGTCGGAGGTCTGGCGGAATGCTGGAATCGCCAGCGCCAGCATCAGCATCAGGCCGCCGGTGCCAAGCGTGGCGGCTTCCGACAGCGGCTCGACAAGAAGCCATCGCCGCCAGCCGGCGACATGGAAGCGGTCCATAAACTCGGTGAACCGCTCGTAGAGTTCGCGCGCCCACTTTCCGCTCTGGAAAACGGCGAAATCGATCCGCGCGTCGAGATCGAGGAAGAGGCGCCTAAGCTTGATCCGCCAATTGGGACCGCGATCGGGAAGCAAATCGGCCACGCTTTAACCACTCCCGGAAGGGCTCGCTTTTCACCCTTGGCACTGCGGTCTTGAGATTTAGCCGAGGCGGCGGTCTCGGCCAATGATGTGTCGCCGACAGTGTGAATGGAATTTGGGGGCAATTTAGGCGTATGAGGCTCTTTAGCCGAATCTTTTCCTTTCGCCGGGCCGACGAATGCCAACCAAGCAACGCGTAGCGGAAACTCCATTTTGGCACCTTAAGTCACTGGAAGAAATGACTGATTCGGAGTGGGAAAGCCTTTGCGATGGCTGCGGCCGTTGCTGCCTCAATAAGCTCGAAGAGGAGGGGACGGACCGGACCTTCTACACCGATGTCGCTTGCCGCCTTTTAGACGGCAAGGCCTGCCGCTGCCGCGACTACGCACATAGGCTCGAAAAGGTCGACGACTGCGTGCAACTCACAGCCAAGAACCTCAAGACCATTACCTGGCTGCCGCCGTCCTGCGCCTACGTGCTCGTGGCCGAAGGCAAGGACCTCTACTGGTGGCATCCGCTGGTTTCCGGCGACCCGGAGACCGTGCATGCCGCCGGAGTGTCGGTGCGCTCACATGAACTGGCAAGCGAGAAAAAGGTGCCGGACGAAGACCTGGAAGAACATATTGTGAGTTGGCCGCTGAAACTGCCCAAGCGGGCCCGGCAACGCTAACAGCCAAGCCCCTGATGGCATTCCTGCCTTGCGCAAAGAGGCGTTGCGCCCGGCTTCGATGCACGCCAAGTGCTGCACTTGCGCACTGCCGGCCGATTGCTATCGCGTTTGCGAACCCTACAACGGCATTTCTCCAGCACAGACACGCGGCATGACCCGGAACGAACTCGGCGAAGTTTCTCGGCATAACGCAGGTCGTGTCACACCGGACAATGGAACGGCGGCGCAACCGGTGCAGTCGGTCGAATCAGCCGCCTTCGCGCGCGGACCGCACGACAAAGCTGCACTGCCGCCGCTCGATCACGCCGCTATCCGCACGATCATCGCCGGCATCATGCTGGCTATGTTTCTTTCGGCGCTCGAACAGACCATCGTCGCGCCGGCCCTGCCGGCAATCGGCAAGAGCCTTTCCGACATCGACGATTTGTCATGGATCGTGACCGCCTATCTGCTCGCCGCGACGGCGGCGACGCCGCTGTTCGGCAAGCTCACCGATATTCATGGCCGCCGCACCATCATGCTGCTGGCTATCGGAATTTTTATTCTCGGTTCGCTCGTTTGCGCGCTGGCGCCGACGATATGGGTGCTGATCATCGCTCGCGGGCTGCAGGGCATCGGCGGGGGCGGATTATTGCCGATCGCCCAGACGATTATCGGGGACTTGCTGACGCCGCGCGAGCGCCCGATCGCACAGGCCTACACATCCGTCGTGTTCATGAGCGCGAGCATTCTCGGTCCGGTCCTTGGCGGATTACTGACCGACCATCTGCGTTGGTCGTTTATTTTCTGGCTCAACCTGCCGCTCGGCACCATCGCCCTCGCCATGACCGGGCGGGCGCTGCGCCGCCTGCCGCGGCACGATCGTCCGCACAAGCTGGATATCCCCGGTGTCGCACTGATGATAGCGGCCGCGGTCGCTTTACTGCTGGCGCTCGATTGGGGCGGCACGCGCTATCCTTGGCTCTCATGGCCGATCGTTTCACTCATCGCCGGTTCCGCTATGTTGTGGGTGTTGTTTGCTTTGCGCCTGCTCACCGCGCCGGAGCCGTTCATTCCGCTTGCAATCTTGCGCGGCAGGACAACGGCTGCGATTACGTGTGCGGCATTCTTCGCCATCGGCACCATCATCGGCGTAACAATTTTCGCTCCGCTCTATTGTCAAATCGTGCTTGGCGCTTCGGCAAGCGTCTCCGGGCTTGCGCTGATTGCGTTTATGGGCGGCGCCACAATTGGCTCGATGTTGATGGGACGGCTGATAGTGCGGCTCACCCATTATATGGGCGTGCCGATCATTGGCCTTCTCGCCGGCATCGCCGCTTTCGCGTTCCTTGCGATCGATCCCGCCGGCCTTTCGCTCGGCACGTTTGCGTTACTCCTCGGCGTGCTGGGGATTGCGATCGGGCCGATGTACCCGTGCGGCACGATCGTCATGCAGAACGCCGTGAAGCTACACCAGCTCGGCACTGCGACCGGGACACTGAATTTTTTCCGCCTTCTCGGCGGGGCTGTCATTGTCGCGGTCTTTGGTGCCATCGTACTTGGCAATGCCGGAGATCACGCCGGCGTGATAACGCTGGAGCAGCTCGAGGCCGGCCACGTCGATTTTGCTCCCGCGTTTCGGCTGGTCTTTGTGGCCGGCGCGGTGTTTCTCATCATTGCGCTTGGCTGCATACTTTTTGTTGAGGAGCGGCCGCTACACGGACCGGTGCGGCTCGACGATGCCACTGCGCAATAAGAAGCCCCTTCGCTGGCGGTGCCTGCAAAAACCCGTGTCGGCCGTTCAGGTCTTGTTCACTGGCGGCGGCCTAGGGAGTACGCATGGGTGCCGTCCGACGCGCGTCCGCCGCCACGCTTTTCGCGCTTGCCGTTGCGCTGGTGTCGGCGCGCGCGCAGGAAGTTCCCCATTCGGCGCATGCCGGTGCCGACGTCGCTTCGCGGGCCTGTTTGAACCAAAAGGAGCGCCGCGCACTGGTTGAAACCGGCACAGTGCTGCATCTTGCCGCTGCCGTGCATGCGGTGCGTAACCGGCTGCCTGGGACTTTGGTCCGTGCGCGGCTTTGCCGTCGTGGCGACAGCTACGTCTACGTGCTGACACTCCTTGGCCACGATGGCAAAGTGACGCGCGTTGCCGTCGACGCGGCCAAAGGCACGCTGGTCGGCGAGCGCTGAGCGGAGTTCGTTTTTGCGCCTTCTTGTCGTCGAGGATGATCCTGATCTAAATCGGCAGCTTGCCACCGCGCTGACCGATGCCGGATATGTCGTCGACCGCGCCTTCGACGGCGAGGAAGGCCAATACCTCGGCGAAAGCGAACCTTATGACGCGGTCATCCTCGATATCGGCCTGCCGAAAATCGACGGCATTTCAGTTCTGGAATCCTGGCGGCGCACCGGGCGCGCCATGCCGGTGCTCATTCTCACCGCGCGCGATCGCTGGAGCGACAAGGTGCAAGGATTCGACGCCGGCGCCGACGACTATGTTGCCAAGCCGTTCCATCTCGAAGAGGTGCTGGCGCGGGTGCGGGCGCTGCTGCGCCGTTCCGCCGGCCACGCCAAGAGCGAATTCACCTGCGGGCCGGTCCGCCTTGATACCCGCACCGGACGCGTCGCCGTCGACGGCAATCCGATCAAGCTTACCTCGCACGAATACCGGCTGCTGTCGTATCTGATGCATCACACCGGACGCGTTGTTTCGCGCACCGAACTGGTCGAGCATCTCTACGACCAGGACTTCGACCGCGATTCCAACACGATCGAAGTGTTCGTCGGCCGCATCCGCAAGAAACTCGGCGTCGATGTGATCCAGACGGTGCGCGGTCTTGGTTATCTGCTGACTCCACCCGATGCGCGCTAACTCGCTAGCGTTTCGGCTCTTCCTCTGGGCGACCGGACTGACCGTCGTCATCCTGATCATTACCGGCGTGGCGTTGTCGTCGCTGTACCGCCACGCTGTCGAGCGCGCTTTCGACCGGCGGCTCGACGTCTATCTGCGCACCTTGGTCGCCGATGTTGCTTCGCCCGATGAAGGTAACGAGAAATTCCCGCAACCGATCGGCGAACCGTTGTTCGAGCTGCCGTTGTCGGGCTGGTATTGGCAGATTACGCGGCTGGATACCGCCAAGCCGGAGGTGCGTTCGTCGCGCTCGCTATGGGATACGAACCTGCCGCGATTGCCCGGCGGCGACGATGCGACTGCCGGCGGATACCGCAAAGGTTACGCGCCCGGTCCGGAGGACGTCCGGCTTCGCGTAGTCGAGCGTGATATCGATCTCGGCGATGACGGTCGCTATCTGATCCAGGTGGCCGGCGATGCCTCCGACATCAACGAAGAGATGCTTAGTTTCGACCGCACTATCGGCGGTACCTTCACGGCGCTGGCGGTGGCGCTGTTGTTGACGACGGCGTTGCAGGTGCGCTTCGGCCTCTCGCCGCTCAAGCGCATCTCCGAAAGCCTCGCTGCCATCCGCTCGGGACGGGCCGAACGGCTCGAGGGCGAATTTCCGGTCGAGATTGCGCCGCTGGCGCGCGAGACCAATGCGTTGATCGAATCCAATCGTGAGATTGTCGAGCGGGCGCGAACCCATGTCGGCAATCTTGCGCATGCCTTGAAGACGCCGCTGTCGGTCATCGTCAATGAGGCGGGTGCCAGACCGGGCGATCCGCTTGCGCAAAAGGTGCTTGAGCAAGCCGAGATCATGCGCGACCAGGTAGCGAGGCAGCTTGAACGCGCGCGGCTTGCGGCACGCTCCACCGTCGTTGCGAGCGCGCTTATCGACGTGCCTCCGGTTGTGACTGCCTTGGCCCGCACCATGGAGAAGCTTCACCGCGAGCGCGATATCGCTATCGCCGTTGACGTGCCCGAACACGCGCGGTTTCGCGGCGAGCAGCAGGACCTCGAGGAGATGATCGGTAATCTCGTCGACAACGCGTGCAAATGGGCGCAGGCGCGGGTCGCTATTGAGGTGGCCGCCCAGGGAACGCCGGGCGACGCCGCGTCAAAGCTGCGGGTGGTTGTCGACGATGATGGGCCGGGACTTTCGCCCGCCGAGCGGGAGCAGGTTGCCTTGCGCGGGCAGCGACTTGACGAAAGCAAGCCCGGATCGGGCCTGGGCCTATCGATCGTGGTTGAACTGGCGACCCTCTATGGCGGCGTCCTGACCCTTGGCGCCGCCCCAATCGGCGGGTTGCGAGCTGAGTTGGCTTTGCCGTCCGGGTAATTCGAGCCTGAGCGTGGAAGTCGCTGTGAGTGCGAGGCTGTTTCGGCCGCGGTGTTGACCGGCCACCAACCGCCACACGCCCCACATCTCCTTATGCCCCTGAATGCCCCTGAATTTGTGGTGCTTTGCGTAAACTGCTTCTTAAGCGCCCGTTTGCTACAAATGTTCGGATACTTTCCAGGCACGGGTAGCCGCTATGGCGAGCGACGGGCAGGCCGTCGAACGGTTGCGCGATTATCTAGGGACGCTCAAGCCTGAGGCTCGCACCATGCTGGTTGCGGAGCTTGAGCGCGGCTTGCTGCGTGGCGAGGAGACGCCGGGCAGCCAACTCGTGCTTCAGGAGCTGCGCCGGGCCATGCGCGACAGCGACGCCGCGGCGCCGCGGACCGGCAACGTCGCCCGTCTGTTCTTTGAACCGATCGAGCCGTTCCTCGTTGATGACGTCGTCGATCACAAGCGCATCGGCCGTATCGCGCGCCTATCCGTTGAGCCGATCTGGGAGTGGACCGGCCGCGATTTGATGGCCGCCGAAGCCAAAGCGTTCAGCGAGGACATCCATCGCGCTTTGGCCGACAACGATGAGGTCAAGGCAGAGCAATTGACCCGTGCGCTGCAGGATCGCGCAGTGCTGCACATTCGCGAGGCCGTCGCCTCTAATCGCGATGAGAAGGCGCGCCGGCGTCTTGCCATGCAAGTCGGCACGCCGAGGGCGCTTGATGACCTTGCCACGCTCGCCGGTGTTTTCGCTTGCCGCGACGTATTGTCGGATCTGATGCGGCGGCTGCCCGGTTACATCCGTGCCTTTGAGCGCGAATTTATCGATCCGGTTAAGGCGCAGCTTGAAGCAATAACGGCGCATAGGGGCCTCGCCGCAACGAGCAAGTCGGATATCTTTCTTTATGGCTTGATCCTGGTCATGGGCCGCCTAGCGTCCCCATGGCAGCTCATTCGTATCGCCACGCGCGCCGCAGAAAGCGACGTCGCTGCCCGTATAGCCGAAACCCCCTTCGCGGTTGCGGTTACTATCGTCATCGGCGAAGTCGAATGCATGGTGAACGACCTGCGTGCTGAGCTCAAAGCGCGCCGCCAAGTCGCCACGTTGCTCAAGAACATCCACGATGCAGCGCGCGGACTGCGGACCGAAATCGACCTGTCGGGCGATTCCCAGTGGAGCCGTCAGCTCACCGCCATACGCACCGAGGTCTCGAACATCCTCAAAACGGAAATCGAGTCGACTCCGGGCCGCATTCGCCGGCTGCTGCGACCGCGCCCGGCCAAGGAAATCCCGCCGAGTTCGCTCCTTGACGCAACTGACGTCGGCGAAGCCGAAGCGTCGTTGGAATTTGTCGCCGCCTGCCGCACCTACGCTGGTGAGCTGGCGGTCAACGAAGCAACTGTTCGCAGCTATTCGGAACTGCAGAACTATCTCGAAAGCGGTACCAAGGTGCTGCTCGATTCGCTGCGTCAGGCGACCCAAGTCGATCGGCCGTTCCGGCAATCACAAATGGATGCCGCCATTCGCTTTTGCCGGATTGTCTTCGGGGCGGATTATGCCGGCCTGTTGGCCAAAGCGGCAGAGATCGCTGTGCAGCCGACAACGGCCGAGCGCAGGCCGGCTCGGGCCTAGCACCAAGGGGTTGCGACCCACCTTTGCATCAGAGCGCTCAATTGCCGCGCCGGCGCACCTTGCCGCGGCGATGACGCCATGCCTATGTAAACGGACCCTCGCGGGCGGCGCGCCGCTCGGCTGCGGCTTTACCGGCCACATACATTATAAGACGGCGCAATGGTTCTATATAAGACGGCGCAATGGTTCTATATAAGACGGCGCAATGGTTCTATGGACTCTATTCGCCCTGATGACCGGGGTGGCAATCCTTGCTGTCGTTTGGCCGTTCGGGCGTGTCCCGCGCGCCACCGCCAGCGGGAGCGACGTTGTTGTCTACAAGGATCAGCTGCGCGAAATCGACCGTGATCGCGCTGCCAACCTCATTGGTGAAACCGAAGCGGAAGCCGCGAGGCTTGAGGTTTCGCGCCGCCTGCTGGCTGCCGCAGATACTGCGCCCGCGACGTCCGATGCATCAGCCGCAACGCAAAGGTCGCGCGGCTACCGTCCCGGGGCTGTCGCGGCGGTGGTCGTTCTGGCGCTCGGCCCTTTGGGTCTTTACGTTGCACTTGGCTCACCGAATATTCCAGGCGAGCCAGCTTTTGCTCGTGTCGGCACGCCGCGGGGCAACGAATCGATTGCAAACCTCGTCAGCCAAGTCGAAGCGCATCTTTCGCGCAATGCCAGCGATGGCACTGGCTGGGAATTGCTCGCCCCGATTTATATGCGGCTCGGCCGTTTCGACGATGCGGTCGAGGCGCGCAAGAAGGCGCTGATGCTCAACGGCGAGACCGCGACCCGCGACGCCGACCTCGGCGAGGCGCAGGCGGCGGCGGCAAGCGGCGTTGTGACGGCGGAAGCCAAGGCCTCGTTTGAACGCGCAGTCGCCAGCGATCCGAAAGACGCCAAGGCCCGCTACTTTCTCGGCCTCGCCGCCGAACAAGACGGTAAACCCGGGGATGCCGCCGCTATTTGGCGCGCGCTTCTTGCCGACGCGCCCTCCGGCGCCCAGTGGGTCGGCTTTGTGCGCGAAGCGCTGGCGAAGGTGAGCAATGAGCCGATCGCCGGTCCGGGGCCGAGTGCGGACCAGGTGGCTGCGGCATCGGCAATGAGCGTCGACGAGCGCAGCGATATGGTTCGAGGTATGGTTGCGCGTCTCGCCGACCGTCTGCACGACAACGGCAGCGATGTTGAAGGCTGGCTCCGCCTGGTCCGCGCTTACGTGGTACTCGGCGAACGCGACAAAGCGCGCGCCGCCGCCGCCGACGCCAAGCGCGCGCTCGGCGACCACCCGGACGCGGTCAAGCGCATCGAGGATCTGGTCAAAGGCCTCGGGCTCGAAGGCTGATAACAGAATCATGCCGGGACAAGGCCGATCATGACGCGCAAACAACGACGCCTGGTTCTGATCGGCAGCGGCCTGTGCGTGCTTGCGGTCGCGGTTGCACTCATGCTCAACGCGTTTCGGGATTCGATCGTCTTCTTCAATTCTCCTACCGACGTGGCAGAGAAGCATATCGCGGCGGGCACTCGTATCCGGCTCGGCGGCTTGGTGAAGAGCGGTAGCTTGACGCGCAGCGACAACCTCAAAGTCCGCTTCGAGGTCACCGATGGCAGTCACGACATCGTGGTCGCGTATCAGGGCGTGTTGCCGGATTTGTTCCGCGAAGGGCAGGGTGTCATCGCCGAAGGGACACTCGAGGGCTCGGGCATGTTCAACGCGGACACCATTCTTGCCAAGCATGACGAGACTTACATGCCGAAGGAAGTCGCCGAGGCCTTGAAGAAGTCAGGGCATTGGAAGGATGATTACGGACAGCGGCCAGCAACGGTCGGAGGAGGGGGCAAGTGATTGCCGAACTCGGCCACTATGCGCTGATGCTCGCGCTCGGTTTGGCGTTGATTCAGGCCTCGATGCCGATCATCGGCGCCCGCAATAACGATCCCGTGCTGATCAATGTGGCGGTACCGGCCGCGCTCGCGCAATTCGTCTTTGTTGCCCTATCGTTCGGCGCGCTCGCCGCCTGTTACGTCACTTCGGATTTTTCGGTGCTCAATGTCTACGAGAATTCGAATTCGGCGATGCCGCTGATCTATCGGCTGACCAGCGTGTGGGGGAACCACGAAGGCTCGATGATGCTGTGGGTTTTCATCCTCGCGCTGTTTGGCGCGTTGGTGGCAGCGTTCGGCGGCAACTTGCCGGACAAGCTCAAGGCCGATGCGCTTGGCGTTCAGGCGTGGATCGCAGCGGCCTTCGAACTTTTTATTCTCATGACTTCAAATCCATTCCTGCGCATCGCCGATGCGCCGTTTGAGGGACGCGATCTCAATCCGATCCTGCAGGACCCGGGCTTGGCCTTCCACCCGCCGTTCCTCTATCTCGGTTATGTCGGCTTCTCGATCGCTTTTTCGTTTGCGATTGCGGCACTCATCGAAGGCCGCATTGACGCAGCCTGGGCGCGTTGGGTGCGGCCCTGGGTGTTGGTCGCCTGGATGTGCCTGACGGTGGGTATCGCCGGCGGTTCTTATTGGGCCTATTACGAACTCGGCTGGGGCGGCTTCTGGTTCTGGGATCCGGTTGAGAACGCCTCGCTGATGCCGTGGCTCGCCGGCACCGCGCTGTTGCATTCGGCGGTGGTGATGGAAAAGCGCGGCGCGCTCAAGGTCTGGACCATTCTGCTTGCTATCCTTGCCTTCTCGCTATCGTTGATCGGTACCTTTTTGGTGCGATCGGGTGTGCTCACCTCGGTGCACGTGTTTGCTACTGATCCGCGGCGCGGCATCTTTATTCTCGCCATTCTCGTCCTGTTCATCGGCGGTGCGCTGGCGCTTTACGCGTGGCGCGCACCGCTACTCAAGCAGGGCGGACTGTTCGCGCCGATCTCGCGTGAAGGCGCGCTGGTTCTCAACAATCTGTTCCTGACGTGTGCCTGTGCGACCGTATTTGTCGGCACGCTTTACCCGCTCGCGCTTGAGGCTCTGACCGGCGAGAAAATCTCGGTCGGGCCGCCTTACTTCAATGCGACCTTTGCACCGCTCTTTGTGCCGCTCTTGTTCATCATGCCGTTCGGGCCGCTGCTCGGCTGGAAGCGCGGCGATCTGTTGGGCGCCGCGCAACGTCTTATACTGGCCGCGATGCTCGCGGCCGTCGCCATCGCCGCCGGTTTTGCGCTCAATCGCGGCGGCCCGGTTCTGGCGCCGTTCGGCGTCGGGCTCGCGGTCTTCGTCATGGCCGGGGCGATCACCGATATCGCCGAACGCACCATGATCTTGCGGGTCCCGTTCGCCGTGACGCTGCGGCGTGCCGCCGGCCTGCCGCGTTCGGTGTGGGGCGGAGCCGTTGCCCACTTCGGCATCGGCGCAACGCTCGTCGGCATCGTTGTCGTGACTGCCTGGGGCAGCGAACGCATTGCCGCGATGAAACCCGGCGACACGATCGACATCGCGCACTACCGGCTCAGCCTTGATGCCATGTTCCGCCGCCCCGGTCCGAACTTCAGTGATCTTGTCGGGCATTTCACCGTTAGTCGCATCAGCGGCGAATTACGCGGGCCGATGGAACCGAGCCGGCGCTCTTTCCCGAGTCGCAACATGGCAACTACCGAGGCCGCGCTGATGACGCGGCGTTTGAGCCAAATCTACTTGTCGATCGGCGATCCCAATCCGGGCGGCACCATTCCGGTGCGCATCTACTACAAGCCACAAGTCCTGTTGATCTGGATTGGTGCACTGCTGATGTTCATTGGCGGCGCTTTGTCGCTCTCTGACCGCAGGCTGCGCGTTGGAGCTCCGAGGCCGGCGCGCGTGCCGGCGACGCTGCAAGCGGCGGAGTAGCAACGTGGTAACGTCGGGTACGCGTCGGTTCCACCTCGCCTTCTCCCTCGGCTGCGGCCTGCTACTCCTCGGTTCTCTTTCGCTGTGGGCGGTTGAATCGAGCGAAATGCTCGCCGACCCGGTCCTTGAAGCGCGTGCTCGGGCGCTGTCCAAGGAGCTGCGCTGCATGGTTTGCCAGAATCAGTCGATCGACGATTCGGAGGCGCCCCTCGCGCACGACCTGCGTGTCCTGGTACGAGAACGACTGAAGGTCGGCGACAGTGATTCCCAGGTCATTGATTTCCTGGTGGCTCGTTATGGCGAATTCGTCCTGTTGCGGCCGCCGTTGGCTTGGCATACCGCGGCGCTTTGGGGCTTACCGCCCGCGGCCGTACTCATTGGCATTATCGCGATTGTGCTTGTGATTAGACGGCGCCGGCCGCCGCAAACTGGGGACACGGCCAATCTGACCCCGGCCGAAGAAGCAAGATTATCAGAGCTTCTCCGCGACTAAACGTCGCGACCCCGCGTCGCATTATCCTATCCACATTACCAAGTTTTAATTCACCCGACAGGGCGCGGTAAGGCGGCCTACTCCAAATTGTTCGCAAATACGGGCCTCGGGCACCTTCCGTCGCGAGACGGGCAAAGATTTGGAGATGGTAATGAACGTTCGTGTTCCACCCTCACGCCGCGTGCTGTCGGTACGGCGGCTTGGGCTTCTGGCGACGACGATCGCCGGGCTTGGCGCGGCTGCTTTCTTTGTTGCGCCCAACATGGCGCCGACCTCAGCTTTCCTCCCGGGTCCCGCGCTTGCCCAGAACCTGTCGCAGGAAGCCCAGAAGCTTTCGCAACACCCTGTGGGTTTCGCCGACATCGTCGCCAAGGTGAAACCGGCGGTGATTTCGGTTCGCGTCAAGATCGACCGCCCGGTCACCTCTTCGCTAAGCGAGGACGACAATCAGTTTCCCCCTGGCTCGCCCATGGATCGCTTCTTCCGCCGCTTCGGCATGCCGAACGGCGGTGAGGGCAATGGCGGGCGCCATCAAGTCATCACCGGCCAGGGTTCCGGCTTTTTCATTTCCCCGGACGGCTACGCCGTGACCAACAATCACGTGGTGCAGAATGCCGACAACGTGCAGGTCACGACCGACGACGGCAAGATTTATACTGCCAAGGTCATCGGCACCGACCCTCGCACCGATCTCGCCTTAATCAAGGTCGACGGCAAGGAGTTCCCCTATGTGAAACTTGCCGACGGCGCGCCGCGCGTCGGCGACTGGGTGCTTGCAGTCGGCAATCCGTTCGGACTCGGCGGCACGGTGACGGCCGGTATCGTTTCCGCACGCGGCCGCGACATCGGCGCCGGCCCGTATGACGACTTCATCCAGATCGACGCCCCGGTGAATAAGGGAAATTCCGGCGGCCCGAGCTTTGACGTTGATGGCAACGTGATCGGAGTCAACACGGCGATCTTCTCGCCTTCCGGTGGATCGGTCGGTATCGCCTTCGATATCCCGGCCGACACGGTGAAGAACGTCGTTGCGCAACTGCGCGAGAAGGGCAGTGTCACCCGCGGTTGGATCGGCGTGCAAATTCAGCCGGTGACGCCGGACATCGCCGAAGGTCTCGGCTTGAAGAAGGCCGGCGGCGCTCTGGTATCCGAGCCTCAAGCCAACAGCCCGGCCGCCAAGGCCGGGATTGAAAGCGGTGACGTGATTACCGCCGTGGACGGCAACGCGGTCACAGATGCGCGGGATCTCGCTCGCCGGATCGGCACCATGGCGCCCGGGACGTCGGTCAAGCTCACCGTGATGCACCAAGGTCAGGAAAAGGCCCTTTCGCTCACGCTTGGCACATTGCCGAACGAAAAGAGCGCTTCGAACCAGGAAGGCCAGCAGAACGGCACGACGGATAACGATCTGCCGAAGCTTGGTTTGACTCTCGCGCCCGCGGGCAAGGTGGCCGGCGCCGAAGGTAGCGGTGTAGTCGTGACCGCGGTCGATCCCGAAGGACTGGCCGCCGACCACGGTCTCAAAGTCGGCGACGTCATCCTCGATGTCGGCGGCAAGTCGGTTGCCAATCCGGCGGACGTCCGCAAGCAACTTGTGGAAGCCCGCAAGGAAGGCAAGCACGCTCTGCTGTTTCGAGTGAAGTCGGGCGAGGGCACGCGCTTCGTCGCTCTGCCGCTCGGCAACGCCTAGGGCCGAAAGTTCGGCCCTAGCGGCTCAAGAGTAATGGGGCGATCCGCCGGCATCCGTCGCCCCCGCTGGCGGGCGTACCCTGGGGACGGGCCGCAAGGCCCGTCCCCACACTGAACACCAACTCTGCCTCCCGGCATCCGTCGCCCCCGCCGGGGTGGAGTCGGTCGAGGGGGCGGCGGGTAGAACTCGCCGCCCCCTCACTTTTGCGACGACCTTGTCGATGGAGGTACCGTGCGCAACGATAGCATTAGTCACCAGCCCAGGCTGTCGGAGCCTGCATTCGCACTGTCTGCACAACGGTCGACCATGCGCCTTCTGATCATTGAAGACGACCGCGACGCCGCCGAATATCTGGTCAAGGCGTTTCGCGAGGTTGGGCACGTTGCCGATTGTGCGGCGGACGGCGAGGAAGGACTGGCGCTCGCCCTTGATGGCCAATACGACGTGCTGATCGTCGACCGTATGCTGCCCAAGCTTGATGGTCTTTCGGTCATAGGCACGCTGCGCGGCAAGGCGGTCGAAACGCCAGTCCTTATTTTGTCGGCGCTCGGACAAGTCGACGATCGCGTGAAAGGCCTGCGCAGTGGCGGTGACGATTATCTCGCCAAACCTTATTCATTCGCGGAATTGCTCGCGCGTGTCGAAGCGCTTGCGCGCCGCCGCGGCAGCCGCGGCGAGGAAACCGTCTATCGCGTCGCTGATCTCGAGCTCAACCGGCTCTCGCATCAGGTAAGCCGTGCCGGGCAGGAACTGCAACTGCAGCCGCGTGAATTTCGCCTGCTCGAATATTTGATGCGCCACGCCGGCCAGGTCGTCACCCGCACCATGCTGCTGGAAAACGTCTGGGATTATCACTTCGATCCACAGACTAACGTGATCGACGTACACATCTCCCGGCTGCGTTCCAAGATCGATAAGGGTTTCGCTCAACCGCTGCTGCATACCGTGCGCGGCGCCGGCTATATGATCCGCGACGAGGCGAAATAGCCCTCGGCAATCGCTATTCTGCCGGAACTCTTTGCGCTTGCGGCTCGCCAAGGACGCCTTCGGCGAACAACGCTTTGATCTTTTCATTGGCAATGCCCCACGCGGCCAGCGCCCCGCGCGTGCCTTCGCCGGGTTCCTGCGGCGGCGTCGGTTTTGCAGAAGGCGTGCGGCTAAAGCGCGGCGCGGCCGCAGGCTGCACGATGCCGTCGACTTCGACGAAACTGCCGCGCGCCACATTATGTGGATGATGCGGCGCTTCGGCGATCGTCAGCACCGGGGCGAAGCAGGCATCGGTTCCCTCGAGCAATGCGCACCATTCGTCTCGGGTGCGGGTCTTAAAAAGCTTTTCGAGCTTGTGGCGCAACTGTTCACCGTCATCGGTCGTGTAGGGGAGGCCGAGTTTGCTGAACAGCACCTCGCGGAATTTCAGCTCGATCGGCGCGATCGAAATGAACTTGCCGTCGGCACACTCGTAGACCTCGTAAATAGCCGATCCGGTATCGAGCAGGTTCGAACCGCGTTCGAGCTTGTGCATTCCGGCGGCGTACAGGCCGTAGAAAATCGTCATCAGCGACCCGGCGCCTTCGGTCATGGCGGCGTCGACGACCTGCCCCTTGCCCGAGCGTTGCGCTTCGAGCATGGCGCAGGCAACGCCGAACGCGAGATAGAGGGCGCCGCCGCCAAAATCTGCGGCGAGATTCAGAGGCGGGGTCGGCTTCTCGCCCTTGCGTCCGATGGCGGCGAGCGCGCCGGTAAGCGCCAGGTAATTCAAATCGTGCCCGGCGGCTTGCGCTAGAGGGCCGGTCTGTCCCCAGCCGGTCATGCGGCCATAGACGAGACGCGGGTTGCGCTCCAATGCGACATCAGGGCCGAGGCCGAGGCGCTCCATCGTGCCCGGTCGGAACCCCTCGATCAGTGCGTCGGCTTTGCCGATGAGATCAAGCGCCAGCGCCACGCCGCTTGGGCTCTTCATGTCGACGGCGACCGACGGCCGCGACCGCGACAAGAGGCCGAAGCGCGCCGGCATGTCGATGCCGAGCCCGCTCGCCGCCAACCGATCAAGACGGATGACGCTGGCGCCAAGGTCGGCAAACAGCATCGACGCCATGGGAGCAGGGCCGATGCCGGCAAACTCGACGATACGAAATCCGGCGAGTGGCCCGCTCCGTTCCCTCATGCGCTACTCCCCGGACCTTTCTTGTTTTTCATTGGCATCCAAAGCTCTAGTCTGGCAATGATCGAACAAAGAGGAGGATGCAGCCAACACTTTGTCAACCGGCAACGCATATATCTCCTCGGACCCGGGAGATCGTCATGATTTCAAACCGTGCATTTTTGCGCTTTCGACGTGAGAGTTGATCGTGGCGGCGCTTGGCAAATTGTTGCGCACGACGGCGTTTCAGTTGACGCTCGCTTATCTGCTCGTCTTCGTGCTGTTTGCGGCATCGCTGCTCGGCTATTTCGCGCTCAATACGCGCCGGCTCGTCAACGAACAAATCACCCGCACCGTGACCGGCGAAGTCACCCGTTTGCGCGAGCAATACAATGAAACCGGCATCCGCGGGCTGGTGCTGATTCTGGATGTGCGTTCGCGACGTCCGGGATCGAGCCTTTATCTGGTGACAACTCCGACCGGCGAAGCGCTGGCCGGCAATGTCAGCGCGCTGGCGCCGGGTGCGCTCGATCATACCGGCTGGATCGAAACCTCCTACAAGCGGATCGAGCAGCAGGAGGACGTCGAGCATCGCGCGCTGGTCGAAGTGGTGACCTTGCCCGGCGGCTTCCGTCTCCTGGTCGGCCGCGATCTCGAAGAACGCGAGCGGCTCTACGACATTATCGGCAATGCCGGGCGCTGGTCATTCGCGCTGGTGGTAGTGCTCGGCCTCGCCGGCGGATTCTTCGTCAGCCGCCGCGTATTGAGTCGTATCGACGCGATGACGGAAACTGCGCACACGATCATGGCTGGTGACCTGTCGGGCAGGCTGCCAGTTGCCGGTACCGGCGACGAACTCGATCGCCTCGCCGACAACGTCAACGCCATGCTAGAACGCATCGAGGCGCTGATGCATGGCCTCAAGGAAGTATCCGACAATATCGCGCACGATTTGAAAACTCCGTTGACCCGGCTGCGCAACCGCTGCGAACAGGCTCTGCGCGGCGCCAGGGGCGAGGGCGACTATCGCGCCGCGCTGGAAACGACGATCGCCGAGTCCGACGAACTGATCCGCACCTTTGACGCTCTGCTGATGATCGCGCGCGCCGAGTCCGGGCATGCGCGCGACAACATGGTCGAGTTCGACGCCGCCGAGATCGCGCGCGACGTCGGCGAATTGTACGAACCTTTGGCCGAGGAGAAAGGCTTGGTGCTGAAGGTCGCTGCGCCGGGCGCGGCAAAAGTCATCGGCAATCGCGAACTGGTGAGCCAGGCGTTGGCCAATCTCGTCGACAACGCGATCAAATATGCCGGGCCGGAAATGAGCAAGATCAACGGCGCGCAGGCGGAGATCGTGGTCGGGGCCGGCGCCGACGGCGAGCGCATCACCCTTTCGGTCGCCGACCGCGGTCCCGGCATTGCCGAAGCCGATCGCGGCCGCGTGGTTGAGCGCTTTGTGCGGCTCGAGGAAAGCCGGTCACTACCGGGCTCTGGCTTGGGGCTGAGCCTCGCGGCTGCCGTGGCGCGGCTCCATGGCGGCGAATTGAAACTCGAAGACAATCGGCCAGGCCTCAAGAGCGTTATCGCTCTACCGCGCGCTGGCCCCGTCGGGCCGGCCGTCAGCTGATGCCGCGGGCTGCGTCCGGCAAGCGGCCTAAGCAGGTCACGGATCAAAAAGCACTCGCTCGGCGAATGAAGGGCGCGCTGCCGCGCGCTTCGAGTGGCGGTCGCCGCCGGGTTACCGAGTGGCTCAACGGCATCGCGGGTACGCGCGCCGGGAATTCGATCGCGGCGCTCGTGCAGGCAAATCCGGCAACGGCGCGGGTGCTCTCCGGGATCGCCGAAGGCTCGCCGTATCTGTGGGACCTCCTTTGGGCCGATCCGGCGCGCTCGCTTCGGCTGTTTGGCAGCGACCCGGATAGCGAATTTCTTGCGCTTCTCGAACGCATCCGGAAGGCTGCCGCAACGGCGGAGGGAGCCGCCGTCTTGATGCGTGTTTTGCGTCAACTCAAAGCCGAGGCGGCGCTCTTGGTGGCGCTCGCGGATATCGGCGGCGTATGGTCGGTCGCGCAGGTTACCGCAGCGCTCAGCGCCATTGCCGACACCATACTCAGCGCCGTTGTGCGCAATGTGCTGGGTGAAGCGGCGTCTCGCGGCAAGCTCAGTTTGCTCGACCCGAAAAGTCCCGAACTTGGTAGCGGCTTTGTCGTGCTGGCGATGGGTAAGCTAGGCGGCAACGAGCTGAATTTCTCGAGCGATATCGATCTTATGATTTTTTTTGACGCCGCCGCGGGAGTCCTAGGCGAGGGTATCGAGCCGTCGCCGTTGTTTGTGCGTTTGACCCGCGACGTGGTGAGGCTGCTGCAGGAACGCACTGCGGACGGCTATGTATATCGGGTCGACTTGCGGCTGCGCCCCGATCCTTCCTCGACCCAGATCGCCATTTCGATCGACGCTGCACTCGAATACTACGAAAGCCGCGGACAGAATTGGGAGCGAGCTGCGCTGATCAAAGCGCGCCCGTGCGCCGGCGACCGCACCGCCGGTGAGCGGCTCGTCCATGAGCTTTCGCCCTTTGTCTGGCGAAAGTACCTGGATTACGCGGCTGTCGCCGACATCCACGCCATGAAGCAGGAGATTCACGCCTATCGCGGTCATGGCGAAATTGCCGTCGAGGGCCATAACGTCAAGGTCGGCCGCGGCGGCATCCGCGAAATCGAATTTTTTGTGCAGACCCAGCAGCTGATCGCCGGCGGCCGTCATCCCGGCCTGCGTGGGCGCGAAACAATCGCGATGCTGGCGGCGCTTGCCTCCGACGGCTGGATCGACGTCACTGCGCGCGACGAATTGACCGCGGCATATTTTTTCCTGCGCCGGGTCGAGCATCGTCTGCAGATGGCCGCGGACGAACAAACCCATACGTTGCCGACTGAGCGCGCGGCGCTTGACGGGTTCGCCAAGTTTCTCGGCTACAAGGGGCGCGATGAATTCGCCGCCGCGCTGCTGACGCATTTGCGGGCGGTTGAGAAGCATTACGTCAAGCTGTTCGAGGGCGCGCCGGCCTTGCTGGCGCAAGAGCAAAACCTGTCGTTTCCGACTGGTGAAGGCGAGGTGCCAACTGACACGCTCGATCGCCTCGCGGCAATGGGTTTTCGGCAGCCGCGGGAATTGGTCGCGTCGGTCCGCCGCTGGTTTGCCGCTGGGTATCGTGCCTTGCGCGGTGAACAAGCGCGAAAAAATCTCGGCGATTTGGTACTGGTCCTGATTGACCAATTTGCGCGCGCGGAAAATCCGGATGCGGCGTTTGCGGCTTTCGACCAGTTTCTGGCAGGCTTGCGCGCCGGTGGGCGCCTGTTTTCACTGCTGCGGCAAAATCCCGATTTGATCCGTTTTATCGCGCTGATCGTCGGGACCGCCCCACGGCTGGCCGATATTCTGGCGCAGCATCCGCATGTCATCGATCCGCTGATCGATCCGAGTTTCTTCGGTGCGTTGCCCGACGCCAAACGGCTGGAAGGAGAACTGGCGCGGGCGCTAGCGGATACGCGCGGCTATGAGGACATGCTCGACGCGATCCGCTTGTTCGGACAAGAGCACATGTTCCTGATTGGAGCGCGGATATTATCCGCATCGTTGTCGGCCGAGCAGGCGGACGGGGTCTTTGCCGGCTTGGCCGACATCCTGATCCGCACACTGCATGCGCGCGTCGAGGCCGATTTTGCCGCCGCGCACGGACGCGTAGCCGGCCAGCAGACGGCGATCGTTGCGCTCGGCCGGCTCGGCGCGCGCGAGATGACCGCGAGTTCCGATCTCGATCTCATCGTGATTTACGATTTCGATGCCGAGCATCCGAATTCGGACGGTGCGCGCCCGCTTTATGGCGGCCAATATTTTGCGCGCCTCACCCAGCGCTTGATCAGCGCGCTGACGGCCCACACCAATTATGGCGCGCTCTACGAGGTCGACATGCGGCTGCGTCCGTCCGGCCGCTCCGGACCGCTCGCCACCCACATTGACAGCTTTACGCACTACCAGGAGCGAGAAGCCTGGACCTGGGAACACATGGCGCTTGCCCGCGCGCGCGTCGTATCCGGTTCGCCGGCCTTCGCAGCGCGTATCGAGGCCGTGATCCGCGACGCGCTTTGCCGCCGGCGCGACCCGGACAAAGTCGTCGTCGACGTCGTCGATATGCGCGCCGCAATCGCCAAGGAGAAAGGGGAGGCCGATCCCTGGGATATTAAATATGCCGCCGGTGGGCTGGTCGATATCGAGTTCATTGCCCAATATCTACAACTCATTCACGCCGCGAATGCGCCGGACATCCTCGATACGTCGACGGCGCGTGCGCTCGAGAAAGCCGCGCGCGCCGGCATACTCTCCGCCGAGGACTTCGACGTGTTGCGGCCGGCGGCCGCGCTCTTTCACAGTCTTACGCAAATTTTGCGGTTGTGTCTGCCAGGCGCCTTCGATCCGACGACGGCGAATGCTGGCGTGCTCGCGCTGCTGGCGCGGGCTGCGGACCTGCCCGATTTCCCCGCGCTTTCCGCCTATGTCGAGGAGACGCAGCGCCATGTCCGCGGCTGCTTTGTGCGGATTTTAGGAAGAGCGCCGTAGATCGGGCACTACACCAAGGTAGGCTGGTATTCAGCGAGGGGAGGCGAAGGGGTGTGCCGTTCGGCGCGCATGACGACACGTGGCGTGAACGGCAGGCGGACCACGACCCTGGTGCCGGTGCCAAGGGTCGAACTGATCCGCATTGCGCCGCCATGCATCTCGACGAGCGATTTGGCGATGGCGAGCCCGAGCCCCGAACCCTGATGCCGCTTGGTCAATTGGCTTTCGACCTGCTCGAACGGCCGGCCGAGCTTGTGCAAGGCATCTCTCGGAATGCCAATGCCGTTGTCTTCGATGGCGACGGTGACCATTCCGCCGCGCGTGCGGCCGCGCACCGTGACCGCGCCACCGTCGGGCGTGAATTTCACGGCGTTCGATAAAAGGTTAAGTGCGATTTGTTTGAGCGACCGGCGGTCGGCCGTGAGTGTGATGCCGGACGCAATCTGCGAGCTCAACGTCAGATGTTTTTCATTGGCGCGGCCGGAGACGACACGCAAGCTGTCGGCGAGGATGTGATCGAGCTCGACGTCTTCGGGACTAAAGTGAACACTGCCGGCCTCGATCTTCGACATGTCGAGGATGTCATTTATGACGTCGAGCAGATATTGGCCGCTTTCTCGGATGTCGCGTGAATACTCGACATATTTTGCGGCGCCGAGCGGGCCGAACATGGCCGCTTCCATGATCTCCGAGAAACCGATGATGGCGTTGAGCGGGGTTCGAAGCTCGTGGCTCATATTGGCCAGGAACTTGGACTTGGCCTGGTTTGCCTCTTCGGCGCGGGTTTTCTCTTCGGCATATTTTTGCGCCAGATCGGCGAGTTCCTCGGTTTGCCGCTCGAGGGTTTGCTGGGATTGACGCAGGTCGTTGATGGTGGCGATGCGGCGCTTTTCACCTTCAACAAGCTTCTGCTCGTGCAGCTTGATCTTGGTAATGTCGGTGCCGACCGAAACATAGCCGCCGTCCTTGGTGCGGCGTTCGCTGATGTGCAGCCAGCGGCCGTCGTTGAGTTGCGCTTCGAAGGTTCTTGCACCCTGCGGCTGGTTGTCCTCGTTGATGTTGCTAGTGCGGATGATCGGCTTTTTGCCGGCTGCCACCACCTTTTCATAGAGCGTGCCGGCTTCGACCGCCTGGTCGGGCAAGCGATGCAAATCCTGGAAGTTTGAGTTGCACAGCACGAGGCGGTTGTCATCATCCCACAGCACGAAGGCTTCCGGGATGGTCTCAATGGCGTCGCGCAGCCGTAAGTCGGCCGCGGTCGTCCGTTCCATGAGGTTCTTCTGTTCCGAAACATCGACCGCGATGCCGATGAGATGGGGCCCGGTCTCGCCCTCTTGCCTGGTGAGCTCGCAGCGCACCCGCAGCCACAGCCAGTGGCCGTCGGCGTGACGCATGCGGAAGGCATGATCGATAGCGGCTACGCGGTCGTCGGCGAGCTGCCTGGCGAGGTCGTAGAGGTCAATGTCTTCGGGATGCACCAGCGCATTAAGCTCGCCGAATGTCAGCAGATCGTCGCGCGCCGGCAGGCCGAGAATATCGAACATTGAGCGCGACCAGAACACGCGGCCGCGTGCAAGGTCCCAATCCCACAGCCCGCAGCGCCCACGGTTCAGGGCGGTGTCGATGCGGCGGCGTACGGTATCGTGAATGAGGTCGGCTTCGCGCGCGCGGGTCGCCTGCCAGTGGAAGGCGAACCCGAGGATCAGAACCACAAAGCCGGTCGTCGCCGAGAGCGTGATGGTGAGTGCGGTGGTCGAGCGCCAGTTGGTCAGCGCGTCGCTGGCGGTTTGCACCACAGCGACGACTCCGAGCGGGTTACGCAGCGCCCGCGCCGTCGCCAGTGCCGCAGTGCCGTCGGGCAATGCAATTTCGAGGGTGCCGGCGGCGGCGCCGAAGGTGGTCAGCGGCTGTGCCGGTCCGAGCAGGTCGAGGATGTGGCGGCCGAGTTTTTGCGGGTCGGAAGGGAGGCTCGCGATGATTGCGCCGTCGGCGTCGGCGACCAGGATCATGCGGTCTTGCGCCGCCGCCCAGGCCGGCATCGCGCGCTCAAGCGCGGCGGTCGTGCGTGCGGCCCCTGCCGCTCTGGCGTCACGTCCAGCGTGCTCAAGCACGAGCGCAATTTCATCGGCCAATGCTTCGATGGCTTGGCGCGCGTCGCGCATGACTTGCCGGCGCTGCTCGAGCACCTGCACGGCGGCGCCGACGCAGATCGTGATCAGGAAGGCGACGATGAGGACCGGGACGGCGCGGCGCAACAGCGGCTCGGCGCCGAGGAGGCGTTTATAGGCAGGCTTGGCAATCGACTTTGCCAAACCTTGGATAGAATCCGATCGTAGCGACGCACTCGCCGTTTCGGCGCGCGCCATGCCTGCCTCCGCTTTCGGACGTCCCCTGAACCCGCGATCGGAAGGATGTGCCGCATCTATTTCCGAATCATGATCATAAGAATCGATGCGAATCGATTTGTCGAGAGTCCTCAGTCAATTATTTTGTTAACGCTATCCACCGACTTTTTGCTGCGCGACGGGGCGGTGTGCGAAAGCCCGAGTCAAATCAAAGAAGTAGCCGGCGCCATCAGTGCAATGTCTGGTAACCGGCGAAAAGAATTTCGACGACGATCAAAATGACGACGATGATTTCCAGCCGCAGCGATCGGCGGGTATCGATAATGTCGGTCAGAACTTCCGCGGTGTCGGCGATCACCGCGAGCTTGCGCGTGAGCGCCTCGGCGCGCTCGTGGAGCTCGTATTCGTCTTCAAGCCGCGCATAGAGCCGATCGAGGTCAGGGCGGTCCCACACCGCGTCCGGCTTTTCCGCGACCGCCACACGGCCGGACAGGCGATGCTGTACCAACAGTGCGTTGCCGATCTGCTTGAGAATGGCTCGGCGGCTGGCGCCGGCGCTGCCATGCTCGGCGAGCTGGCGGGCGAACGGCTCAGTCAGTTCGAAAACCGCCGCGACTTCCCGTTCGTCGCGGGCGAGCACCACGCTTTTGGAAAGTGCGTCGGCGATCACGATCAAATGCTCGGGTGTCATCGTTCTGAGCATGATCGGTCCGCCAGGAAGTATTTGCTCGTCCTTGTCGGGAGCGATCTCGATCAGAGCGGTCTCTTCTTCCACGGGTTTGAGAGGGCGGATCAAGCGCGGCCGCAGAGAGCCAAGGACCTGCGCTTCCTCGGCCGCGCTTAGTCCCGTGATCACCGCGACGCCGTAGCGAAATAGCGTCACGAAACCCTTGTTGCCGAATTTGAAGGTCAGCGGCGCGGTTGAAACGACGCCGTTATGTTCGAGGTTCGCCGTGTCGATACGGTCGCTCAAGAGAAGCGCTTTCACTCTTCTCCGCGATCCTGGGGCTTGATCTTCGGCCATCGGCAGATCCCGGCGTCACGCGTTGCCCGTCGGGCTTATGTCGGAGTTTCACCCAGAGAGCGCAATCGCCGCCGCTTCGAAAGCGCGACGGTTTTTCAGCTTTCCGCCAGTGTGCGCGCGACAATGTCGGCGACGTCACGCGAGAGCGAGGGCGCCGCCGCTACCCGACGCAATGTCGTTTCGGCGCGGGCGCGTCGGCCGGCTTCCAGCGCACGCCAAGACCGGAACGCGCCCATCAGGCGCGCCGCTACTTGGGGATTCTTTGGGTCGAGCGCCAGCACGTTGTCGGCGACGAAATCGTAGCCGGCGCCGTCAGGCCGATTGAACTGCGTGTGATTGACCTGCGCAAACGAGCCGATCAACGCGCGAATGCGGTTCGGATTGGCCATGGAAAACGCGGGGTGGGAGGTGAGCGTAAGCACACGATCGAGCGTTGCCACTTCCGGTATGGCCGCCTGCAGCGACAGCCATTTGTCGACCACCAAAGGATCGTCCGCGTAGCGGGCATAAAAATCCGCCAACGCCTGGGCGCGTTCGGGCCGATCGTAGAGCGAAAGGACTTCGAGCGCCGCCATCCGATCGGTCATATTGTCGGCGCCTTGATACTGCGCGAGCGCCAGCGCGATCGACTGGTCGTCCTGCGTGGCCGCCAGCAGACCGAGGCAAACGTTCTTAAGCGCGCGCCGGCCAGCGCTTTGGGCGTCCGGCCGGTATGGGCCGGGTGTGATCATTCGCCGGTAGCTATTGGCCAGTGCCGGGCCGAGCGCGGAGCCAATCGCAGCACGCAAGTGGCGGCGCGCGACAAAAATCGCATCGGGATCGACGTCGCGTCCGATCTCGCGGGCGATATCAGATTCGCTCGGCGGCGTCAGCGTAAGCGCAATAAAGGCCGGTTCGAGCGCGCCGTTGTCCAGGTTGGCGGCGAGCGCCGCCATCAGCCCGTCGTCGAGACGCAGCGGGGCGCGCTTGCGCTGCGCCGCGACGTTCGCGGCCAGAAGCGACATCGCCAGCGTTTGCACCGCTTGCCAGCGATTGAATGGATCGTGGTCGTGGGCGGCGAGGGAACGAAGGTCATTGCCTTCGATCGGCAGCGAAAGCTTGATCGGCGCCGAGAAGCCGCGATTGAGCGAGGGGATTGGTCGCTCGGTGATACCGGTAAAGACAAAACTGCGGCTCGGACCTGTGAGTTCGATAAGGCCGCGCTCAAGCGGGTGTCCGTCGAGCGTCAGGGGTAAATCGCATCCATCCTTGCCGACCAGCCCGAGCGCAAGCGGGATCACCATCGGCGCCTTATCTGCTTGGCCAGCCGTCGGCGGAACCGACTGCTTGATATCAAGCCTATAGGTTTTCGTCTGCTCATCGTAATGCGGCGCTACCACGATCTCCGGCGTGCCGGCTTGCGTGTACCACAGCATAAACTGTGTGAAATCGCGACCGCTAACGTCGGCGAAGCATTGCACGAATTGCTCGACGGTCGCTGCTTCGCCGTCGTGGCGCGTGAAATGAAGATCCATGCCCTTTCTGAACAGCTGATGCCCGAGCAGAGTTTGGATCATGCGCACGACTTCGGCGCCCTTGTCGTAGACCGTCGTCGTATAGAAGTTGTTGATCTCGTGATACAGCTCCGGGCGAACCGGGTGGGCGAGGGGCCCGGCATCCTCGACAAATTGATGGGAGCGCAGCGCGCGCACATCGCTGATCCGCTCCACCGCACGGGAGCGTTGATCGCCGGAAAATTCCTGATCGCGAAATACGGTGAGGCCTTCCTTGAGGCAGAGCTGAAACCAGTCGCGGCAGGTGATGCGGTCGCCGGTCCAATTGTGGAAATATTCGTGGGCGATCACCGCTTCGATGTTGGCATAGTCGCCGTCGGTGGCGGTTGCCGACGAGGCGAGCACGTATTTGTCGTTGAAGATATTGAGGCCCTTGTTCTCCATGGCGCCCATGTTGAAGGCGGAGACGGCAACGATCATGAAAATATCGAGGTCGTATTCGCGCCCGAACGCTTGTTCGTCCCAGCGCATGGCGCGCTTGAGGCTGTCCATGGCGTAGGCGCAGCGGTCTTCCTTGCCGGGCTCCACGTAAATCTGCAGCGCGACGATGCGGCCGGACATAGTGGTGAAACTATCGGCGACGAGAGCAAGATCGCCGCCGACCAGCGCGAACAAATACGAGGGCTTCTTAAACGGATCGTGCCATACGGCGAAATGCCGGTTACTGCCGGCGACGTCGCCTTGCGCGATCAGATTGCCGTTGGACAGCAGGATCGGCGCCTCGCTTTTGTCAGCCTCGACGCGCGTCGTGTAGACCGCCATGACGTCCGGCCGGTCGAGGAAGTAAGTGATGCGGCGGAAACCTTCGGCCTCGCATTGCGTGCAATAAGTAGCGCCGGCGCGGTAAAGGCCCATGAGTTGGGTATTGGCCTCGGGATTGATCTCGGTCTCGATTTCCAGCACGAACGGCCGGTTCGGCGGCTGCGCGATCGTGAGCCGCTCAGGCGTCGTCATGAAGCTTCCATCCGGGAGCGCCTTGCCATCGAGCTTGAGCGCGCGCAGCTTCAGCTCCTCGCCATCGAGGACGAGCGGCGCCGGCCTGCCAGCCGTGTTGGGCCGAAACGCCAGCGTAGAGCGGACGATAGTCGCGGTGCGATCGAGCGAGAAGTCGAGCTCGACCGTGTCGATGAGCCAATCCGGTGGATGATAATCTTTGAGGCGGACGGGACGAGGTTCTTCTGTGCGCATCATCGGCTTGATTTAGGAGCTTTGGCGGCCAATTGAAAGCGCAAGGATCGGTGTGCAGGCCGAGGACCTTGATCGCGCAACGCCTTCAGGCGGCGTCGCGGTCAACGCGCCGCCTGAAGTCTTGGTAGTGTCGTCATCGCAGCGATCGGATAGGCCGAAGACAGCTCAGCCGCAAACCCAGACCCAACCGATGGGCGTTGGCGCCCAACAGGAGCCGACGCCATAGGGCCACCACCGCCCGCCATACCAATGCCGATGCGGCCCGTACCAGACGCCGCCGTAATAGCGTCCGCCGACGCGATATCCGCCGCGCCCGCCGCCATGCCAGGCGGCATGGCCGCCACCGTGGTAGCCGGCATGGCCGCCGTCACCGTGATGGCCGGCATGGCCACCGCCGCCGTGGCCGCCGCCGTGACCACCGCCGCCGTGACCACCGCCGCCGTGACCGCGGGCGAGTGCCGGCGTGTCAGCGGCTGCCAGCAGCACGCCCGAGACGCCGACTGTCGCAAGGCAATAGGTACCGAGCAGGGCGCTGATTGCCAAAAGGCCAGTCAACAATTTGCGTGCT
This sequence comes from uncultured Hyphomicrobiales bacterium, assembly GCA_964459765.1. Classification (GTDB taxonomy): domain Bacteria; phylum Pseudomonadota; class Alphaproteobacteria; order Rhizobiales; family Xanthobacteraceae; genus BOG-931. Next base: position 10,654 of record CAYWNY010000007.1, on the reverse strand, counting down.
CTCATTGTTGTATTGCCGATCATCCGATAACCTTTCTCAAAGCACGCCCCGCAACCTCCGCACTGACAATTAAGGTTCGCGGCTTTGCCGAGCAAGCGCGATATGTTTTTGCTCGCGGCTGTTTGTTCAGCCTCCCTTCATTTAGCGGCGCGGCTCGGCGTGGCCGACGACGCGAACGACGGTCGGGAAGCGCCGGCGCAGGCCGCGTTCGATGCCGTCGACAAGATCATGCACCGCGCCCACCGATAAATTCGGGTCGACGCGACAATGGAAATTGACGATCTCTCCATCTGCAGTTTCACGCACGCGCACGTGATGAACTTCGCCGAGGCCGCTGATTTCCGCGCCCAGCGCGGCGAGGCATGCGCGGATTTCGCCAACGCGCGCGATTGGAGCGTCGTGGCCGGCCAGCACCGCCGCCGGCAGCGGTTCGATGTGTGTTTCTACTTCGACCTCGGGACCGAGTTCGTCGCGGATCGCTTCTTCGAGCTTGCTGGCAATGTCATGCGCGGCTGAGAGCGGCAGCGCACCTTCAACTTCGAGGTCGACCGACACCGACAAGCGATCGCCGAGCGCCTGGATCGCAACGTGGTGGATCGCAAGCCCGCTGTTGCGCGCAATCAGCATGACGCGCTCGCGCACCGTTTCATCGTCGAGCGCGCGCGGTTCGGTGGTGATGGTGACTTCAGCTTCGGGCAACTCGGCGCGGATGTCGCGCGTCAGCCGCGATTTGATGGCGGTCACCCGGTCGAGCGGCAGTGTTCGGCTGACGCCGACGGAAAGTTCGACGAACAGCACGGCGCCGCCCGGGCGGGCACGGACGCGCTCGATGGTGACGACCCCAGGCACGCGCTGTGCGATCACCGCGACGCGCTCGCTGACGCCCGCCGGCGCCGTGTCGGTGAGCGTGTCGATGGTGCGGCGGCCAAGCCGCCAGCCGGCGATGCAGATAAACACCGCGACCACTAGCGCGGCGGCGGCGTCCGCGCGGGGATAACCAAACGCCACTCCGCCCAGCCCGACCAGCACCGCGACCGACGACCACATGTCGGAACTGAAATGCAGCGCGTCAGCCTCGAGCGCTTGGCTCGATGTCGCCTCTGCGACACGATTAAGGGTCCGGGCGCGAAAGAAATCGACCACGATCGAGACAACAATGACGGCGAACGCATAGGGCGCGGCTTCGACTGCGTAAGTCTGCCCCCCGAGAAGCCGCTGCGTCGCCTCGAAGGCAACGCCGAGCGCGAGCAGAAACAGTAGCGCCGTCTCGGCGAGTGCGGCGACGCTTTCCACCTTGCCGTGACCGTATTGGTGCTCAGCGTCGGCGGGCTTGCCGGAAATGCGCACCGCAATGTACGTCAGTACGGTCGCGGCAAGGTCGAGCAGCGAGTGTCCGGCTTCCGATATCATCGCCAGCGAGCCGGTCAGCACGCCCACCACCCCCTTGGCGAGAGTGAGGCCCGCCGAGGCGGCGATCGATCCGAGGGCCGCTTTCTCCTTGTCATTCATCTCCACGCCACGATAGCTGGCTTCGGAACCCATTGCGACGGGTTCCCGTTGATCGGTTGCCAAGTGGAGTAAGGCGGATCCTGAGGTAGTCGAGGCTTGGTCACGCGGACGCAGGACGCTAGAATTTGCCACAATGGCTACACAGCTTTGTCTCGATAAGCCCGCGTCCCGCGCGTCAGTTATACTTCGAGGAGGTTTGTCCAATGAGTGACATTTCCAAACCCATTTCGCGTCGAAACATGTTAGCAGCGACCGCGGCCGGCGGCGCTTTTTCGGCGGCGACACTGGCGCATGCCGCCGAAACCATGCCGGAACCGCGGCGTCCAGGTCATGGCGGCAGCGATCCCGGTCCGAAGAATCCCGTTCGCGCTGGTCAAAACCCTGACCTGCTGTCGCCGCCTGCGACTGACCAAGGCACGCTTCCGAATCTGCGCTTCTCCTTCGAAGACGCGCACATGCGGCTCACTACCGGCGGCTGGACTCGGCAAGTGACGGCGCGCGAACTCGGCATCTCCAAGAATATTGCTGGCGTGAACATGCGGCTCAATACCGGCGGCGTGCGTGAGCTGCATTGGCACAAGGCCGCCGAATGGGCCTACATGCTCTACGGAAAGGCCCGGATCACCGCGATCGACGCCAACGGGCGTAATTTCGTCGACGACGTCGGTGTCGGCGATCTCTGGTATTTCGCGCCGGGGATCCCGCATTCGATCCAGGGGCTCGATCCGGACGGCACGGAATTTTTGCTGGTGTTCGACGACGGCGATTTCGACGAGGACAACACTTTCCTGCTCACCGACTGGATCAAGCACATTCCGCCGGAGGTACTGGCCAAGAATTTCGGCGTGCCGGCGTCGGCGTTTGCCAAGACCCTTGATCCGAGTCAGGCCTACATCTTTCCCGCGCCGGTGCCGGGGCCGCTCGCTGGCGACAAGATTGCGGGCACGACCGAAGTGCCGCAGACCTTCAGTCACCGTATGTTAGCGCAGACGCCGATCAAGTCCAAGGGCGGCAGCGTGCGGATCACGGATTCAAAGAACTTCCCGGTCTCGAAAACAATCGCCGCCGCTTTGGTCGAGGTCGAGCCGGGCGGCATGCGCGAATTGCACTGGCATCCGAACACCGACGAGTGGCAGTACTACATCGAGGGCCGCGCCCGGATGGGCGTGTTTGGCGCGTCGGGCCAAGCTCGCACCTTCGATTTTGAGGAGAATGATGTCGGCTATGTGCCTTTCGCCATGGGCCACTACATCGAGAATGCCGGCAACACCACGCTGCGTTTTCTCGAAGTGTTCAAGAGCGACTATTACGCCGATGTATCGTTCGACCAATGGCTCGCGCTGACGCCGCCGGAACTGGTCGAAGCACACCTGCATGCGGACTCGCAGTTGATGCAGGCATTGCGTAAGGAAAAGACGCCGGTCGTTTAAATCGGTTTTGCGTCGCATACGCTCCAGAAAGAGACTGTACGCGGGACCGTTCGGTTGCGGTTCCTGCTGCGAAACGCTCACATACTGATCGTGAGCGATGGCGGCCCGCGATCTACAAATCCAACGATGCTGGCGTGCGGATAGCCTGCCTCAGCGATTGTCTGCGTCACCCCAGCAGCCCGACTGGGATCGCAGGCAATCAAGAGTCCTCCCGACGTTTGAGGATCGGTAAGCAAATGTCGCCGCCATTCGGGAAAGTCCGGCGGCAGTGTTACACTCGGCGAATAGCTTGCCCAGTTCCGCTTTGAAGCGCCGGTTATGTAGCCTTGCCGCGCGAGGCTTTCGGCCTCTATCAGGAAAGGGAGATCGTCGAAGCGCACGGTCAGAGCCAGATTTGAGCCGCGCGCCATGGCGAGCGCATGTCCCAGCAGACCGAAGCCGGTCACGTCGGTGATGCCATGCACATTTGGATCCTTTGCTAACTGCGCTCCGATCCGGTTCAGCAGCGTCATCGACTCCACCATTTCCGCGTAAGCCGCAGGCGATAATACTGCTTGCTTGAAGGCAGCCGAATAGATGCCGACACCCAAAGCTTTTGTAAGGATCAGGAGATCGCCGGGCTTGGCATCTGTATTGCGGCGGATATCCTGCGGCCGGCCGATACCGATGACGGCGAGACCATAGATTGGCTCAGGCGAGTCGATGGAGTGACCGCCGGCGACCGGGATTCCCGCGGTTGCGCAGACCTGAGAGCCACCTTTTAAAATTTCCCGCACCATTTCCGGCGCTACTTTGTCGACTGGCATGCCAAGGATGGCCAGCGCCATGATCGGCTTGCCCCCCATGGCATAGATGTCGGAGATGGCATTGGTCGCAGCGATGCGGCCGAAATCGAACGGGTCGTCGACCATCGGCATGAAAAAATCCGTCGTCGCTATCACGCACGTTTCATCGTCGAGTTGCCACACCGCCGCGTCATCGCCGGTCTCGGTACCGACCAAGAGCTGGCGATAGGGCCGGGCCGACGGCTGGTCGGCGAGAAGCTCTTTCAATACCGAAGGCGCCAGCTTGCAGCCGCAGCCGCCGCCATGGGCGAGACTGGTCAGGCGAAAGATCGGCACATTCATGAGCTGTTCCCGGGATTGTTAGATCGGCGCGCGCTAGCGTCCGTCGTTACGCCGAAGTGAGCTCCTTCGACTTGATGGTGTACTTGAACGCATCAGCATCGAGACAATCGAACCGTATGTTTCCGGACTCGGCTTGCGGATACATCAGGAAGCCGATTTTCGGACCTTTCGAACCCGGCAGCGCGACATCGTGTGCCGTGTTGTAGGCTAGCCAATTGCCCTCCCAGGCGCCGAACAGCGTCTTGCGCGCCGCCTCAACTTTATCGTCGATGGCCAGATTTCCGGGCGGTTCCTCAAGCACGACCTTACGCACGTCGGCGGGGTCAGTCGGCGCCCAGCCATAGCCAGAAAGAAAGACCTCGGCCCGGCAATGCTGAGCCTTGGTGATCGTTTCTGAATTGGCACCGAGCGCCTTGTAGCCGAAATTCGACCGTGCCACGCGTATGCCGTAAACGTCACGGGCGGGAATGTCCGCGGCCCGCACCATGCCGACAAAGAGTGCGTTGAGATCGGCGCATTTGCCGCCGAGGTTCCCGGTCGCGAGCATCGATGCAATGTCGCCTATGCCGCAGCCGCGCACATTTGGGTCGCGGAAGGTGTTCTCGACGATCCACTCGTAGATGGCGTGGACTTTCTCGACGTCGGTCTCGGCGGCCGCGGTGGCGATGATCCGGTCGGACGTCCGCTTGACGATGCCGTCGACCGGAATGAGTTCGGTGCCTTCGGTATTGAACTTGTGCTCGGCGATACTGAGCTCGATCGGCGCCTTACCCGGTATCGAAAGATCGACCGCGCGGTCTTGGGTAGAAATTTTGTTGGTCACTTCGACCACCGGCGCTCGTTCGCTTGCGTCCCATTCGACATGCAGCATTTCGGCGCCGTAATGGGGATCGCGCGTCTGCGTGGCATCACCATTAGTGGTCCACCGGCTGCCTTCCGATTTGAACCAGTCCTTCTCGTTTACTGACGGCAACGGAATCCACGCTTGGGTCTTGCCTTCCACCCGGGTGATCTCAAGTCTCGTCGTAATCTCGAAATTTCGCCAATGGCCCGGACGCGGCGCGAAGGCGGCTTCCGCCGCGGCCAGCCGCGACAGTGCCGCGGCCAATGAAAAAGCTGCGCCGGTCTTTAGCAGGTCGCGTCTGTCGAAATGCATGTCATCCCTCCGCGGTGTGAGCGGTTGCCTGGAATTTCGGCTATTGCGCGCTCCGATGGCGTCCATGTGAGCATTTCAGAGAACTTGCCCAGATCGATACCGTCCCAGGCAAACTCGGCTTCCACGAAGAGTCGTGGTCGCTGATCGGCGTCGAGCACAAAAGTTGTGGGCAACGTGGCGACCTTCCACGACCTTGCCACCGCGCGGTCGCGGTCGAGCAGAACGGGATAATTGATCGGCATCGCCTGGACGAAGCGGCGGACGCTGGGGTCGACTTCGGCAACTGAAATAGCCAGAATCTTCACAGCGCCATTCGCGCGGGCCGCAAAACGATTCAGGGCCGGCAGTTCCTCACGCCACGGCTCGCACCATGTGGCAAAGAAGTGCACCAGCACGATCCGGCCGCGCATAGAATCAAGCGCGACATCGGCACCACTTGTGCTTGGCAAAATAAACGAAGGCTGCAGACCCTCGGTCCAAGGCTGCAATTCGGCGACGGCTGCGATTTCGAGCGGTTGCGATATCGCGTTGGAAACGAGACCCAGCGCACACACGAGCGCTGACGCAATTGACATGAGCGACAAGCCCCGAACCTCGGGAGCGGTAGGCGCGAACATGCACGAATCTGTGGCCGAAGACGGGCCTTAGTCAATACATTGCCGATCAATAAAAATTGGGCGTTTCCGTCCATCCGAAATGCCCTTCCGAACGCGCAAAAGCGCAACGTTCCCCGCGTCGTCGGTCAAATGTTTGTGCTCCGAGAACCCGGTTCTTGCTGCGAGGAATTGACTTTGACGCGACGCCCGAATAGCTTTTAAACATTACGGAATTTCCTTGATCGGGCAGGCTGGCGAGCACTGTCCGAAGAGCGCCCCCAGCGAAGGCGAATAGGCTCAGGAGGACCGTCCCATGAACATCGATATCTCGCGGCGCCACTTCGTGCTCGGCGCGGGCGCGAGTCTTGCGGGCACAACGCTCGGCGCGCTTGGTTTCGGTGACGTGGAATCGGCCTATGCGAGCTCGATCCGCGCTTGGAAACTTGCCGGTACCACCGAAACCCGCAACACCTGTACCTATTGCGCAGTGGGCTGCGGCATCATCATGTACTCAAAAGGCAATCTCGCCAAGGGTGAGACGGCCGAGATCATTCACATCGAAGGCGATCCGGATCACCCGACCAATCGCGGCACGCTGTGCCCAAAGGGTGCGGCGCTGCTTGAGTTCGTGCACTCGAAGACGCGCACGCTCTATCCTCAAATCCGCAAGCCCGGCTCCGATAAGTTCGAGCGCGTCTCCTGGGACGTCGCACTCGACCGCGTCGCCCGGCTGATGAAGGACGACCGCGACAAGAATTTCATCGCCAAGAATGCCAGCGGGCAAACAGTCAACCGGTGGATCTCAACCGGAATGCTGGCCGCCTCGGCGACCAGCAATGAAACCGCGTGGGCGACCTACAAGGTCGCGCGCAGCGTCGGGCTCCTGGCATTCGATAATCAAGCACGCGTTTGACACGGCCCCACGGTGGCCAGTTTGGCCCCAACTTACGGCCGCGGCGCGATGACGAATTCCTGGACCGACATCCAGAATACCGACCTTGCTATCATCATGGGCGGCAATGCCGCCGAAGCGCATCCGTGCGGCTTCAAATGGGTCACTGAGGCGAAGGCCAATCGCGGCGCCAAGCTGATCGTGGTCGACCCCCGCTTTACGCGTTCGGCGGCGGTGTCCGATTTCTATGCGCCGATCCGCCAGGGCAGCGATATCGCCTTCCTGATGGGCGTCATCAACTACTGCATCCAAAACAACAAGGTGCAGTGGGAATATGTGAAGGCATTCACCAACGCTCCCTATCTGGTGAAAGAAGGCTTCGGTTATGCCGACGGCCTGTTCACCGGCTACGAAGAAGCCAAGCGCGACTACGATCGTTCGACGTGGGATTACGAGCTCGGTCCGGACGGATACGTCATTTCCGATGACACGCTCGAGAATCCACGGTGCGTCTGGCAGCTCCTCAAAGACCACGTTTCGATGTACACGCCGGAACTGGTGGAGCGCATCTGCGGAACGCCGAAAGACAAGTATCTCAAGGTTTGCGAGATGATCGGCGAGACGTCATCGCCCACGAAGACGATGACGTCGATGTACGCGCTGGGCTGGACTCAGCATTCGTCAGGTTCGCAGAATATCCGCGGCATGGCGATGTTGCAGCTCATCCTCGGTAACATCGGCGTGCGCGGCGGCGGCATGAACGCGTTGCGCGGTCATTCCAACATCCAGGGGCTGACCGATATCGGGCTGTTGTCGAACGCGATCCCCGGTTATTTGGCGCTGCCGGTCGACCATGAAACGACGTTCGATTCCTACATGTCGACGCGCGGCTTTAAACCGTTGCGCCCGGGTCAGATCAGCTATTACCAAAATACCAAGAAGTTCTTCGTCAGCTTTCTCAAAGCGATGTACGGCGACGCCGCGACCGCCGAAAACAATTTCGGCTACGACTGGCTGCCCAAACTCGATGTGCCGAACTACGACGTCTTACGCATCTTCGAGCTGATGCACGAAGGCAAGGTGAACGGCTACATCTGCCAGGGCTTCAATCCGCTGCTGTCGTTTCCCAACCGGGCGAAGATCACCGAATCGCTGTCGAAGCTCAAGTTCCTGATCGTGATGGACCCGTTGCAGACCGAGACGGCGCGGTTCTGGGAGAACCATGGCGAGCACAACGCCGTCGATCCGGGGAGCATCCAAACCGAGGTCATCGAACTGCCGACGACATGTTTTGCCGAGGAAACCGGATCGCTGACGAATTCCGGGCGCTGGCTGCAATGGCATTGGGCAGGGGCCACGCCGCCCGGCGAGGCCCATCAAGACAACTTCATCATGGCGCAGATTTTTCTGCGCTTGCGCGCGCTCTACCAGAAAGAGGGCGGCGCCGTTCCGGAGCCGATCCTCAATCTCGATTGGCGCTACAAGGATCCGGGCGAGCCTACCCCAGAGGAGCTCGCCAAAGAGCTCAACGGCTACGCGACCGACGACATTACCGATCCAAGCGATCCGACCAAAGTGGTGATCGCCAAGGGCAAGCAGCTCGTCAGCTTCGCGGTGCTACGCGATGACGGCAAGACGTCCTGTGGCTGCTGGATTTACTCCGGGTGCTTCAACGAGGCCGGCAACAACATGGCCCGCCGCGACAACACCGATCCGGACAATGCCGGCGTCTTTCCGAACTGGGCGTGGGCGTGGCCGGTCAATCGGCGAATCATCTACAATCGGGCGTCGGCCGACGTCGATGGCAATCCGTGGGATCCGAGTCGGAAACTGCTGTGGTGGGACGGCAGCAAGTGGACCGGATACGACGTTCCCGATATCACGCCGGACGCCAAACCGGGTGTGGTAGGGCCGTTCATCATGAATCAGGAGGGCACGGCGCGGCTATTTGTGCGCGCTCTGATGCGCGACGGGCCCTTCCCGGTGCACTACGAACCGTTCGAGTCCCCGATCGTCAACGTCATTGCCTCGAAAATCCGAGGCAACCCCGTGGCGCGCGTTTTCGCCTACGACTGGAAACAGTTCGGCGACGCCAAGGAATTTCCCTATGCGGCGACGTCCTACCGGCTGACCGAGCATTTCCACTTCTGGACCAAGCATGTCCGCTTCAACGCCGTGATGCAGCCGGAGTTCTTTGTCGAGATTTCCGAGCAGTTGGCCGAGGAGAAAGGCATCAAGTCCGGTCACTGGGTCGAAGTCTGGTCGAAGCGCGGCGCGGTGAAGGCCAAGGCCGTCGTCACGAAGCGCATCAAGCCTTTGATCTGCGACGGCAAGACAGTCCACATCGTCGGCATTCCGTTGCATTGGGGCTTTATCGGCGAAACCAAAGAGGGGTTCGGCCCGAACTCGCTGACGCCCTATGTCGGCGATGCCAATTACGAGACTCCTGAATTCAAAGCTTTCCTCGTCGATATCAGGCCGATCGCCGGACCGAACGTTGTCTCGTTGAGCGAGGGCGTCGACGCAAGGCGGGGCAATTTCGAATCCTTGATTGCGGACACCCTTGGTGACCGCTCGCGGCGCGACTTCTGAGCGGCAGGGAGGAAGCGATGGCTTTCGAATTCGAACTGCCGCCCGCACCGAACACAGACGTCAAGCCGATGTTCGGCGAGGCCGATCTCGTTCGCCGCTCAGCCTCCAGCGTGCCGCCGCCGGCGCGCAAGCTGACAGAAATGGCCAAGCTGATCGACGTGTCGAAGTGCATTGGCTGCAAGGCCTGCCAAGTCGCCTGCCTGGAGTGGAACGACCGGACCGAACGGATTGGTTTCAACTACGGGGTCTACGACAATCCGGTCGATCTCACTCCGGAATCGTTCACGGTCATGCGCTTCACCGAATGGGTCAATCCGGAGACGCAGAACCTGGAATGGCTGATCCGCAAGGACGGCTGCATGCACTGCGAGGATCCGGGTTGCCTTAAGGCCTGCCCTTCCCCCGGCGCGATCGTTCAGTATTCCAATGGCATTGTCGATTTCGACCACGAAAAGTGCATTGGATGCGGCTACTGCATCAAAGGATGTCCGTTCGACATTCCCCGCATCTCACAAGTCGACCACAAAGCTTACAAATGCACACTCTGCTCGGATCGCGTCGCCGTCGGCCAGGGACCGGCCTGCGCCCGGACTTGTCCGACCCACGCCATCGTCTTCGGCACCAAGGAAGAAATGAAGCAGCACGCCACCGACCGCATCAAGGATTTGCAGTCGCGCGGCTACAAGAATGCCGGCCTCTACGATCCGCCCGGGGTTGGTGGCACCCATGTGATGTATGTCCTGCAACACGCCGACAAGCCGGAAATCTACGCGGAGCTGCCGAAAGATCCGCGGATCAGTCCAATCGTCGTATTCTGGAAAGGGTTGACGAAATATGCCGGCATGGCGGCGATGGGCGCCTTCGCGGCGGTCGGCGTCCTGCATTATCTGGTTTCCGGTCCGAACACAGTAAAACCCCGGGATGAGGAAGACGCCGAGCGACTCGTAGGAGGTCGTCGATCATGACCGCTTACGACGTCGAACAAGGCGACGCCGTCCACCCGGGTGATCCGGTCCGAGTCGACCGCTATACACCGGGCGCGCGCGTCAACCATTGGATCACGGCGACTTGCCTGGTGTTGCTGGCGATCTCGGGGCTGGCGCTGTTTTATCCGACGTTCTTCTTCCTCACGGCACTGTTCGGCGGCGGGGAATGGACCCGTGCGATTCATCCCTGGATCGGCGTCGTGCTGTTTTTCAGCTTCGCCGGATTGTTTCTACGCTTCTGGAAAGCGAATTTGTGGCGGGCCGAAGATGGAACGTGGCTGGCGCGGCTGCGTTACGTGCTGACAAACGAAGAAGACAAACTTCCCGAAGTCGGCAAATACAACGCCGGCCAGAAGGTGGTGTTCT
>CAYWNY010000006.1:0-61335 GCA_964459765.1 uncultured Hyphomicrobiales bacterium | reverse complement strand
GGCGGTTTGCCCTCGAACCTTTCCTCGGTCTTGACGTCCAACGTCAAACCTCCCGTGTCTCGAAATCGATGCGCGGATCGATCCAGGTGTAGGTCAGGTCGGAAATCAGATTCACGATCAGGCCGACAAGCGCGAAAATGTAGAGGTTGGCGAACACCACCGGATAGTCGCGGTTAAGGACGCTTTCGAAGCTCAAGAGGCCCAACCCATCGAGCGAAAAAATTGTCTCGATCAGCAGAGAACCGGCAAAGAAGGCGCTGACGAAGGCGCTGGGAAAGCCGGCGATGACTAGGAGCATGGCATTGCGGAAAATATGGCCGTACAGCACCTGGCGCTCGGAGCAGCCCTTGGCGCGCGCGGTCAGCACATATTGCTTGCGCAATTCCTCGAGGAACGAGTTTTTGGTCAACAGCGTCATGGTGGCGAACGCGGATAACCCCATGGAGACGATCGGCAGCGTCAGGTGCCAGAAATAATCGAGGATCTTCTTCCACCAGGGAAACTGCGCCCAGCCGTCGGAGGTGAGCCCGCGCAGCGGAAATATGTCGAAGAAGGAGCCGCCGGCAAACAGAATGATGAGCAGGATGGCGAACAGAAAACCGGGAATGGCGTAACCGACAATGATGACGCCGGAAGTCCATACGTCGAACGGCGAGCCGTCGTGCACCGCTTTGCGAATGCCGAGCGGTATCGAAATCAGGTAGCTCAGCAGCGTCATCCAGATGCCGAGTGAAATTGATACCGGCAGCTTCTCCTTGATGAGCTGCAGCACGCTTACGTCGCGGAAATAGCTCTTGCCGAAATCGAAGCGCAGATAGTTCGAGAGCATCAGGAAAAAGCGCTCATACGCCGGCTTGTCGAAGCCGAATTGCTTTTCCAGGCTCTTGATGAATTCGGGATCGAGACCCTGCGCGCCGCGATACTTGGCGTTGACGTCCATCTGGGCGCCGGACTGCAGCGCGCCGCGATTGCCGAAGTCGCCGCCGGCCGAGCCGGAAATGCGCGAGGTCGCGCCGGTGTCGTTGCCGGACAGCTGGGCGATGACACGCTCGACAGGCCCGCCGGGCGCGAACTGCACCACCACGAACGATACCAGCATGATCCCGAAGATGGTCGGGATCATGAACAGGATGCGGCGGACGATGTAGGCGGTCATTGCACCCTAGCTTAGCCCGCCCGCCCGATTTTCGCTGCCTTGTCGCGGTCGTACCACCAGGTATCGGGGATGCCGCGGAAATAGCGCGGTTGCGCCGGCGGCCGGCCGAAAACGTCCCAATAGGCGACCCAGTGCGAGGGCTTGTACCAATGCGGAATCCAATAGCGGCCGGCGCGGATCACGCGGTCGAGCGCACGGCAGGCGCTGATCAGCGCTGGGCGCGTCGGCGAGGCGATGACCGCGTCGATCATGGCGTCGATCGCCGGATCGGCGATGCCGGCGAGGTTGTTCGAGCCTTTGAGCGCCGCCGCCTGCGACGAGAAAAACGAGCGCAGCGTTTCGCCGGGCGTGTCGGAAAAGTTGAAGCGGTCGACGGTGATGTCGAAGTCGAAGCTGTTAAGGCGCGCGCGATACTGCACGGGATCGACCAGACGCAGCGACGCGTCGATGCCGAGCGTGGCGAGATTCTTGATAAAGGGCATGTGGTGCGGCTCGAAAGTCGGCTCGTCGATCAAAAACTCGATCACGATCGGTTCGCCGCTCGGCAATACGCGCTTGCCTTCATGGACGGCACAGCCGGCGTCCTTGAGGAGTTGCGAGGCCTTGCGCAACAGCACGCGGTCCTGGCCGGAACCGTCCGATACCGGCGGCGAATAGGGTTCGCCGAAAACCTCGTCAGGCACGCGTCCGCGGAACGGTTCGAGCAACGCGCGCTCCGTGGCGTCCGGCAGCCCCGTCGCCATCATCGGCGAATTCTGAAAGACCGATACGGTGCGGTCGTAAGACCCATACATGATGGTTTTGTTGGTCCATTCGAAATCGAAAGCGTCGCACAGCGCCTCGCGCAACCGCGGATCGGCGAATTTCGGCCGCCGTGTGTTGATGAACCAGCCCTGCGCGCCTGACGGCGTAGCATCGGGCAGTACGTCTTTTTTGACCCGACCGTCGGTCAGCGCCGGAAAGTCGTAGCGCGTTGCCCAGGTGCGCGAAGTGAATTCTTCGCGGAACAGATAATTGCCTGCGGTGAAGCCTTCGAAGCCGACTTCGCGGTCGCGGTAATACTCGTAGCGCACGATGTCGAAGTTGTTCTGGCCGCGCGACACCGAAAGGTCAGCGCCCCACCAAGGCGCGACGCGCTCATATTCGATGAAGCGGCCGGCTTCGAAACGGCCGACCTTATAGGCACCCGAACCGAGCGGGACGTCGAGCGTGGTTTCGTCGAACGACTTTTCCGCGTAATAGGCGCGCGAGAAGATCGGCAATCCGGCAACGAATAGCGGCACGTCGCGCGCCCGGTTGGGCGCAAAGGTCACGACGAGCGCTCCCGCATCGTCTGCTCGCGCGCTCGCCATATCGCGCAGCAATTGCCCGATATTCGGATGGCCCTTGCCTTTGAGCAGATCGAGCGAGAAAGCGACGTCGTGGGCGGTGAGCGGTGTGCCGTCGTGGAACTTGGCCTCGGGCCGGATGAAAAATCGATAGGTGAGGCCGTCGGCCGACCGCCGCACTTTGGCGGCAGCCAAGCCGTACATGGCGTCCGGCTCGTCGCCGGAGCGCACCATTAGCGTCGCGAAGGTCAGTTCCATGCCCTGCGCGGCGTCGCCGCGCAGGATGTAGCTGTTGAGCGAATTGAAGGTGAGAAAATTCTGATTGTACTGCCGCGACGGCCCGATTTGCGAGAAGGTGCCGCCCTTCGGCGCATGCGGATCGACATAGCTGAAGTGCGCAAAGTCGGGCGGGTAAGCGAGATCGCCGAAAGCGGACAGGCCGTGGGATTCGATCTCATCGGCGGCGCGGGCATCGGGAAGGTGTAACGCGCCAAGCGCCGCCGCGGCGAGCGTTAGCGCGCGGCGGCGCGTCGGACGGATCACTGGCGGCTTCCGGTTTTGGCCGCTTTGTCGGCATCCCACCACCAGACTGTCGGGAATGCAGATGCGCCGTATTTCGGCAGCGGATCGGGACGGCCGAAACGGTCCCAGCGCGCGGTGCGCTGCTTGCCGTAGGTCCACTGCGGCACGAGGTAATGGTTCCAAAGCAACACGCGATCGAGCGCTTTGGTGGCGGCAACCAGATCGTCGCGGCTCTTAGCGAAAATCACCTGATCGATCAGCGCGTCGACCGCGGGATTCTTGATGCCGATAAAGTTGCTCGAACCGGGCCGATCCGCCGCCTGCGATCCCCAGAAGCCGCGCTGCTCGTTCCCCGGCGAAAGCGATTCGCCCCAGGAATTGGTGATGACGTCGTAATCCCAATCGCGCAGCCGGTTTTCGTATTGCGAAGCATCGACCGTGCGCACCGCGACCGTGACGCCCAGCCGGTCGAGCGACGGCTTGTAGAACAAAAACACGCGTTCGAAGCTTGGGTCCTCGGCGAGAAATTCCATCGCGTAGGGTTCGCCGGTCTTGCCGTCGACGAGCTTGCCGTTGCGGATTTCGTAGCCGGCTTCTTTGAACAGGCGCGCCGCCTCGCGCAGGTTGCTGCGCACCGCCTGCGGATCGCCGCCGACCGGATTGGAATAGGCCGTCGTGAAAACCTCCGGCGGAACCTTGTCGCGGACGGTTTCCAGAATTTCGAGTTCGCGCCCCTGCGGCAGTCCGCCGCTGGCGAGCTCGGTGCCGTCGAAATAGCTGTTGATGCGATGATATTGACCAAAGAAAATCTGTTTGTTCATCTCCTCGAAATCGAAAGCATAATTGAAGGCAAGCCGCACCCGCGGATCCTGAAATTTGGCGCGCCGGATGTTGAAGGCGAACGCCTGCATGACGCCGAAACTGTTGATCGGGAATTCTTCGAGGATGACCCGCTTTTCGGCCACCGCCGGGAAGTCGTAAGCCGTGGCCCAGTTCTTGGCGCTGTTCTCGCTGCGCCAATCGACCTTGTTGCCTCTGAAGGCCTCCAGTGCGACCAGCGTATCCCGAAAATACTCGAAGCCCAGCTCATCGAAATTGTTGGCGCCTAGACAGACGGCAAGATCGCGGCCCCAATAATCTTTCACGCGCTCATAAACGACGTTGCGGCCCGGCGAAAATTCCTTGATGCGATAGACGCCGCTGCCGAGCGGCGGCTCAAGCGTGGTTTCGCTGATATTGCGCTTTTTGCCGTTCTTGTCGGTACCCTCCCACCAATGTTGCGGCAGCACATGCAGCTGGCCGACGATCTGCGGCAGCTCGCGGTTTCCGGGACCGTCGAAGATGAAAGTGATCTCGTGCTCGCCGCTCTTCTCGATCCGCGCGACGTGACGATAATAGGCGGCGTAGCGGGGATTATACGTCTTGAAGGCGTTGAAGGAAAAAATCACGTCCTCGGGCTTGACCGGCTGGCCGTCGTGCCACTTCGCCGCGGCGCGCAGCCGGTAGGTCGCCGATGAAAAATCGTCCGGATAGCTGACGGCGTCGGCGAGCAGACCGTATTCGGTCGATACCTCATCGAGCGCGGACGTGAGCAGCGTGTCGTAGATCAGTTCGGTGCCGGCCGCCGCCACGCCTTTGACGCCGGCGACGACGGTATTGAAGCTGTCGAATGTGCCGAGCGCGATTTCGCGCACGCTGCCGCCCTTCGGCGCGGCGGCGTTGACGTAGTCGAAATGGGCAAAGCCAGCCGGATATTTCGGCTCGCCGAACAGTGATAGACCGTGCCGCCAGCGTTTCTCCTCGGCCTGGGCGGGAACGATCGAGGCGGGCAGCGGCAGTTGCGATGCGCCCAGTGCGCACAGCGCGGAGGTCAGAAGGGTTCGGCGGTTCACCGCGGCGCTCCAATAAAATATCGGTGCTCAAAGCTTACGCTTCTGTAATCACCTAATCACGCGACAGACGCCGCCGAACAGATGGCACAGATTGTGTGTTTTTCATGTGCGGCAACGGCAAGCGCGCGAGGCCGCGGCAAAAAGTGCTTCACATCCGCGTGCGTGGGCCGCGAGCAGCCGGCGCCATCTACTTGGACGCTGCGGGCGCGGCGTTTGCAGCCGGCGTCGCCTCGGCGGCCTTCGGCAGCGGCACCGGATTCTTCGACAGCGTGTCGAGATAAGCAATAATGTCGGCGCGCTGCTTTTCGTTCGCCAGGCCGGCAAAGGTCATGGCGGTGCCCGGCACCATGGCGCGCGGATCGGTCAGCCATTTGTTCAGTAGATCGAACGTCCAGGTACCGCTCACCCCCTTCAATGCCGCCGAGTAGTTGAAGCCGGGTACTGAGGCGATCTGACGCCCAACGACATTATAAAGGTCAGGCCCGATCTTCGGACCCTGGCCTTCCTGCAGGTTATGGCAAATGGTGCATTGCTTGGCGACTGTGGCGCCATGGTCCGCGGAAGCGCTCGCCAACAGCGTCTCGATCGGCTGCTCCGCGGGCTTGGCGGCTTCCGCCTTGCCCGGCGCTTCTTCCTTGACGGCGATTTCGTAGCCCGGTTTGGCCGGCGCCGGCGTCGTAAAGATCGCTCCCGTAGCGAGGTGAACCGCCAGCAGGATCAGGCAGGTTCCGAGCAGCGCACCGAGATATTTATTGAGTTCGTCCGAGTGCATCGCGCAATTGCTCCGCAGCGGGCAGAGGGGAGGGTCGCGGGCACAGATAGCCGGTTTGCCGCGCGTCTTGCAACCCGTATAAGCCAATTCGATGACAGACGTAGTCATTCTGATTCCGGCGCGAATGGCCGCCATCCGCCTGCCAGGCAAACCGCTGGCCGATATCGCCGGGACGCCAATGATCGTGCGCGTGCTGCGGCGGGCCGAGGCGGCCGCAGTCGGGCCGGTAGTGGTGGCCACCGATTCGGTGGAAATCGAAGCCGTCGTGCAGAAGGCCGGCGGCCGCGTGGCCATGACGCGGGCCGATCACGGCTCGGGTTCCGATCGCATATTCGAAGCGCTCGGCAAAGTCGACCCCGCCGGCCGGGCTGCGATCGTCGTCAATGTGCAGGGCGATCTGCCCACGCTCGAACCGACCGACATCACCGCGGCGGTGGCGCTGCTTGCCGACCGCGCGGTCGACATCGGCACCCCGGCCGCCGTAATCACCCGGCCCGAGGAGCGCGACAATAGCGGCGTGGTCAAAGTGGTCGGCGCGCCGGTTGCGCCGGCGCGCTTGCGCGCGCTTTACTTTACCCGCGCCACCGCCCCATGGGGCGAGGGGCCGCTCTATCATCACATCGGGCTCTACGCGTTTCGCCGCTCGGCGCTGGAACGGTTCGTCAAATTGCCGCCGTCGCCGCTCGAACAACGGGAAAAGCTCGAACAATTGCGCGCGCTCGAGGCCGGCATGCGCATCGATGTGGCGATCGTGCCCAACGCCCCGCTTGGTGTCGATACGCCGGACGATTTGGCGCGCGCGCGGGCCATGCTATCGGACTAGTGGAGCGGATTTGACATTCGCTACCCCCTCGACGCAAGTCCGCGAAGCGAATGTCAAATCCAAAACTCCACTAGCACTTACGATTTGCTAGTGGTCCTTTTGATTCTAACATTCGCAAGACAGCATGCCGCGAGGGGACGCGAATGTTAGAATCGGGCCACTAGGCATGAAACGACGCAAGAGAATCGCATTCCAGGGCGAGCCGGGCGCCAATTCGCACATCGCCTGCAACCAAGCCTATAAGGACTACGAACCGCTGCCCTGCGCCACGTTCGAGGACGCGTTCGCCGCGGTGCGCGGCGGGCGCGCCGAGCTCGGCATGATTCCAATCGACAATTCGGTGGCCGGCCGGGTCGCCGACATTCATCACTTGATGCCAAGATCGGGCCTGCACATCGTCGGCGAGTGGTTTTTGCCGGTGCAGCACCAGCTCATGGCGCCCAAGGGCGCAAGCCTGCGCACCATCAAGACGGTCGAGAGCCATGTGCATGCGCTCGGCCAATGCCGCAACATCATCTGCGCACTGCACATCAAGCCGGTGGTCGCCGCCGACACCGCCGGCGCGGCGCGCGAAGTCGCGGAAGCCGGCGACGTTTCGCGCGCGGCGTTGGCGACCAAGCTCGCCGCCAAGATCTACGGCCTCAAAATCCTGAAGAAGGACGTCGCCGACGCCCGCCACAACACCACGCGCTTCGTGGTTCTGGCGCGCAAGCCGAAATGGGCGAGCCGCAAAGAGCCCTTCGTCATCACCACCTTCGTGTTCGAGGTGCGCAACATTCCGGCCGCGCTCTACAAGGCGCTGGGCGGTTTTGCCACCAACGGCATCAATATGACCAAGCTCGAAAGCTACATGGTCGACGGCAGCTTCGCCGCCACGCAGTTTTACGCCGACGTGCAGGCACACCCGAAAGACCGCGCGCTCGAACTGGCGCTGGAGGAACTCGCCTTTGTGTCGCAGCCGAAATCGCTGAAGATTCTCGGCGTCTATCCCGGCCACCGATTTCGTGAGACATTTAGCCGTTAAGGTGGGCTTGTGCGCGGGGTAGCGAATTCGAGACGCGGGGCGATGGCTTTGGAAAACGGTTTCGCGTGATAGTTCGGTGACGCGTGGCCGCTTGAACGCGGGGCGGCGGTCGAGGAATGCAATGAGCGAGGAAGAACCAAAGGTCTGGCGGACTCTGCATTTGAAGTTCACGCTGCCGGGCGCAGATTCGGAAACGGTGGCGTCGCTGATGCGTTCGGGGGCGTCGTTTTTTCAGATGTTCGGCAAGGCGCATTTTCGGCTTTTGCAGAACGCCGACGATCCGACCAAATTCATCCAGGTGATTGAGTACGAAACTCCGGAGGCGCTCGAGCTCAATCGGCAATCGCTGGCGAGTGACATGCGGTTTCAGGCTTACATGCAGGCTTGGCGCGCCATGCTTCCGGGTGCGCTCGAAGTGGATGTGTATCAGGAAGTCTGATACTTCCTCTCCCGTCTCAACTTATTTCGCTCCTAGTGTCCCGTTCCGAAGTCGCATGATTATGCGGCACGCTCGTTTGCGAACTTCGGAATCGAAAGGACACTAGCGACTGATTGATTTAGTGTGGCTTTGGTTCGGAAGTCCGCACGACGAGCCCCGCGGCAATAATGGTGCGGACTTCTGAACCGCCACACTAGTGCCGCCGAATTGCGCGCCGCTCGGCAGCGACGTACGCTTCAGATTGTTGAGAAAGCGACCATCGTAACAGGAGACATCGCGATGACGGATCAAGCCAAGGACCCGACCGGCGGCGGCCCGCATCTAGCGGCTGTCGACCGCCGGACGTTGGACGCTATTTTTCATCATCCGGTTCCCCACAATCTGAGTTGGATGGACACGCTGCACCTGCTGACCCATCTGGGGTCGGCGGAAGAAAAGGCCGACGGCAAGTATTCGCTGACGATGAAGGGTCGGCACATCATCTTTCACAAGCCGCACGGCAAGCATCTTGACGCGCGCGAGGTCAGCGAGCTCCGCCACTATTTGGCGTCGGCGGGAGTTTCGCCCGAAAATCCGTATGGCACGGCGCCGGTGGCTGGGCCGGACGGCGTCGACGTCGTCGTGTTGATCGATCATCACGGTGCGAAGCTGTATCGGATCGATCTTTCTTCGGATCAGCGCGGCGAAACGATCAGACCCTACGATCCGCATCATTTCCTGCACCATCTGCACCACCGCGACGAACTGCGCGAACAGGGGCAACGCCCGGCGGAAGACCTGACCTTTTACGACAGGATCGCCAAGGCTTTGCGCGATGCGGACCGCATCGTCCTAATCTCCCATGGCACGGGTGTGAGCGACGCATCGCAGATCCTGGCGGAACGGCTGAAGAAGCAACACCCCGACGTCTATGCGAGGATCGTCCGGCAGGCCGACGTCAACACGTCCGCCATGACGGAAGCAGAAATCATCGCCTATGCAAGACAGGCGCTAGGCGGCTGACGCGTAAGAGCGGCGGTGACCGCCGAAAACCCTTTATCGGCTGTTCGTTATGAACCGGCGGTGGCGATGAAACCAAGGTTCCAGGTTGGAGATGATGTCATTTGGAACTCCGAGGCCGGCCGCGTCAGCGGCACCATCGTCAAAGTGCATACGCAAGACGTGGACTACAAAGGTTACACCCATCACGCCAGCGAAGACGATCCTCAGTACGAAATTAAGAGCGACAAGACCGATCACGTCGCCATGCATAAGGGCGCAGCGTTGCGGCTCGCGCGACGCCGGCAATAGATGGCGAATCCGTTCTTTACAATCGGGCATTCGGTCCGGCCGCTTGGCGATTTTATTGGCTTGTTGAAGGATGCCGACGCTCAATTCGTCGTCGACGTACGCGCCTTTCCGCGCTCGCGCACCAATCCGCAATACAACGGCGATACGCTGCCGACTTCGCTGCGAGACTTTGGCGTCGGCTATGAGCATATCGCCGCGCTGGGCGGACGCCGCGGGCGGCAGGTGAATGTGCCGCCGTCAACGAATGCATTCTGGCAAAACGACAGTTTTCACAATTATGCCGACTACGCCATGGGCGATGACTTTCATGTGGCGCTGGAGAGACTACGACAAATCGGTCATTCGCAGCGTTGCGCGGTCATGTGCGCGGAGGCGTTATGGTGGCAATGTCACCGGCGGATCATTGCCGATTATCTGGTCGCGAGCGGTGAGGCCGTTTTTCATATTCTGGGACCCGGTCACGTCGCGCAGGCCTTCAAGACGCCAGCCGCCAGACTGGACCCCGCTGCGGTGCTGACCTATCCGGCCGAGGCTCGATGATCGAGCTGTTTCGCCAATCTCGATCGCGGCAACCTTCACACGCCGAGTTTCCGGGCGCGAAGCCCGATGTTTTCGGGGAGTCTCGTTTATCCGCCGCTCAGTGGCTCGAGCGAGTAGAAGGCGCAGAGCGCGAGACTTGCCCACACCGCGCCACTGAAATAGAGCGACATCCAGGCAATTTCATCCTTCCACGCAGCCAGGTCGTGGCTGACGACCCAACGCGTGCTCACGTCACGCAGGCCCTCGAACGGCCTCAGATGCGTGCCGCCATCGACCAGCTTGGCCCGCCATCGGCTCACATACATCGGGATGTCGACGGTCATGAGAAAAGTCAGATAGCCGGCAATCCCGACGATCGCGACGGCGATGACCACGCGAACCGGGCCGTCAAAGTCCGCCAGCAACCGGACAAGCCCGATCCCGACCGCCGAGAAGGCGACCGCCCATAGCGAATTTTCGATGGCGCTGCCCAGATAGTCGGTGGTGAGCACGGCGTACCACGAGAAGCATTCAGCGATGAGAATGAGCGGCATGACCGCGAACGCGACGTTCAGCGTCGTGTCGGCTCCCGCCATCATGCCGAGGCGCTGCAGGACAATGGCCCACTGCGCCACGAAGCAAATCTCGGCCAAGGTTGCCACCGTTCGTCCGACCACGACGCTCGACAGCCAAGTATCAAAGAGGCAGATGCGCTGAACGTCCGCGCGCGGAAGAAACGACCTGAAGGCGCAACCGAAGACATAGGCCGCACAGAGCAGCAGCATGATGCCGGAAGCGCTGTCAAGACGATCGGTGGGCCCGGCATGAAGCTTTTGATAGAGCACGAACCAGAGCGCGATATTTGTGGCGCTCACGAGCGTCAACAGACCCCACCACCAGGCCAACGGATTGGACCAGGCCAGGGAACGTGACCGGGCCTGCGACTGCGAACGCATGAACCGTCCTGTGTGTACGCCAAACTG
This sequence comes from uncultured Hyphomicrobiales bacterium, assembly GCA_964459765.1. Taxonomy (GTDB): domain Bacteria; phylum Pseudomonadota; class Alphaproteobacteria; order Rhizobiales; family Xanthobacteraceae; genus BOG-931. The sequence continues at coordinate 50,587 of CAYWNY010000006.1, read as the reverse complement.
ACATCTGATTGTAATGGTGGCGTCACAAATATGTAAGGGGGAACTTTGAGTGGGATGGCGGCGAAAGGTCTTTTTGGCCGATGCGGGCGCCTGTGAAGAGGGGTTGCGAAGTGGTCGAAAGCCTGCGCGAACCTCTTCGGAAAACAGTTGCGGCTGTTCCCAGGCTGCATGGTGTCCGCCTCGGTCGACCTCGTTGAAATAGATGAACTTGTGATACGCACGCTCTGCCCAGCTTCGCGGAGCTTGATAGACGGCCGAAGGTTACCCGTTGCCCTCGGCCGACGTGCGAGGACTACCGTTCGATGTCGGCCATCGGCGGGCTAAACTCTGCAAGATGGCGTGAACGGCATCGCCTTAAGCCGCGCAGCGATAATAGAGGCCGGATTTTGCCGGCTCGGTGATGGGGCTGAAAAGAGGATCACAGCCAAATGGCGGCCGGCCGGTGCGTGCCGCAGCGGGCGACCGCGACGGCTTGTGCGCGGCCACCAACGCTCGCAGTTGATCGCTCTTGTTGGCGCGATTGACGACGACCGAAGCTCCCCGGTCGTTGAAGGAGCCCGACGCTTCGAACGCGGCAAATCCGGTCAACATCAGCGAACTGAGCAACACGGTGACGCCGGCTCGCGTTGGACGATGTGGCGGGCGCATCTTTAGCTCCGTAGCGCTATTTGGTACGCGTGACGACGCGCGCTGCACGCGCGGCGTTGTTCGGCTCGCGGCTGTCACGGAGGCGGCCCTGCTCGTAATAGGGCCACGCCTGGGTGCAGCTGCCGAAGCGGGTCGCGGGCGATGATGCGTCAATCGCGCTGCGGTCTGCGGTGGCTTCGCTCACAGCGATGACCGACGTTTTCGCGCTCGCCGGCGCCGGCGGCGGAAGCACGCCCACAAAGAGACCGGCGATGACTGCCGCGGTCACCAGCGCAAGCATATTCTTCAACATGGTAAGCCCCTCCTCGGTGCGAAAACCGGAACAGTCCCTCTAGTGGATAAAGGCCGCCGTACTGTCGCTACGCGAGACCTGCTGGCGGCTATCCGGCGTGTGCCCCGGGGCCAGCACCACGACCTTGGTTCCGATGCGCGTCCGCTCGTAGAGATCGATGACGTCGGCGTTGAGCATGCGGACGCAGCCGCTCGATGCATGCGTGCCGATGCTGGACGGCTTATTGGTCCCGTGGATGCGAAACACGGTACCGCTCAGATACATTGCGCGCGCACCAAGCGGATTGCCGGGGCCGCCGGCCATGAAACGCGGGAGATAAGGCTGGCGCTGGAGCATGTCGGCGGGCGGAATCCAGTCGGGCCATTCCGACTTCCGCTCGATGGTCTTCGTGCCTGACCACGTAAAACCGTCGCGCCCGACGCCAATGCCGTATCTGATCGCCTGGCCGCCACCGAGCACGAAATATAAATAGGTGTTCTCGGTGTCGACGATGAGCGTGCCGCGCGCTTCTGTAGTGACGTAATCTACGACTTGGCGATGCAAATCGGCGCGCAGACCGGCCGCTTCGTCGATCGTCTCGGCGGCGCGAGCCGCAACTGCCGCGTCGCTATCGGGAAGAGCAGCGTTTGGTTGCGCGACGAAGGCAAGTACTTGCGTTTTGGCCGTCGTGCTTGCCAGCAATGCAGCACCGGCGGCCAGCGTCAGTCCCGCCGCAGTAATCCAATTGGCCGTCAGTTTCATACGCCGCTCCCGTTATCTTTTGTTGATGGGAGCTAATCTAGGTCGTGGACTCCTTGACGCGCGGCGAAGCCGGAAGCAAAGGCCGAACACATTTGGCTCCCCGATGTTGAGGACAAAGCGGACACGGCCTTTTATGCGTCACGCAACCCGGAGCAAACCCTAGATCTTCTGATTGTATTCGCCGACTTGCGGATGGGTGCGCAGCACCGCGTCGACCGCCTCGAACATGTCGCGCATGCGCGCTTCCGATACCGGGCTTTCGACCACGACCACAAGCTCCGGCTTGTTTGACGAGGCGCGCACCAGACCCCAGCTGCCGTCGGCGACCGTCACGCGCACGCCGTTGACGGTGACGAGGTCGCGGATGGCCTGGCCGGCGACTTTGCCGCCCTTTTTCTGTTCGGCAGTGAAATGCTTCACCACCGCATCGACGACGGCGTATTTCTCCTCGTCGGCGCAATGCGGCGACATGGTCGGCGACGACCAGGTTTTCGGCAGCGCGTTTTTCAGGTCCGCCATGGTCTTTCCCGGGTTGCGGTCAAGCATGTCGCACACCGCGAGCGCGAAGATCAGGCCGTCGTCATAGCCGCGGCCGAACGGCTTGTTGAAAAAGAAGTGGCCGGATTTCTCGAAGCCGGCGATGGCGCCGATCTCGTTGACGCGGCGCTTCATATAGGAGTGGCCGGTCTTCCAATAATCGGTCTTGGCGCCGTTTTTGATCAGCACCGGATCGGTGGCGAACAGCCCGGTCGATTTCACGTCGACGACGAACAGCGCATTTTTGTGCTGTGCCGAGATGTCGCGCGCCAGCATGACGCCGACCTTGTCGGCAAAGATTTCCTCGCCTTCGTTGTCGACGACGCCGCAACGGTCGCCGTCGCCGTCGAAGCCGAGCGCGACGTCAGCTTTGTACTTGAGCACCGCGTCGCGCATGGCGTGTAGCATCTTCAAGTCTTCGGTGTTCGGGTTGTAATTGGGGAAGGTGTGGTCGAGCTCGCAGTCGAGCGGGATCACCTCGCAGCCGACGGCTTCGAGCACTTGCGGCGCAAACGCGCCGGCGGTGCCGTTGCCGCAGGCGCAGATCACTTTGAGGTGGCGCTTGAGTTTCGGCCGATTGTTGAGATCGGCGATGTAGCGCGCCGGAAAGTTCTCCACGAACGTATAAGCGCCGCCGTCTTTCATTTTGTAGCGGCCCTGCAGCACGATGTCTTTCAGGCGCGTCATCTCGTCGGGGCCGAAGGTGAGCGGACGGTTCGCGCCCATCTTGACGCCGGTCCAGCCGTTGTCGTTGTGCGAAGCCGTCACCATGGCGACGCACGGCACATCGAGATCGAACTGGGCGAAATAGGCCATCGGCGTCACGGCGAGCCCGATGTCGTGTACCTGGCAGCCGGAAGCGATCAGTCCGTTCACCAACGCCATCTTGATCGACGCCGAGTAGGAGCGGAAATCGTGGCCGGTAACGACGGCGGGGCGCACGCCGAGCTCGTGGATCAAAGTGCCCAGCCCGAGGCCCAAAGCCTCCACGCCCATCAGGTTGATCTCGCTGCCGAACAGCCAGCGCGCGTCATATTCGCGAAAGCCGGTGGGCTTCACCATCGGCTCGGATTCGTATGCATAAGTATTCGGCTTCAAGACCGGCTTTGGCTTGGGAAACATTGAATCCTCGGTGGGAAACTGACGGCTGCGCAGCAATAGCCTAAACGACGCGCATGCGGAATGGTTGCGTGCGCGTCGCGGACAGGATGACGGTTTGTCGCTGCTGCGCCTTTGAGTAGCGCCCTTAGGGCGTTTTTGCCTTGATAATCGAGACGGATCGCTTGGCGCCCTCATACCAGCTGTTTTGCTTGAGCTTGGCCATTTTTATCAACGCTTTGTTCCGCTCCGTCGCCGACAGTCTTGGCCGCGAAGGACGCGCGATGACGCCTTGCTGCAGGCGCGCGATTTCGTCGGTAACGAGCAACTTGGAACGCTCAAGTTCGACGACCTTCAGATCGTCGCGCGCAGCGTGCATATGCTCTCCGTCAATCTGTTGTTCCAGCGCCAGATGTCGTCTTTCGAGTGCAGCAAGGTCCGTTCGAACTGACATGCCTGATAGCTCCTCATGGGTGAATTGCTTCATCGCCGCGTCCGGGCGTTCTCGTGAAGTGACAACGTGAGAACGCCACCCATTTCATCGATCGCGCTACAATCGCATCGGCGCCAAATCCGTTGCTGTTCCGAACCGTACTCAAAATCAAAATAATCAGCAGAACTTCGAAACGGAGCGGTCAAATCCAATGAGTTATTTGCTCATTACGATCTATCCGGGACCGATCCGCTAAACCCGCCTTCGCTGAGCGAGCGCGGCAAAGCTTCAATAGAAACTTGTGAAAATCCGGCCCAGGTGTCCAATTTTGGACAGTCGGGCGGGTCGGCTTTTGTCCTGAATAAGACAGGAGGTGAATATGCCTACAGCCAGTAAATCGAATGGATCGGCCAAGGGTTTTGATCCTGCGGCGTTTTTTAGAACCGTAGGCCCTGGTCGCATGATTTCCAGTTATCCAAAGAAAGAAATCATTTTCGCCCAGGGCGACGATGCGGATTCCGTTTTCTACATCAAGAAGGGCAGAGTCAAAGTCACGGTCGCATCCAAACTAGGCAAGGAGGCCGTCGTCGCGATCCTCTGCAAGGACGAGTTTGTCGGCGAGGGATGCCTGAACGGGCAGCCGAGGCGTTTGGCGACGGCCATGGCCCTGACGGAATGCATCGCCATGCGTGTGGACAAGAAGGAGATCGCAAGGGTTATTCGCGACGAGCCGGCGTTTTCGCGAATGTTTATCACGCATATTCTGGCGAGGAATGCGCGGGTTGAAGAAGACCTGGTCGCCCAGCTGTTCAACTCGACCGAAAAACGGCTGGCGCGGGTGCTGCTGCTGTTGGCGAACTTCGGCAAGGACGGCCGGCCCGAGCCAATTCTGGCGGAGATCAAACACGATACGCTCGCCGAGATGGTCGGGACGACCCGGGCGCGCGTCAATCATTTCATGAACAAGTTTCGGGATTTGGGATTCATCGACTACAACGGCAAGCTCGAAGTCCACAGCTCGTTGTTGAGCGTCCTTCTCAATGATTCGAGACCCCTGAACAGCTCCTCGCCGCGGGCGCCGTGAGCGCGCTCTCGCAGGCCCCCTAAACCTTTCGCTGTTTCGCCCGCCGCGTCGGCGGCGCCGAAAGCGGATCGTCCGGCCAGGGATGCTTTGGATAGCGGCCGCGCATCTCGGCGCGCACGGCGGCGTAGCTGCCGCGCCAGAAACCCGGCAAATCGCGCGTGGTCTGCACCGGACGGTGTGCCGGCGAGAGCAACTCGACCACCAGGGGGACCCTGCCGCCGGCGATCGTCGGATGGCGATCCAAGCCGAACAACTCCTGCACGCGGATCGCGATCTTCGGACCGCCTTCGGCCTCGTAATCGATCGGGACGCGCGAGCCCGTCGGCGCTTCGAAGTGGGTTGGCGCTTCGGGTTCAAGCCGCCGCTGCAACGGGTAGGGGAGGCGTGCGGCGAGCACGGCGGAGAACTCGTCGGCCGAAAGATCCGCAAGCGATGTCTTGCCAACGAATAAACCAGCTAGCCAATCCGCGTCAGCCGCGAGTGCCGCGTCGGACAGATCGGGCCATTCGTGATCAAGGCGTTGGCCCTCGGCTTGTTGCAGGAAGATTTGGCGCAAGAACATAACGCGGTCGCGCCATTGTGACAGCGCCTTGTTCCACGGCAGCCGGTTCATGCCGAGCCGCGCCACGGTTTCCGCCAGCAACCGCGCGGTCTCGTCGTTCGCTTCGACCGGGATCGGAATTTCGGCAAGTGCAAGCGCGCCGAGCCGCTTGAGCCGTCGCGCCCGCAAGCTCGCGCTCGCCGGATCGAAGGCCGTCTCGTCGCGGCTAACGATGCGGCCGGCAAAGCGTGCCTCGATGTCGGTAAGCGTCATCGGCGCCGCGGAGAGGATGCGGCCCGCCGCCGCGATTCCGGTCAGTTCGGCGACCGCGAGGTAGGCTTCGCGCGCGAGCGGCGAAGCGCGGTCGATCTGCGCACCGCGGCCATTGGCAAGAATGAATGTGCCGGTGCCGCCGCCGCGATTTTTGGCAATTCGCTCGGGGTAGGCCAGGGCAAGCAGCGAACCTGGACTGAGTTCACTTCCGCCATCGACGGGGGAGGGAGCTAACGATGGTCCGCGCTCCTGACTCTTCGCTGTTTCAGCCCAGCGCGCCGCAAGAGCGCGGGCGTCGCGGCCGCGCGGCGAGCGATCGCGCGACAGCGCTTCAAGGCGACGCGTCAGGTCGACGTCATCGCCGCCAAGCCCGCGCTCGCCGATCAGAACCGCGAGCTCGGCGGCGGCCAGCGCCGTGCCTTGTCTCGCCGCATCGACCACCATGCGGGCGAGCCGCGGCGGCAGCGGCAGCTGCCGGAGCTTTTGGCCCTCGTCGGTGACGCGGCCGTCCACATCGATGGCGCCAAGTTCGCCGAGGAGCGCTTTGGCCTCGGCAAGCGCCGACCGCGGTGGCGGATCAAGAAAGGCGAGCGCGTCGGGCGCGCTGCCCCAGGCGGCAAGATCGAGCGCGAAGGATGACAGGTCGGCCGACAGGATTTCCGGCCGCGCGAAAGCTTCAAGCGCCGCGGTCTGCGGCTCGTCCCAGAGCCGATAGCAGATGCCGGGTTCGGTGCGGCCGGCACGGCCGCGGCGCTGATCGGCCGCGGCACGCGAGACGCGTACGGTTTCGAGCCGCGTCACGCCGACGTCGGGCTCGTAGCGCGGCACCCGCGCCAGCCCGCAATCGACGACGATGCGCACACCCTCGATGGTGATGGAGGTTTCCGCGATCGCGGTGGCGAGCACGATTTTCCGCCGCCCAGGCGGGGCCGGCGCGATGGCGCGGTCTTGTTCCGCGCCGGACAGGGCGCCGTAAAGGGTGGCGACGTCGGTCGCAGCGTCGATACGGCCCTCGAGCAGCGCCGCGGTGCGCCGGATTTCGCCGGCGCCGGGGAGAAAAGCCAGGAGCGAGCCGGCATCGGCGCGCATGGCGCGGGCAATCGCATCGGCCATTTGCGGCTCGATCGGGCGGGTGTCGCGGCCGAGATAGCTCGTTTCGACCGCAAAAGCGCGGCCTTCGCTTTCGATCACGTTCGCGTCGCCGAGAAGCTTGGCGACGCGCGCGCCGTCGATGGTCGCCGACATGACTAGGAGCCGCAAATCCTCGCGCAACGCCTGCTGCACGTCGCGGGCGAGGGCCAGCCCCAAGTCGGCATCGAGCGAACGCTCGTGGAATTCGTCGAACAGCACCGCGGCGACACCGTCGAGCATCGGATCGTCGAGGATCAGCCGGGTGAAAATCCCCTCGGTGATGATTTCGATGCGGGTCTTGCGCGATACCTTCGAGCCGAAGCGCACGCGCAGACCGATCGTCTCGCCGACCCCCTCGCCGAGCGTTTTGGCCATCCGTTCGGCGGCGGCACGCGCCGCAAGCCGCCGCGGCTCTAGCACGAGTATGCGGCGGCCTTCGATCCAAGGCTCGCCGCCAAGCACGAGCGGCACGCGCGTCGTCTTGCCGGCGCCGGGCGGTGCCACCAGCACCGCGGTATTGCGCGCGCGCAAGGCTGCCGTCAGCTCCGGCAGCGCTGCGTCGATCGGTAGGGGTGCGAAATTTGGGACGTTATCCACAGTGATTATTCCGGCCAAACTCATATATTACCGGGCATCATGCCTGCCGCACAAAAGTCGTCCGCCAAGAAGCCGCCGGCTGCCGCCGTCACGGGGCTCAAGACCGGCGATCACGTCTTTCTGGTCGACGGTTCGGGCTACATTTTCCGCGCCTATCACGCTTTGCCGCCGATCAACCGCAAGTCGGACGGGCTGCAGCTCAACGCCGTGTTCGGCTTCTGCAACATGCTGTGGAAGCTTTTGCGCGACTTGAAGGACGAGGATAAGCCCACCCACCTCGCCGTCATCTTCGACAAGTCGGAGAAGACCTTCCGCACCGAGATGTATCCCGACTACAAGGCGCACCGGCCCGAGCCGCCCGACGACCTGCGCCCGCAATTCAAATATGTGCGCGAGGCGGTGCAGGCTTTCGACCTGCCGTGCCTGGAACAGGACTGCTTCGAGGCCGACGATCTGATCGCGACGTATGTGCGCCAAGCGAGCGAAGCCGGCGCCACAGCGACCATCGTCTCCTCGGACAAGGATTTGATGCAGCTCGTCACCGATCGCGTCATCATGTTCGACTCGATGAAGGACAAAAAGATCGGCCGCGCCGAGGTGATCGAGAAGTTCGGCGTGCCGCCGGAGAAGGTCATCGAGGTGCAATCGCTCATCGGCGACTCGACCGACAACGTGCCCGGCGTGCCGGGCATCGGCGTGAAGACCGCGGCGCAGCTGATCGGCGAATACGGCGATCTCGAAACGCTGCTCGCCCGCGCGCCCGAGATCAAACAGGAAAAGCGCCGGCAGTCGTTGATCGAACACGCCGAAGCGGCGCGGCTGTCGAAGAAGCTCGTGACGCTCGACGATCATGTGAAACTTGATACTCCGATCGGCGATCTTGCGGTGCACGACCCCGATTACAAGCGGCTGATCGCCTTCCTCAAGGCGATGGAATTCAATGGGCTGATGCGGCGGGTGGCGGATTTTTTCGGCGTCGAAGCCGGCGCCATCGAGGCCAACGCGCGGTTTGTCGGCCATCATGTCGGCGAGGCGTCGCCCGCTGCGCCAGTGCGCGTTGGTGACGCGTCCGCAAAGCCGGCAACCGGCGACGGCTTCAAGGGGCAGGGGCTGTTGCCGCTCGCGCCGTCGGGGCAACCCGTCGGCGGCGACCGCTCGGCGAATTTTGTGCAGTCGCCGCAGGCGTTGGTCGCGGCGCGCCGCGAGGCCGCGCGCGGCGCCAAATTCGACCGCAGCAAATACGAGCCGGTGCGGAGCCTCGAACGGCTTCAGGCCGTTATCGCGCGCGCCTACGACACCGGCGTCGTCGCCATCGAAACGGCGAGCGCGAGCGCCGATCCGATGCGCGCCGAGCTGTGCGGCTTGGCGCTCGCGGTCGGGCCGAACGAAGCCTGCTACCTGCCGCTCACGCACCGCGTCGGCGGCGAAGGTGGCGCAGCGGGATTGTTCTCCGGCGAGGTTGCCCCCGACCAGCTTTCCGAACGTGCGGCGCTCGACGCGCTCAAGCCGATGTTGACCGATCCGGGCGTGCTCAAGATCGGCCACGATGTGAAGTTCGCTTATCAACTCTTCGCGCTGCGCGGCATCGACGTCGTTGCTTACGACGACACTATGCTGATGTCATATGCGCTCGATGCCGGCGTGCAGAACCATGCGCTGCGCCCGCTTGCCGAGAGCGTCTTCACCCACGCCGCAGTCGATATCGACAAGCTTCTCAAGCCGGGCAAAAGCAGGATCACCTTCGACGCGGTCGGCATCGAGCAGGCGACCGAGTATGCCGCCGAGAAAGCCGACATCGTACTGCGGCTGCATCACGTGCTCAAGCCGCGGCTCGCCGCCGAAGGCGTTCTGTCCGTATACGAGACGCTCGAGCGCCCGCTCGTCGCGGTGCTGGCGCGCATGGAGCGGCGCGGCATTTCCATCGACCGCAATGTTCTGTCGCGGCTGTCTGGCGAATTCGCGCAGGAAGCCGCCGGCCTCGGAGCCGCGATCAACAAAGAAGCTGGCGAAACCGTCAATCCCGGCAGCCCCAAGCAGCTCGGCGATATTTTGTACGGCAAGCTCGGCTTGCCGGGCGGCACCAAGACCAAGACCGGACAGTGGGCGACCGGCGCGCGGGCGCTCGAAGAACTGGCCGAAGAAGGCCACAAGCTGCCGCAGATGATTCTCGACTGGCGGCAGGTGTCGAAGCTCAAATCGACCTACACCGACGCGCTGCCTTCCTTCGTCAATCCGACGACGCATCGCGTCCACACCGACTATGCACTCGCCGCGACCACCACCGGGCGGCTGTCGTCGTCCGATCCGAACCTGCAGAACATTCCGGTCCGCACCGAGGACGGCCGCAAGATCCGCCGCGCCTTTGTCGCCGCGCAGGGCATGAAGCTCGTCTCCGCCGACTATTCGCAGATCGAATTGCGGCTTTTGGCCGAAATCGCCGGCATTGAGCCGCTGCAGAAAGCGTTCCGCGAAGGGCTCGATATTCACGCCATGACCGCTTCGGAAATGTTCGGCGTGCCGGTCAAGAACATGCCTGCCGAAATCCGCCGGCGGGCGAAAGCGATCAATTTCGGCATCGTCTACGGCATTTCCGCCTTCGGGCTCGCCAATCAGCTCGGCATCGCGCGCGAAGAGGCCGGCGCCTACATCAAAAAATACTTCGAGCGTTTCCCGGGCATCCGCGATTACATCGAGGAGTCGAAGAAGTTCGCCCGCGACAAGGGCTATGTGGTGACGCTGTTCGGCCGCAAATGCCACTATCCGGAAATCCGCGCGTCGAACGCTTCGATCCGCTCGTTCAACGAGCGCGCCGCCGTCAATGCGCGGCTGCAAGGAAGCGCCGCCGACATCATCCGCCGCGCCATGATCCGCATGGAGGACGCGCTGGCCAAGCAGAAACTCACCGCGCAGATGCTGCTACAGGTGCATGACGAACTGGTGTTCGAGGTGCCCGAGGCGGAAGTGGACAAGACGCTGCCGGTGGTCGCCAAGGTGATGGAAGACGCGCCGCTGCCGGCGGTGTCGCTTTCGGTGCCGCTGAAGGTCGAGGCGCACGCCGCCGACAATTGGGACGCCGCGCATTAGCGTCCATGCGTAAACCACTCACCATCGCCGGCATCGTTCTTTTGCTCGCCGGCCTTGTCTTCATCGGCCAGGGCTCGGGCTATTCCCCCTATCCGGCCGAAAGCTTCATGATCAATGCGAGGGAATGGATCTATTACGGCGGCGGCATAGCCGTGCTCGGGGTTTTGCTTATAATCTTCGCACGGCGGTGATGCCGGCCTCGCGGCACTAAAGCCCGCGGGGCTTTCGGGGAGGCGGTTATGGCGAAGACAAACGGCGCGACGCCGGCGGGCATTTCCGACGACGCCGGCCGCGGCGACGGCGCGCTGGTGCGGCTCGCGATCGCCTTTACCGCTTGGGCCGAGCGCTGGTTTCCCGACGCCTTTATCTTTGTCGCAATCGCGGTTGTCGTCGTGGCGCTCGGCGCCATGGCCAATGGCTCGTCGCCGTTTGTCGTCAGTCAGTCCTTCGGCAACGGTTTCTGGAGCCTCATTCCCTTCACCATGCAGATGGCGTTCATCGTCATCGGCGGCTATGTGGTCGCAACCTCGCCGCCGGCGCAGCGGCTGATCCGCGCCGTCGGCGGATGGCCGAAGAGCGGCACCGGTGCGGTCGGTCTCGTCGCCGCCGCCAGCATGCTCGCCTCGCTGCTCAACTGGGGCTTTAGTCTGATCGTCGGCGGGCTTCTGGTCCGGGCGCTGGCGGAGCGGCGCGAGCTCAATATGGATTATCGCGCCGCCGGCGCCGCCGCCTATCTCGGTCTCGGCGCCACCTGGGCGATGGGACTGTCGTCGTCCGCCGCGCAGTTGCAAGCCAACGCCGCGAGCATGCCGAAGTCGCTCCTCGCCATCACCGGCGTCATTCCGTTCACCGAAACCATTTTCATGTGGCAATCCTACACCATCACCGCCGTGCTGCTGGTGATCTCGACCATCATCGCGATCTCGTCGGCGCCGGGGCCGGCGGCCGCGGTGACCGCGGAAAAGCTCGGCATCGATGTCACCCGCGAACCGGCGATCAAGGAAACGTCGCCGCAGAAACCCGGCGACTGGCTCGAATATTCGCCGCTACTCACGATCCTGATCGTGCTGCTCGCCGCCGGCTGGCTCTATTACGAATTCTCCCGGCAAAGCGCGATCCTCGCCATCTCCAACCTCAACACCTACAATTTCATGTTCGTGATGGCCGGGCTTTTGCTGCATTGGCGGCCGCGGCGTTTTCTCAACGCCGTCGCCAAGGCGGTGCCGGCGGTCACCGGCGTGCTGATCCAATTCCCGCTCTACGGCGCCATCTCGACGATCCTGACGCAAGCCGAGAACGGCGCCGGCGTGACGTTGTCCGATCAGATCAGCCACGCCTTTGTCAGCATCTCGACCGAGCACACTTTTCCGCTGGTGATCGGCGTCTATTCGGCGATCCTCGGTTTCTTCGTTCCCTCGGGCGGCGGCAAGTGGCTCCTGGAGGCGCCTTACGTGATGCAAGCCGCCAACGACGTGAAAGTGCATCTCGGCTGGGCGGTGCAGATTTACAACGCCGCCGAAGCGCTGCCGAACCTGATCAATCCGTTCTGGATGCTGCCGCTGCTCGGCGTGCTCGGGCTTCGCGCCCGCGACCTGGTCGGCTTCACTTTCCTGCAATTGATCGTACACCTGCCGGTGGTGCTGTTTTTGTTGTGGGCGCTGGCCTTCACGCTGACCTATCATCCGCCCGTCATTCCGTAGTGCGTGATCCGGAAAAGTGGACCCGGTTTTCCGAAAAGGTCGCGCACCAAAAAAGTATCTCGCGCGAGAAGGAGGACAACATGCACTCGGCCATTGTGCCCCCGGCCGCGCAATCACTCGACGCGCTGCCGCCGGAAGAGCGTTTACGGTTTCTGCGCATCGAGCTGCCGCCGGCAGCGAAGCCGGTCGGCGCTTACGCCGCCACCGTGATCACCGGCAATCTACTGATGACGTCGGGTCAATTGCCGTGGATCGCCGGCGACCTGAAATTCCGCGGCAAGATGGGCGCGGAGCTCACCGTCGAGCAGGGCTATCAGGCGTTTCGCTTGAGCGCGCTCAACGCCGTCGCGCAGCTCAAAGACGCGCTGGGCACTCTCGACCGGGTGAGGCGGATCGTGCGGCTCGAAGGCACCATGGGCTGCGCCCCGGGTTTCCACGAGCAGCCGGCGGTGCTCGACGGCGCCTCCGACCTGATCAACCAGGTGTTTGGGCCGCGCGGCCTGCACAGCCGTATGGTCTATTCCAACAATGAAATGCCGATGGATTGCGCCACACTGGTCGTGCTCTACGCCGAGGTCATGAGCGACCGCGACAGCGCGCGCTTCAGCAAGGCCCTTTGGGCGTAACGCTACCGTCGACAAGTCGCGCTCAATCTTTCACTTCCCCACTGGGGAGAGGTCGGCCGCGTCCGGCCGAGCCCTGTTTTCAGAGTGGTCGGTGCATGCGGCCGAGCAGCCAGCCGATGCCGAGCGCGATGGCCGCGGCCGTATAAGGCTGCGTCTCGATGGTATTCCGCACCGCCTGCTCGAAGGAGCCGGCAGTCTTTCGCGCGGCCGTGGTCGCGGCATCGGCGACCTGGGCGGCGCTGTCGCGCGCCTGGCCGTAGAGGTCCGCGGCGGCGTCCTGCACTTCGCCGGCCACATTGCCGGCTTGCTTCTTGGCGTCGCCGAAGGCGCGGTTGAGGTCTGCATTCGCATTCGCGTTACGGCTCTCTGGCATGGCAATGCTCCGCTGGAAACTTGGGGGGGTCCGTCGACAACGCCAAACCTGGCGGAAAGTTCGATGGCAGGAACGTTTTCCGCGTCCCGGTGTTGTCTTTTCAGAAGGGGACTGTCTGTGATGGACGAACCGAAGCGGCCAGAGCCCGAAATTATGCCGCCGGTGCCAAGGACCGAGCCGCGTCGCGGCAGCGTGGAAGTCCCGGAAGTGGAAATCCCGCTAGACAAGGACGCCCCGGAAAAGCAGAGCCCCCCGACCGCGGAGGAATTATAGATGTTTCAGCCCCGATCGAGCGAATTCGATCCACGCGTATCGGCCATCGTCGGTCACCTGCGCGAGATTGAAAAAGAGCTGGGCGCCATCGGCAAAATCGCCGGACGGCGCGCCGCTGCGGGTGCGTCCACCGGCGCGAGCCAGATTGTCGACGCAATCGGTCCAATCCTCAACGATCTCACCGATCGCTTCCGCCGCGGCCAGCGGGTGGCGCTTGATGAAGCCACAAGCTTCGGCACCGAAGCCGTCCAGGCCGGCGCGCGGGCCGGCAACGACGCCCTCGACCGGCTCGGCAACCAAGCCAAGCAGCGGCCACTCTCCTTCATGGCGGCCGCCGTCGGGATCGGAATACTGATCGGATTTGCCGCCTGGCGGGGCCGGGACAATTCATCGAGAACACCGCCAAGGCGGCGTCGATAGCTCCGCTGCCGAAGCGCTCCAATAGCGGCATTATTTTCGGTGCGGCGAGCGTCAGCCGAAAGTTTAGCGACTCCCTGTAGATTGTGACAGTTGAGCGTGCGACAGTAGCGTCAGGTGGCGACATAACCGTAGGTGCCGCCCGCCAAACGATAGCTGGCCTATGTGCAAGCCATCTTTAGTTCCAAAAAGTTTTAGACAAGAAGCAAGCCGAACCCTCGGTTTGCGCTCGTGGCGGCTCCGTTTGAGCGGACGCAACTTCCTTTGACTCGCAAACAGGAGTGTCCCGTGACGCGAATTCCGTCATCGATGATTTTGATCATGGTGGTAATGCTGGGCGTTTTTGGCGGGATGGCCATTGCTGCGCAGGATAGGTACACGCTGAAATTGGGCAAGCTCGCGTTCTCTGATTTCAAAGGATACGAAAACTGGAAGGATGTCGCGGTCAGTCAGACCGAAACTTTGATGAAAGTAATTGTTGCGAATGACGTGATGATGGACGCGTATAGGCAAGGCCTTCCCGCCGACGGCAAGCTTTTCCCCGACGGATCCAAGATTGTGAAAATCGAGTGGACCTTCAAAAAGAATACGGTGGCACCCTATTTTGTAAACGTACCTGACACCCTCAAAGCGGTTGACGTAATCGAAAAAGATACCAAGAGATTCCCGGACACGCACGGATGGGCATACGCTAATTTTATCTATGACGCCGCTTCCGACACGTTCACGCCTGAGGGGACTGAACCCACATGCGGGTACGCGTGCCATACGGTGGTGGCTGCACACGATTACATTTTCACGGCGTATCCGAAGAGATAACTGGACTACGCCCAGGCGACGAACTGAAGACGATGCTGACAAAAAAGCAGATTTGCGCCCGTATCGCCGATCTGCCGATGGGTGTCGCTTCGTTTAGCCGTAATTGACGCCCGGGTTGCTTTGCCCAACCTCTATAATGTAGCCATCGGGATCGCGAATGTAGCAGCGCGTCTCGCCGTATTTGGGCTTTGGCTCGGTGATGAACTCGGCGCCCCGGCTTTTCCATAGTTCATAGCAGGCATGGATATCGGCAACGCGGATATTCATGAAGCTAGAGACTGAATCGGGGTCGGTGGGGACGTGCAGCGTTACCGTCGGTTTGTCGGGTGTCGGACCGCCCCCGAAGTAGACGATGAGCCACGTGTTCGCGATCTGGATGAACCCCGGCGCGCCCTCGTTGTTGCCCAGGGTCAGGATGCGCCCGCCGAAGACCTTTTCGTAAAATCGAGCCGACCGTTCGACGTCGGCAACGGTGATAAAGTGTGCGACGGCAATCCCATCCTGCGGCGGCATCTGATAGGTTTTCTGCCCGACTTGCACTTCGCTCATGGACGTCTCCTATCTTGGTCGGCTCGCCCAACGCGCGTGTGGGCGCTTCTTCAGGTGTCACGCGCCATGGAACGGTTGAAAAGATAACACGCATCGATTCCCGGGTCTGCGCAATGACAACAGGTTTGCGACACAAGCGGGTTCGCCGCGCGGCTGCAGGTTCGGGTGACCAGCATTGGAAACTTCAACTCAGCGAAGGAGTCATTCTCGTCTTGCTGGGCGTCGGCGCCGTTTTTGTACCGTTTTGGTTAGGCGTCACAATCGTGGTGTGGCTCATCCTGATCGCCGGAATAACGGGGCTGATCACGACCCTCGTTATGTGGCAGGTACCGGGCTTCTGGTGGTCGCTGACGTCTGCCTTTTCGGCCATTGCAATCCCTTCAATCATGATTGCGATGCCCGCCGAGTTCGCGATAGTGGCTTTCCCGTTGCTGCTGATGTGGTTCCTCGTGCTCGAGGGTATCCTGACCATATTGTTTGCATTGGACCACTGGCGTGACTTCTCGGCGCGGTGGGGCTGGATGCTGGCAAGCGGATTAGTCGATCTCGCTTTGGCCGCCTTCATCGTGATTGGGCTGCCGTCGACGGCCCCCTGGTCTTTGGGCCTTGTGCTCGCCGTCAATCTTGTATTTGGCGGGGGAGCGATGATCGCAATGGCGTTGGCCGGGCGCCGCGCATCTCGCCTTGCGGATGCCGCCTCAATGTGAGCCGGGACCGGTCCCAGGCGTCTGCGGCGGGACGGGTGTTTCGTTTGATTGAGGCGTCGTATTCGGACCGGACGAATTGAAGTTTGGCGAGGGCGGCGATGATGGAGGGTTGACCGGCGGCGCGCCGGCGGGCGCGGCAGCCGTGCCTTTCGCTTGGGAAGCGGCATCTGCCGCTTGCGCACGTTCGATTTCGGCGCCGGCACCGATAATCGTGACATATCCGGCCACGACAAACACCGTCAGCGCCGCTCGTTTGAATCTTCTCATGGTCCGAGCCTCAATGGTTCAAAATCGCCCGCCGGTTCGTCAACGCAATACAATCGACGAATGTTCCCGGAGGGTTTGTGGCGGCTTCGGGCTGTTGCGATATGATCAACGCAAGTGGTTATCCAGAGGGACATCCATATGCCGTCAATTCTGCGGGGCGCACTGGCGGCTCTGGCCTTCACATCGGCGGTTTGGCTCGCGGCGGCGCCCGCCGCGGCCAACGATGGCGAGACCTGTGCAAAGGCATCCGGCGACGAGGCAATAGCCGCGTGCACGCGTGCGATTAACGCCGGTCGATATAGCGGCCATCTGCTTGCTGCCCTTTTTAACAATCGTTGCTCGGAGTGGAACGGACAGCACGAAAGCGACAAGGCGATTGAAGATTGCAACCAAGCGATCCAGCTTGAGCCGGACTACGCCTTGGCGTTCTTCAACCGCGGCAACGGCTATTTTGCTCAAGGCCAATACGACCGCGCCATCGAGGATTACGACCAATCGATCCAGCTTAATCCCAACTACCCAAATGCGTTCAAGAACCGCGGCAACACCTATAACAACAAAGGCCAATACGACCGCGCCATCGAGAATTACAACCAGGCGATCCGGCTTAATCCGAACCACGCAGATGCGTTCTACAACCGCGGCACCGCCTATGGCGCCAAAGGCCTACCCGACCGTGCCATCGAGGATTTCAACCAAACGATCCGGCTTTATCCGGACCGCGCCGACGCGTTCTACAACCGCGCCATCGCCTATAAAGCCAAAGGCCAATTCGACCGCGCTATCGAGGATTATAACCAGGCGATCCGGCTCGATCCGAACTACGCAAATGCGTTCAACAACCGCGGCAACATCTATAAAGCCAAAGGCCAATACGACCGCGCCATCGAGGATTTCAGCCAAGCGATCCGGCTTAATCCGAACCACACCGAGGCCCTCAACAACCGCGGCGCCGCCTATAACGCCACCGGCCAATACGACCGCGCCATCGAGGATTTCAACCAAGCGATCCGGCTGAATCCCAACCAGGCAATGGCGTTCTATAACCGCGGCATATCATGGGAAGGCAAGAACGATCTGCAAAGCGCGTTGGCGGATTTCAAGAAGTGCTCCGAATTGGCTCCGTCCGATCCGGATGCTCAAAAGGCAGTTGAGCGCGTCACCAAGGCGTTGAGCGGTCGGTGAGAGCTGTATTTCAACGGCCGATCGCTTAAGCTTCATTAAGCTTCTTGCGACAGCCCCGTGCCGCGGGCCGGAGTGATCCGTGACGGACAAGCGTCACAGCTATTCGATTCATCTCAACTGGACCGGCAACCAGGGCACCGGCACGTCGGCGTACCGCGCCTATTCGCGCGCGCACGAGATCGGCGCGAAGGGCAAAACCGCCATAGCCGGCTCGTCCGACCCGGCGTTCCGCGGCGATGCGGCGCGATGGAATCCGGCGGAGCTGCTCATCGCCGCGCGTTCCGCCTGTCACCAGCTCTGGTACCTGCATCTTTGCGCCGACGCCGGCATCGTGGTCGTAGCCTACCGCGACGGCGCCTCCGGCGTGGAGGTCGAGCAGGCGGACGGCGCTGGGCAATTCGAAAGCGTCACGTTGCGGCCGCACGTCACGCTCGCGGCCGGGTCCGATGAGAACGTCGCGCGTCGCCTGCACGATGCCGCCGCCGAGAAATATTTTTTCGCACGCTCGGTGTCATTTGCGGTGGAGCACGAACCGACGTTTGAGATCGCATCGGCGGTAGGAGAGCCGAGATGGCATTTCGGGGAATAAAAATGCACGGCACCAGCAGGTCAGGGTTTACAAGCTCGACGGCGATACGCTGACGCTGCGGACAGCCCCCAACAAGAGCCCCATCGATGGCCGCGAAGGCATTGGTATTCTCGTCTTCGAGCGCCTTCGGTAGCCTGCCGATCCGGTTGCTTTCTCCCGCCTTGCTGCCCCGAATCGCGTAAACGAACGCAATGTCTGCGAGCCGGAGAGCGGTCGACGTGCGGACACCGTCCGACAAGACGGTTGCCGAGATCGTCTTTGCGCTGCTCGTCGCCGCGTCGCTCACGCCGGTGCTCGCGGTCCGCATTCCGGCGATGGCCGATTACCCCGATCATCTGGCGCGGATGTATCTGCTGAGCCAATTCGGCACGCCGGAGGAGAATCCGTTTTATCGCGTCGTCTGGGCGCCTTATCCCAACCTGGCGATGGATTTGCTGGTCCCGCCCGCGGCGCGGCTCCTCGGCGTCGAATTGGCAAGCCGGCTGTTCCTCCTCTTGAGCCAAATCCTGCTGGTCGCCGGTGCGTTCGCCATCGAGCGCGCGGTCAAGGGCCGGGTGCAGATCGCCGGCTTTGCCGCGGTGATGTTTCTCTATTGCCTCCCGTTCGCCTGGGGCTTCGTGAATTTCGAATTCGGGCTCGGCGTCGCGCTCTGCGGCATCGCCGTCATGCTGGCGTTTCAGGAGCGTCCTTGGCCGCTGCGGCTTTTGCTCAATGCGGGTTTCGTCGTCGCCGTGTTCTTTGCGCATTTATTTGCGCTCGGCGTCTATGGCGCGACGCTCGGCCTTTATGAGTCGTGGCGCGCCGCCGCGTTTCGCGCGCCGCTGCGCGAAACCGCCGGGCGGCTTGCGGTGCTGGCGCTGCCGGCGGTGCTCATGCTGGGCGCGATGGCGTTGAGCGGCACGACCATCGGCGGCGCCGGCTCAAGCTGGCTGTTCGCCTACAAACCGCTGTGGCTGTTTCACATCATGAACGGCTATAGCCTTCCGGTCTCGGCGGCGACCCTCGTCGTGCTGATCGGCTTTCTGTACGTCTTGATCAAGCGCGGAGCGTTTAGTCTCATCCCGGTCGGACTTTGGATCGCCGTCGGTTTTCTGTTTCTCTACGTCGCCATTCCGTCGCGGCTCCTCGCCACCTCCTATGCCGATTTCCGCATCATCGCCGCGGGCGCCTTTATCTTGCCGGCGTTTTGCCGGCTGACGCTGCCGAGCCGGCGCTGGCTCATCGCCGCGCTCGGTGTCGTCGCCGCCATCACGCTCGCGAACCTTGCCGTCGTCGTTTACGTGTGGACGTCCTACCGCGCCGATTATGACGAACTGATCGCTTCGTTCGCCAAGATCGAGAAGAATGCGCTGGTGCTGGTCGCGCACTCCGGCGAGGCCGACGATCCGCCGCTGCGCGATCTCCTCGATTATCCGATGTACAACGCGCCGACGCTGGCAGTGCATTACGCCAACGCCTTCGTCCCGAGCTTTTTTGCCGCGACCGGCCGCACGCTGGTGATCGCGCACGCGCCTTATGTGCATCTCGTCGAGCCGGCCCTGGATGGCATGGTGCCGGTCGTGGTGCTCAAAGCGATCGCCGCCGGTACATCGAGCGACGCGCCGGAATTCCTGCGCAACTGGCGCAGCGACTTCGACTATCTCTATGTGCTCGGCCCGCGCACCGACAACCCGCTGCCCGGCGAACTGACCGAGCTCTACGCCGCGCCGCGCTTCGTGCTGTACGCGGTGCGGAAGTAGAGCCGGCCCTTCATGCCGAGGTCGGCGGACGACCTCGGCTCAACAACGCATCGAGGGACCACTGCCCGGCGCCCACAATCAACAGGTAGAGCGATCCCAACAGCATGCCGAAGTCGTCGCGCGCCTCGTGCGCCATGGTCCAGAAGCCGTAGCGCGGCATTTTCGGTACGTGAAAAATCCAAAAATCCTGCCCGAGCAGGATCGGGGTTTTCGTTGAAATGATCGCGGCGACCATGACGACGATGAGCGGAATCGCGGCCAGCCTGGCGAACAGGCCGAGAATGATGAGCGCGCCGCAGAGGATTTCCACCACGCCGACCAGCGACCCCATGAAATCGGCATAGGGAATGCCGATGCGGGCAAAGCGCCCGGCGCCCAAAACGTCCGGAAACGCCAGTTTCTGTATTCCTTCGGGCAGGAAAACGACGAGGCCGACGCTCAGCCGAATAAGTATCGACGAGCCGGGCGCGCTCGTGCCGAATAGAACTTCGCGCCAGTCATTCCTCTCGGTCACGTTCATATTCCTGTGGGGACGGGCGACGCATCGGCGTCTTCAAGCCACGACTTCGACGACGCCCATCATGCCTTTGTCTTCGTGATCGACGGCGTGACAATGGTAGACAAACCGGCCGACGATGACCGGATCGGTGAACGGAATCACGACTTTTAACACGCCCGGCCCTTGGTCGGTTGCCGGCGGTACTGAAAAAGTGTCGCGCAGACTGTCATCGCTCCAGGCAACGCCGCCGATTTCCGTCACCAGGAAGGGCGTCTGGTGAATATGGAAGCTGTGATACTGCGCGTCGATATTGACCACCGTCCACTCTTCCGTATCGCCGAGCTTGACGATCTGGTCGATGCGCGCCTCGTCCATGACGCGGCCGTCAATCATGAACACCTTGCGGTCGGCCGTGCGTGAATAAGACAGCCTCCGGCGCCGCGCGATCGGCGCTGAACGAACCTCATCGATCCATTGCGGCCCGATCGGCCGCTGGCGCAGGATTTCATCCTCGATCGCCGCGCTTTCCGACGCACCGCCGGAGACGATGACCGCCAATGGCAACACCGGTTCCGGCGGCCGCCAGGCCTCGTTCTGAAAAGCGATGGTTCGCATCGGATATTCGCCGGCCGGCGGACCGACCGCAATGGCGTCGATGCGCTCGCCCGGGCCGATGAAAAATTCCGTCATCTTGCGCGGCTGCGACAGCGCATGCCCGTCTGTTGCCACGACGTAAAGCGCGATGCCTTCGATGCGAAATTTGTAGAACTCCGATGCTCCGATGTTGGCGATGCGCCAGAGTTGCATTTCGCCGGGGCGCATGGCGACGGCGGGATTGATCTGACCGTTGATCGAAACGACTTCACCTTCGTCGGCAAGCTTGGCGTGCTTGATCAGGAAAAAGCGTTCCGGCAACCCGCGCAGCAGCGAAAAAATCTGGTCGATGCCGTCGACGACAAGCGCGCCCGACATGCCGCCGAGGATTTGATCGTTGACGAAGCCGTGCGCGTGCGGGTGGTACCAGAACAAGCCCGGACCCTGCCGGCCCGACGCCGGGATGCGCACCTCATCCGCGAATGTCTCGCCGGGCGGCACGTGGACAAAGAAGTTGTCGCTGTTGGCTTGCGGCGACACGCTCATGCCGTGAAAGTGCAGGTTCGACGCGGTATCGGCGCCGCTGCAAATAGGGCCGATGGTGCCCGCACGATCGAGTCCGGATTTATCGCCCAGACTGTTGCGGAACGTGATCCGCAGCGTATCGCCAAGGCGCGCGCGCAGCGTCGGCGGCACATAGGCGCCGTTGTAAAGCAGTCCGGTGAACGCGCGCTCGCCAAGCTGCACCGGTCCGGGTGCCGCGGTCAGCGTTGCATCCAGCACGCCGTTTTCGCTGTGTATCTCCGGCAGCTGGATGAGCGGCTCGGATGTCGGGGATTTAGCCTGCGAACGCGACAGCACCGATGGGCCAAGCGACAGCAGACTCCCGGCCGCGGCCGTCCGCCCGATGGAACGGCCGGCGGCTTTGAGGAAGGAGCGGCGGTCGAGCGTCGCGGACTGGCGCATTGCATCCCTCACGGGGGTTGGATGCAGGCGCGCGATATTACAGAATCTCGATTACAGAATCTTGAGGCAAATTCAGGCTTGCGATCTGCGGCTTAAGCCGAGTTTGGCAAGAGCCGATAGGGACGAGGCGCGCATTTACTGAATCGAAGCAGTGCTCAGCTCCTGCGCCTTTGATGCCTGCCAAAGCCAGCGGGCAAGGGCGACCGCGGCGAGCATGCCGGCGAACTGCGCAATGATAAACGCAGGCGCCCCGGCAGGAGCAATTCCCGCGAAGGTGTCGGAAATTGAGCGGGCGATGGTCACCGTGGGATTGGCAAACGACGTCGAGGCCGTGAACCAATAGGCGGCGGTGATGTAGAGCCCGACGGCATAGGGCACGGCTGCAGGCGTACGTGCGACGCAGCCGAGAATGGTGAGGAGCAACCCGAACGTCGCGACAAATTCAGCGAGCCATTGTCCGGCGCCCGCTCTGGCGTTCATGGATACCTGCAGGACCGGCAGCTCGAACATCAGATGCGCGACCCAAACGCCGACGACACCACCGATGATCTGCGCGAAGATGTAGGTCGCCGCATTCGGCCAGGACAACTCTCGGCGCAGCGCAAACGCGACGCTGACCGCCGGGTTGAAGTGTGCACCGGAGATCGGCCCGAATGTGTGGATCAACACGGTGAGAATGGCGCCGGTCGGCAGCGTATTGCAGAGCAGCGCCAGCGCACCATTGCCGCTGGAAAGCTTGGCGGCCATGATTCCCGAGCCGACGACGGCGGCCAGCAAGAAGGCGGTTCCCAGGCCTTCCGCGAAAATGCGCCGCGCCAGCGATTGCTTCACGCCGGATCGGCGGCGCTCGCCGTTGCCTCTTTCACGCGCCCGACTCCTTTCAGCTTGTTTCGCAGCATCATTTGATCGAGCGACCGCAGCGGGAGTGCGGCAAAAATTCCAATGCGCCGATGCAGCATGCGATAAGCGCCATTAAAAGCCAGCGCGAGCTCGGCCGGTTCGCCGGTCGCCGCCGCAGGATCGGGAACGCCCCAATGCGCCGTCCTCGGGTGGCCGGGCCATAATGGGCAGGTTTCGGCGGCGGCGCTGTCGCAAACCGTGAACACGAAATCGAACTCCGGCGCACCCGGAGCGGTGAATTCGTCCCAGGATTTCGCGCGCGAGCCCGCTGTGTCGTAACCGAGGTTATGCAGGAGACGAAGCGTCTCGGGATGGACACGCGCCTTTGGATGACTGCCGGCGCTGTAGGCACGGAACTTTCCCGCCCCGACTTTATTCAAGATCGCTTCCGCGATAATCGAGCGCGCCGAATTGCCGGTGCACAAGAACAGGACGTTGTATGGACGGTCGGCCACTACAATTCTCACGCGGCCGAGCTACAGCTGTCCGTGCGGGAAGGAGCTGCCGGCGCGCAGCACGATTTTTCATGCGCCACGCGCGCGACACGCTCGCCGGTGCCGTCGCCATAATCGATTGGCTCGCCCGTCGTGTGGAACGTCTCCCAGGAAATCCCGGCCGGATCGTCGATCCAGGATTTCTCCGACTTCGCGTAGCAGCACGCGGTCTCGCCCTGCTCGACGATTGTGCCGCCAGCTTGCCGAAGTCGCGCGTAAACGTCATGCAGCTCAGCTTTGCTCTCGACCTGGATGCCGAGATGATCGAGCCCGGGCTGTCGCCCGCGCGTCGAGATGGCGAAATTGGCGCGCGGATCGTCGAGCATCCACTTGGCATAGTCCGGCTTGGTGACCGCCGGCTGCGCGGCAAACAGCGCCGAATAGAAGCCGATCGATTGCTGTAAATCGGCGACGGCGACGTGAACGTGCAGGCGCTTCATAGGCGTCCCCTCTTTAAGCCGGAACCTTGGCGCGTTTGGCGCGCACGCTTTTACGATCGTCTGGCGCGCACGATTCCGGCGCCCCTTGGCAGCAATTCTCCGTCAGATACCCGAGCAGCGCATTCATCGTGCCGTATTGCGCCGCGTAGATCATCGAGCGGCCGTCGCGGCGCACCTTCACAAGAGCGGCGTCGCGCAGCCGGTCCAGGTGGAAGGTCAGGGCGTTCGGAGCGAGGCCCAGTTTCTGCGCAACGTGGCCGGCCGGTAGCCCATCGGGCCCCGCTTGCACCAGCATCCGGAAGACATCCAAGCGGTTTTCCTGCGCGAGCGCGGCTAAAGCAGCCATTGCAGGAGCTTTTTCCATATTTCAATAAGTACTGAAATATCTGCAGCCGTCAAGAAATATTTCAAAAGTTATTGAAATAACAATGTCACCAGCGCGGATACGACCGCGTGGAGCGCCGGAAGGCGAGCGGGCTCCGATAATGCACGGCCGTTACCAGGATGCGCCCTTCGGCGCTCCGCCTCCCTCGGGCTTCATCGAGGCTTTTGGGGCTTGGTGGTGGTGAGCGAGACTCCGGCGCGAAGAAGCGTCGCGAGAATGATTTCGCTTATCCGCCCCCGCGAAGTGAAACGGAGCGGGGGAGGGGGCCGCACGAAGTGCGATGGAGGGGCGTCTGCATAGGAAAATGATTCTTTGAAACGAGTTTGTTTGAACGTCGCGCGCCCCTCCCACCATCCTGCGCTCGCTGTCGCGAGCTTCGGATGGTCCCCCCTCCCCGCCGCTATGCGGGGCGGGATGAAGATGTGCGACGCGCCGCTCACGGCGTCGCGAGCCCGAGCGACTGGAGATAGCTGCCGTTGATGCGGCAGTTGTGAAACTTGATCGCGTCAAGATAAGCGTTGAGAATCTGAAGCGCCTTTTCACGCGGCGGCAATGCGCGCAAATCGAGCGCCTTGGGATCGACGGAACCGGCAGCCGCAATCAGGTCCCAGTGTTGCGGTTCATCAACCGAGACTACGCTGGTGTGCGAATCAAGACTCTTGTACGGCCAAAACACCCAGCCGATGCCGAATTGCTCGTGCAGCTCGCGGAAGCTTTTGTTCCAATCGTCGTTCATCTCGCCGGTTTCGCCGATCAAAAGCGGCACGTTAAAGCGTTCGCCGAAGTTGAGGAATTTCTGCACCGCCTTGCGCGTCGGGTCCGCCCAGAAGGTGTGGTAGGTGTAAACCGCGTTGGCGTCGAACGGCGCCCCGAACGCGGCGAATGTCGTGCTCCATTGTCCGCCGGCGAGCAGCACCGGATGATGGGCGTCGACGCTGCGGATGGCGGCGGTGATGTCGCGGTAGAGCGGCTCAAGGCGCGGATTGAGATAAGCCTCGTCGCTGTAGGGTGAGATCGGCTCGTTCAAAAGGTCGTAGCCGAGGATGGCAGGCTCGTCGCGATAATGCGCGGCGAGCGTCCGCCACAACGCGATGGTGAGTTCGCGATAACGCGGCACATAAAATGTCAGCGGATATCCGAAGCCGTCGTCGTGATTGACGCCGGTTTGTCCGCCGGGCGCGGCGTGCAGGTCGATGATGACCCGCAGTCCGTAGCGGCGGCACCAACCGACCAGCCGATCGAGCAGCGCCCAGCCTGGTCCTTCGAACCGGTCGGCACTGGTGTCGCCCGCCTCGTCCGGTTCGACGAACATCCGCCAATGGATCGGCACACGCACGGTGTTGAAGCCGGCCGCGGCGATGAAGCGGATATCGTCCTCGGCGATATAGCTGTCGCGGAACTCGCTCCAGAAGCGCGCCGCATCCTGCGGCCCGATCAGCGCGGCGATAACGTCGGCGATTTCGCTCGGCGAGCGCGCCCGCTTGAACTTGAACATATAGCCTTCGGGCACCAGCCAATTGCCGAGGTTAATGCCTTTGACGGCAAAGCGCTCGCCGTGCGCGTCGACGAGCTGCCGGCCATCGGCATGCACGAAGTGCGGCGTCGCAGGCGCGGCAAAGCTCCGGCCGGCGATCAAGACGGCGCCGAGCGCGAGCGACCAACAAACCATAAAGCCGATGCGGCGGCGCAAACGCGCTTCCCGCCAAAGCGATGTTGAAGTATCGGTAGGCCGCATGCCCCTATTCGAAGCGCTCATCCTCGTTGCGTCAATCGTCGTCCTCGTCATTGCCACGCAATCGCGGCATTTGCACGTATTCCTCGCGCTCGTCGTCGTCGCTGCGGCGTTCGGTCTCGCCTGCGGCTTCTCCATTTCGCAGATCGGCAAGACCTTCGGCAACGGTTTTGCGCAGGCCGCCTATTCCCCGGGACTCGTCATTGTTGCCGCGGCCTTGGTGTCGGCCATCGCCGACAGCGCAGGGGCCAGCGCGCCGGTGTGGCGGTGGCTCTCCGGACGCTGGATCGCGGCGTGCCTCGGGCTCGTTGCCGGCGCGGCTGCCTCGCCTTCGGCCGCCTTCGCAACGGTGACGCCATTGCTGCCGCCGGCCGACGACGGCGGCAAGGCGCGGGGTTCGACCGTCGCGCTGGCGCTGGCACTCTCCGCAAGCCACGGGCTGTTTGTGTTTTCGCCGGTGCCGATCGCGGCGGTGGCGATCCTCGATGCGTCGTGGCTGCGTGTCGCGCTCTACGGCGTGCCGCTTGTGCTTGTGCTCGCGGCTTTTGGCGCGGCGTGGAGCCGCTGGTCGTCCGGTGAAGCGAAGGCGCCGACGCCTGCGCCGCCGACGGTTGGTGCCGCGCAACACGTTTGGCCGCGGCTTGTTCTTATTCTCGCCGTGGCGGTTCCGATCGCGCTGCAGATCGCGCAATCGATCGGCGACATTCCGAGCGAGCCGCTCGGCGGCGGCGGATCGCGCGAGCTTGTCATCGGCGTCGGCCGGCCGCTGATCCTACTGTTGGTCGGCGTCGGTATCATGGTCATCGGGGAGTGGCGGCAAAGCGCAATGCTTTTGAGCGACTCCGATTGGGTCGGCCGCGTTCTCGGCAATGCCGCCGGGGTCTTTCTGATCGTCGGTGCCGCTCTCGGCTTTCAGCGGTTGTGTCAGGAGACCGGCATGGCCGAACTCTTCGGCGAGCGCGTGCTCGGCTTGCCGGTCGGCGCCGCTGGCGCGGTGCTGGTGCCGTTTTTGACCGCGGCCGCGATCAAGACGTTGCAGGGCTCGTCGCTGGTTGCGGCGATCACCGCCGCCGGCATGGTGCAGCCGATTTTGGTCCCGCTTGGGCTCGCCGACGGCACCGGCAAGGCATTGGCGGCGCTGGCGATCGGCGCCGGCGCCATGACCGTCGCTCACGTCAACGACGACTATTTTTGGCTGGTCACCACGACGGCGCGGCTGACTCCCTTGCGCGGACTGCGCGATTTCAGCCTGGGGGCGCTTTTTCAAGGGCTGATTGCGGTCGCGGCGCTTCTTGCCATGTCCGCCCTGATGCCGCGCCCGTAAAACGGCATTTCAGTCATTCTTTGTCGTCCGCGGGAAGCGGCTGTTTACCTCTGTCTGTTAGCTAGACTCTTGCGATCCGCCGTTCGCCGCCCATCTGCGGTTGTGGCAGCGGCGGAACGAAGCAGCCGGCCAGCGCGTTTGGGCTTTGGGTTCAAAGGGCGCTGCAGGCCGGCTCGAGGTGTCCGGTGCGTAAGCGTTGGCGTACATTGTTTGGATGGCGAAGAGCCGCGCTGCTTGGCGTGCTCCTTGGCGTGTCGAGCGCCGCTATTTTCGCCGTCTCGCCGCCGGCACAGGCCGAATTGCTCGACTTTCTGTTCGGCGGCCTGCAGCAGCGGCCGATCCCGCCAGCCGATGTCAATTCCTACGCCGAGCCGGCCGTGCCGCCCCCGGGCAGTTCCGAGAGCGTTCGCGCCAGCGGCGGCACCGGGCACGCGGTGATGTTCTGCGTGCGGCTGTGCGACGGCCAGCACTTTCCCCTTGAGCATTTGGCCAATGCGACGCCGGTCGAGACCTGTCGCGCCATGTGCCCGGCGAGCAAGACTAAAGTCTTCTTCGGCGGCGAAATCGATCATGCGGTGGCCCGCGACGGCGCGCGTTACGCCGATCTCGATACGGCGTTTGTCTATCGCACCCGGCTCGTGGCGAATTGCACCTGCAACGGCAGGGATGCTTTTGGGCTCGCGCCATTCGATCTGTCGAGCGATCCGACCTTGCGGCCGGGCGATCTGGTCGCGACAAAATCCGGCTTCGTCGCATATGCCGGCAAGCGCGGTGATGGCGACGCGTTCACCCCGGTCGATACGGGCGCGGTCGAGGCCGAACTCGGTCACCGCTCGGCGCCGGTGCGCTTGAGCCGGCAAAGCAAGGAACCGGCGGTTGCGGAAGAAGAGCCCGGCGTGATTGTGCCGCGTGATGCCAATCAGGCGACGAGATAGTCGACGACCTCTTCCGCGAGCGACAGCGACGAGGTCAGTCCCGGCGATTCGATGCCGAAAAGGTTGACCAGCCGCGGCATGCTATGCGTCGCCTCGGTGGCGATCATGAAATCGGCCGCGGTTTGTCCGGGCCCCGTCAGCTTCGGCCGGATGCCGCAATAATCCGGCACCAGCGAGCCGTCGGGTAAACCGGGCCAATAGCAGCGGATGCGCTCATAAAAAGAATCCGCCCGGTGCGGATCGACGGTGTAGCTTTCGTGGTCGATCCATTCCACGTCCGGTCCGAACCGCATACGGCCGGCGAGGTCGAGGGTGACGTGAACGCCCAGTCCGCCGTCGACCGGGGTCGGATAAATCAGCCGCGAAAACACCGGCCGGCCGGCGAAGGCGAAGTAGTTGCCCTTGGCAAGGATCAGCGGCGGCACCTTGTCGGGCGGATAGCCGTCGATGCGTCGCGCCAGCGCCTGCGCGCCAAGGCCCGCCGAATTCACCACCGCGTCGAAATTCGCCGTATCGGCGTCGCGGCCGCCGAACGCGACGCGCCACTGCCCGGAGACATGAGCGAGCCGCTCGACCGGCGTCTCAAAGGCGATGCTGCCGCCTTTATCCTCAAACTCGCCCCACAGCGCGAGCATGTAGCCGTGACTGTCGACGATGCCGGATTCCGGCGACGACAGCGCGCCGATGCAGGCGAGTTCCGGCTCAAGCGCGCGAGCGGCGTTGCCGCCGATCATCTCCAGCCCTTCGACGCCGTTCTTTAGGCCCTGCGCCAACAGCGTTTCGACTTTGGCGAGTTCGGCCCGGTCGGTTGCAACGATGAGTTTGCCGCATTTGTTGTGGGCGACGCTGTGCGACGCGCAGAATTCGTACAGCAGGCGGCGGCCGCGGGTCGAATGCCGCGCCCGCAGCGAACCGGTCGGATAATAGATGCCGGCGTGGACGACCTCGCTGTTGCGCGACGACACGCCGTTGCCGATGCCGCCGGTCGCTTCGGCGACGATCACGTCATGGCCGCGGCGAGCCGCCGCCCGCGCGACCGCCAATCCAACTACGCCTGCGCCGACGACAAGAACCTGCATGTCTTCAACCTGCATGGCTTCCAACCTGGTCGCGTTTATTGTAATCGCAAATCGGGAGTGAGAGGGTCAGTGATGGCACAAGATACGGATAAGGTCGTCCGCGTGTGCGGGAAAGCCGAGGTGGCGCCGGGAGCGGTGAAGGCGTTCGTCGTCGGACCGGCCATGCTGGCGGTTTATAACATCGACGGCACTTATTATGTCACCGATGACGAATGCACCCATGCGGCGGCGAGCCTCGCCGATGGAATCCTCGAGGGCGACGTGATCGAGTGCTGCATGCATATGGGCTCATTCAACGTCGTGACCGGCGAGCCGGTGGCGCCGCCCTGTGAGGTTCCGTTGCGCACCTATCAGGTGGTCCTCAAGGGTGAGGATGTGTTCGCCGATCTCAGCCGCAACGCCGTTGGCGAACAGGTATAGGTAAGAATCTTTGCCGGACAACATTGCCATTGTCGGTGGCGGGATCGGTGGGCTAGCGGCGGCGCTGGCGCTCATCCGGCGCGGCATCGACGTCGAGGTCTACGAGCAGGCCTCGGAACTGCGCGAAATCGGCGCCGGGGTGCAGGTCAGCGCTAACGGCACGCGCGTCCTCCATGCGCTGGGACTGCAGAGTGCGCTGGAAAAGGTGCAGGTGCTGCCGGCCGGCAAGGTGCTTCGCCTGTGGGATACCGGCGAAAGCTTCAAGATGTTCGATCTCGGCGCGGCGTCGGTCGAGCGCTACGGCTCGCCCTACATCACGCTCCACCGCGGCGATCTGCATAACGTCCTGGCGCAGGCCGTGCATGCGGCAAAGCCCGGCGCCGTCCAGTTGAACCGCAGGTGCGTCGGACTGGCGCAAACGCCGGACGCGGTGGAGCTGCGCTTTGAGACCGGCGGGCCGGTCATCGCCAAGCTCGCGATTGGCGCCGATGGCGTGCATTCGCGGCTGCGCGAATCCCTGTTCGGCACCGCGAAGCCGCAATTTTGCGGCATCATCGCCTGGCGCGGCGTGGTGCTGATGGAAAAGGTGCCGCCGACGATCTCGCGCACGCTGGGGACGCAATGGGCCGGTCCCGGCGGTCATGCCGTGCATTACCCGTTGCGCGCCGGAACGTTGCTCAATGTCGTCGGCTTGCGCGAGCGCGCCGACTGGACGGTCGAAGGCTGGACTGTGCCCGGCACGACCGAGGAGCTGTTGAACGATTTTCGCGGCTGGCACGAGGATTTATTGACGCTGTTTCGCAATATCGAGGTGCCGTACAAATGGGCCTTGGCGCTCCGCCCGATCATGCCGGCGTGGAGCAAGGGGCGCTGCACGCTTCTGGGCGACGCCTGCCACCCGATGGTGCCGTTTTTGGCGCAAGGCGCGGTCATGGCGCTGGAAGACGGCTTCGTGCTGGCGCGCTGCCTGGATAAGTATCCCAACGATCATGGGACCGCGTTCGCGCGTTATGAGGACGCGCGCCGCGAGAGGGCCAACAAAGTCGTGACCGGCTCCGCCGATATGATCGCGCGCCTGCACAGTCACGCGCTCTCGAACGCGCAAGCCGCACAAGCGCATGTCGCGCGCGAGTGGCAGCAAAGTAGTTTAAACGAGCGGTACGACTGGATCTATTCCCACGACGTCGCGGCCGTGCCGGTCTAGATTCTTCGCTGGCGCATGATCTTTTCGGAAAACCGGTATCCACTTTTCCGGATCATGCGCTAAACACGCGCCTTGCAAAGCATGGCAAGGTTCGGTCCGGCCGTGCTAATTTGCAGAAAACGGGAGGATGTCGATGGACACCGGCGCGAGCGTAAAGACCAGCGCGGATTTTCCGCTTCCCACAACCATGAAGGCGTGGGTGCTGGGCGACCCCGGCGAATTGAAGCTCACCGAGAAGACGGTGCCGCGGCCGAAGCGCGCGGAGGTGCTCGTTCGCATCGACGCGGTCGCCATTTGCGCCACCGATCTCGAAATCATCGCGCATGGCTCGCCGGCGCTGATCGAAGGCGGCATGCCGTTCAACAAGAACTTCACGCCCGGCCACGAATATATGGGCACGGTGGTCGCGCTTGGCCCCGGCGTCGACGAGTACCGGATCGGTCAGCGCGTGACGGTGGAAATTCATGCCGGCTGCGGTCAATGCAAACGCTGCCGCGAAGGCATGTACACCTCGTGCCTCAATTACGGCGCCGGCGACAAAGGCCATCGCGCCAACGGCTTCACCACCGACGGCGGCTTTTGCGAATATCAGGTCAACAACATCAACACGCTGGTCGCCATTCCCGACGCCATGTCGGACGAGGAAGCGACATTGGTGGTGACCGCGGGCACTGCGATGTACGGCTTGACCGAACTGGGCGGCCTCGTTGCCGGCGAGAGCGTCGTCGTCACCGGCCCGGGCCCGATCGGCTTACTCGGCGTCGCCGTGGCTAAAGCTTTGGGCGCGGCGCCGGTGATCCTCACCGGCACGCGCGACAACCGGCTCAAGATCGGGCGCGAGCTCGGCGCCGACCACGTGGTCAATGTTCGCAACGACAATGCGGTTGAGGCGGTGCGGCGGCTTAACGGGGGCAGGGGCGTCGACTATGTGCTGGAATGTTCGGGCGCGCCGAACGCGGTCAACGACGCCATCCATATGGTGAGCCGCGGCGGCAAGGTGTGCCTCGCCGCATTCCCGCATGACGAGACGCGGGTCGATGTTGCGCATATCGTGCGCGACAACATCTATCTGTACGGCATCCGCGGCGAGGGAAAGAGCGCCACCCATCGCGCCGAAGCGCTGATGTCGCAGAAGCGCTTTGACGCCACCAAGATCCACACCCACACCTTCGCGCTCGACGATCTGCCGACCGCCATCCGCTACGCGCGTGACCGCGTCGACGACGCTATCAAGGTGGTGGTTAAAGCCAAAGGCGTCGCCGCGCAGCGCGTCGCGGCGGAGTGAGTGGAACCGAATTCAAGACTTTCGAATCCGGAAGGTCGTGACCATGGCCTCGTTATCGGCCGCTTCCAGTGCGTCGCCGGTCTCGCGCAACAGGTTCGGAATGTCGATCGCGGCAAGAGGATCGGTGCAGGTAACGATCAAAACGTCGCCGGATTGCATGCCGGCGAGCGCCTTGCGCGTATGCAAAACCGGCAGCGGGCATTTGAGGCCGCGCAGATCGAAGCTTTTTTCCGCCATTGAGGGTCGCGATGCATTAAGGGTCGCAAAAACGAGGCCGCACCCTTATCATAACGGCGATGACCGGGCGCTACCGCACCTACGAACTTAAATCGCCGAGTTGATCCACGCCGATGCGCATTATTGGGCTCGCCGGCTGGAGCGGATCCGGCAAAACCACGCTGATCACCAAGGTGATTCCCGTTCTGGTCGGGCGTGGGCTCAATGTAGCCACGATCAAGCATGCGCACCACGAATTCGACATCGACAAGCCGGGAAAAGATTCCTGGCTGCACCGCGAAGCCGGCGCCAGCGAAGTCATCGTCGCCTCGAGCCGGCGCTGGGCGCTGGTGCACGAATTGCGCGGCGAGCCGGAGCCGCCGCTCGCCGCACTCCTGACCAAGCTTGATCCCGCCGACCTGGTGATTATCGAAGGGTTCAAGCGCCACGCCCATCCAAAGCTCGAAATCTACCGTGCCGTTCTCGGTAAGCCGCGGATCTATCCGGAGGACGATTGCGTGGTCGCCATCGCGTCCGACGCGCCGCTGCCGGATGCACCGCTGCCGGTGCTGATGCTCGACGACATCGAAGCGATCGCCAACGTCCTGCAGGCCGAAGCGTTGCCGCCAGTGGAGCCGATTTGACATTCGCTACCCACTTTGCCGCAAACTCGTGAAGCGAATGTCAAAAAACAAAAGCGCCACTAGGACTAATCCTATAGATGCGCGAAGGCGAAGCGCAAAGATAGCTTCAGGCAGGCTACGCCTGCGGATAACGCCCAGCCAGGCGCTCGGCTTCGGCCACATCTTCCGGCGTGTTGACATTAAAGAACGGATCGACCGGAACGGCCGGCCACTCTGCGGCGGCGAGCGGATAACGCGCGCTCCAGCCGCTGACGCGGCGCACGCCTTCGGCGAGCGCAATCCGCAGATCCTCGCGCAAAGCGACCGGCCACACGGCGACGACCGGATGCCACCGCCCGTTCGAATGCGCGCCGGCGATCGTTGCTCCGGCTTCGACGCGCGCTTCGTGCAGGCGCGTGACGATGTCGCGCGGCAGGAACGGCGAGTCGCCCGGCACGCTGACCACGAAGGCGATCTCCGGCGCATGAGCCGCCGTCCAATCGAGGCCGGCCAAAATGCCCGCCAATGGGCCGGCGAAATCTGCCACGCTGTCGGCGACGACCGGCAGCCCGGTCGCGGCGAAGCGTTCCGGGTCGTTGGCGTTGATGATGACGGCTGCGCATTGCGGACGCAGCCGCGCGAGCGTGCGCTCCAGGATGCTGATGCCGCCGACGTGGATGCGCGTTTTGTCGGTACCGCCCATGCGGCGTGCGTGCCCTCCGGCCAGCACCACGCCGAGCGTTGCGGGATCGGCCACGCGTGCGGTCGCTGGCGCGCGATCAGGCGCCGCCGGCGAGGACGCGCTCGATCTGCGCCGCCGTCGGGGTGACGTGATAAAACGCCGTATAGAAATCGCGCATCAGCGTTTTGATGTCTTCGGGGAATTGCGGCGGATAGAAAATCTTGCCGAGCCACCACAACCCGATCAGGCGGTTGACCGCCGGCGGATAATCGACCCAGCCGAACGGCTGTCGCGGCGCAAGATGGACGCGGCCGGCCTTTACCGCGGCAAGTCCGGCCCACGCCTGGTCGTTATGCACCACCGTCATGAACTCGGAATTGCTGGCGATGATGACGTCCGGATTCCACGCCGCGATCTGCTCGACGGTCACGACGGTCTGGCCGCCGCGCTGCGCGCCCGCGACATTGTGGGCGCCGAGAAAATCGATCGGTTCGCTGACCATCGAGCCGGCTTGCGCCGTGACCAGCCCGGTATGATCGCGCGCGTAATAGACCCGCGGCCGCGCGCCGGGCGGTACGGAAGCGCTGCGCTGGGTGATGACCGCAATGGCGTCGTCGGCAATGTGCGCCAGTTTCTCCGCATCGTCTTGGCGCCCGATGAATTGACCGAGCGCGCGGTAACAGGCGCCCATGCGGTCAAGGTGGCCGTCGATCAGCGCGTAAGGAATTTTGGTTTCTTGCTGCACGCGGTCAGCGAGCGTCTGGTAGCTTGCGTTGACGTCGCCGATATCGACGATGACGTCGGGCTTGAGCGCGTTGATGCCGTCGACGTTTATCTTGTCGCTGCCGCGGCCGGTGAGCCGCGGAATTTGCGGGCGCGCCGCGATCTCCGGCAGCAGGAAATCGCGCGCTTCCAGCGCGATCGGCTCGAGCCAGCCGACGAGCAGATCGGGCGCCAGGGTGTAAATCTCGACCGCCGCCGGCGGGCCGGCTGGATAGACGCGGAGCACCCGATCCGGCGCCGTCACCGTTCGCCCGGTCGAGTCCATGATGGTGCCGGCGAAACTCTGCAGCGGCGCGGCGAGCGTCGCGGCAATTCCGCCCAGCAGCGTTCGGCGATCGATCCGCATCCGGCTCCTCATTCCGCTTCGGCGTCCGGCACCGGCACATTGAAGCCGTTCAGCGTAACCGACACAAGGCAGTATAGCCCGACCAGATAAATCAACTCCGCGGCGCCGTGCTCGCCAAACGCCTTCACGGCCTGACGGTAGTTGATCTCCGGCAAGGTGCCGTGGTGTAGCAGCGCCGCGGCCACGTCGTAAGCGACGCCTTCTTCGGTGGTCAGGTCGGCGGGCCTATGGCCGGCGGCGATGACGGCGATCTTGTCGTCGGACAGTCCGCGCCGTTCGCCGGCGATAACGTGCGCGTAAAGCTCATAGCCCGAGTGGAACGCGGTGCCGGTGGTCAGGATCGCCACTTCGCGGGCGTTGCGCGGCAGCGACGGCGAGACCGAAAGCGCCAAGGTGAGATCCCAGATCGGCTTGCCGAATTTGGGATCATGCAGCCATGGATTCCACGGGCCCATCAGCGCGCCATTTGTGGCGATGCTTTTAAAGCCCTGGAAGTTCTGTTCGATGCCCGCGCGCATATTGTCGTAGACCAGGCGCTGCTCGGGGGTGAGTTCGGCTGGCGCGATCAAAGGCAGGCGCATGCAAACCTCCTGTCAGGAATTACCGGCGTCCACCGATAGCCAAACACTGTGGCGCTGGAAAGAACGGGCGGGGGCGCCGTCAAGCCTTTTCGCCGGGAATCGCCAACGCGTTGAGGAGGATCGCGGTCGACACGTAGAACCCGATCAGCATCGTCAACTCGACGATCTCACGCGGCGAGAAATGACGACGCAAATCTTCGACATCGCCGTCTGCCACGCGGTTGCCGTCGACGGCCTTTTCAGTGAACGCGAGCGCGGCCCTCTGTGCCTCGGTGAAGGCGCCGGCCTCACGCCACCGCGCCACATCGGCGATTTGCGGTTCGCTGACGCCGGCGGCGCGCGCGAGCGGCAGGTGCTGCACCCATTCGTAAGAGCAATCCGTCATTTGCGCGATGCGCAAGACGACGATTTCGGCCACCGTCCGCGACAGCTCGGTGCTGCGGCGCAACGCCAACGCCAGTTCGCCCGAAGCCTTCATCAGTTGCGGCGCATGCGCCATCATCCGGTGCAGGTTGAGGATGCCGCGCCCGGGCGCGAGCTTGTCGAACAACTCTTTGGTCAGCGGGTCTCCGGGCACTTCGACCAAAGGCAGCCGCGGTGTTTTCGTCACGGAATCACCAGGAGCTTGCCGGTGGTTGCGCGCACCTCGAGCGCGCGATGCGCGTCCGCGGCTTCTTCGAGGCGGTAGGTGCGGAAGATCCTCTGCTTAAGTCGGCCGGCTGCAACCCAGCCGAACAGTTCGTCGGTGCGCGCCCGCAGCTCGGCACGGTCGGCGATATAGTGATCGAGACCGGTCCGCGTCAGGTAGAGCGATTTTCGGAACAAAAGTTCGCGCGGGTCGATCGGCGGCACGTCGCCGCTAGCCTCGCCATAGAGCGCCAACAAGCCGCGTGGCCGCAGCACATTCATGCTGCGCACGTAGGTGTCGAGCCCGACCGCGTCATAGACAACGTCGACGCCGCGACCATTGGTGATGCGCTTGACCGCCTGTTCGAAGTCTTCTTGCGCATAGACGACGACGTGGTCGGCGCCGGCCTCGCGAGCGATATCGGCTTTTGCTGGTGTCGAAACGGCGCCGATAACCTCGGCGCCACGAATCTTGGCGATCTGGCACAAGAGAATGCCGCAGCCGCCTGCGGCCGAGTGGACGAGGCAACTGGCGCCGGGATGAAGCGCGAAGGTCGACGTCGCCAGGTAGTGGGCAGTCAAACCCTGAAAGAGTACCGCGGCAGCGTCGGCGAAACCGATCGCATCGGGCAACGGCACCACTCGCTCCGCCGGAGCGAGCGTGTGGGTGGCATAGCTGCCGGCCGCGAACACAAAGGCGACGCGCTCGCCAACTGCGACACCGCCGGTGTCGGGACCGAGAGCCACGACGGTGCCGGCGCCTTCGAGACCGAGCGTCAGCGGCAGCGGGCGTTTGTAAAGCCCGCTGCGCAATTGGGTGTCGAACAAATTGACCCCGGCGGCCTTCACTTCGATGAGAAGTTGCCCCGATCCGGGTATCGGCATCGGCAGGTCTTCAAGGACCATGGCTTCGGGACCGCCATGGGCGTGCACACGGATCGCTTTCATGACCGCGTTTCCGTTTACTGCGGCCGGCTGCAGAGCAAGAAGTCGACGGCAACCGGCACAGTTTTGAAATACGCTTCCCGGAATGCCGCGGCGTCGGCAAACACGCTGCCGTCGAATTCGCGCCGCACCAGTTGCACGCGCAGCGGATCGACATCGAACGGGAACGGATCGACCGCGACCTTGGTGCCTTCGATGGTCTTGAGCGTCAGACGCACGGGCGCCGACCGGCCGTCGTAGGATGTTGGTACCGGCTCGATGACGTCGTCGACCACGTCCTTGTTGCATGGAAACAAAGAGATAAAGTCGAACGTCTGCAGCAGCCGATAGTTGGTCCAAAATTCCGCTTCATCGTAGTCCCGCAACAGCGTTGCCTGCGTCGCTTCGTTGCGGGCGAGAAAGTCTTCGTTGTCCTCGGGAAGGTTCTGGGTGTTGAACGCTTTCGGGTGTTCCATCTGGCCGTAGCGGCCCCGCTGCAGACCGGTTCGATGTTTGCTCAAGAGCAAGCCGGAATACGGTTCGATCTGCGTCATCCAGGCGATCGCCCACTCGAAAGCGCGCCGTTGCGGCTTGCCCCATGTCACTTGCATGAAATTGAGCGGCTTGCCGGTGCCCGGCGCGATCGACGGGCTCGCTTCATAATCATACCAGCCGCTGTCGTGAAACATCGCGGCGCGTACAACCGCTTCATACGGTTTCGGCCGCGCAAAGCGCTCATTGCCCCAATGCGCGGCGCATTGCCCGGACAACTTGGCGTGGTCGGTCTGGTTGATCAGAATCAAAGAACCATCCGCCCGCTCGCGTACGATCATGCCGCTCCCCTGGATTGCGCCGCCATTTGTTCCGCCAACGTAGCAAAAGCGCGACAAAACGGGCAACGCAATGGTGCCCCGGTTGTATTCGCGCGGCGCCGGCCGCATCTCACATATACGGACGCGTTACGGCTATTTTTCGCAATCGGGCCTGCAACCGCTCGCGTTTGCGCTTGCGGTTGTCATGGCAAGCCGCGTGCTATATTGCCGGTTTCCCGCCGGAGGGATGGCCGAGTGGCTGAAGGCGCTCGCTTGGAAAGCGTGTATACGGGAAACCGTATCGTGGGTTCGAATCCCACTCCCTCCGCCAGACACTACTCCGCTACCGTTCGCCATCGTTCGCCTCTGCTCGCGAAGCGCATTGCAATACTTTGATTTCTTGCTAGATTTCCGTTCATGGCTGTTCGCCGCGGACCATTCCAATCCGCGCTAGCTTTGTGGAACACCTTATGGGTTTAGGCGGACAGATGTTAGACGGACACATCGGCTGTTTTGGGATTCGAACCCACGAGGCAGTGGATGGTGAATCGGCGGACATCTTGTCCGCCGCGAATAGGCGTTTCATCAGATGGCGCAGAAACTTCAGCGATTGACCGCGTTGGCAGTCACCCGGTTGAGCAAGCCCGGTCTTTATGCAGACGGTGGCGGGCTGTATTTGCGCATCGGTCGTAATGGTTCAAAAAGTTGGACGTTTCGTTTCATGTTGCACGGCCGCGCGCGCGAGATGGGATTCGGTGGTTTCAATAACGTTGGCCTCGCCGACGCGCGAAAGAAAGCAAGCGACGCGCGGCTTCTGCTCAGCGAAGGACAGGATCCGCTCGCCCAGCGAAACCTCGAAGAGGTGGAGCGGGCCGCGTCGGCGAAGTTGACGGCGGTGCGGTCGATGACCTTTGACCAATGCGCCGAGGCCTACGTCAACGTCCATCAGGCCGCCTGGAAGAACGAAAAACACCAACAGCAATGGCGAAACACGCTCGCCACTTACGTCTCTCCGGTGTTTGGCTCGGTTGGCGTGCAGGACGTCGATATTGATCACATCATCAAAGTGCTCGAGCCAATCTGGAGCAAAAAGACAGAAACGGCTCGCCGTTTACGCGGACGGATCGAAGCCATCCTCGATTGGGCAAAAGTACGCGGTTACCGGACCGGCGAGAATCCGGCGCGATGGCGAGGTCATCTCAGCCATCTGTTGCCGGCTCGCGCAAACGTAAGACCTATAAAGCATCATGCCGCTCTCCCTTACGCCGAAATCCCGGCGTTCATGAGTGAACTTCGTAAGCTCGGCGGCATTGCAGCGGCCGCGCTGGAATTTCTCATTCTTACGGCGGCACGCACCGGCGAAGTGATCTACGCTGGCTGGCCTGAATTCGATCTGAAGAACAGGATTTGGGTCGTTCCCGCCAGCCGCATGAAAACTAAACGTGAGCATCGCGTTCCAATTTCTGATGCAGCATACGCTGTAATCCAGAAGATGAAGGAGCTGGGGGGAGATTATGTTTTTCCCGGAGGCAAACCCGGATCGTCCCTATCCAACATGGCTCTACTCATGACACTAGGCCGCATGAACTGCAGTAAAGTTACGACCCATGGGTTTCGCTCGACCTTCCGAGATTGGGCCGCGGAACAAACGAACTTCCCGAATGAAGTCGTTGAGATGGCGCTGGCGCACGCGATAGAAAGCAAAACTGAAGCCGCCTACCGCAGGTCCGATCTTTTCGAAAAACGTCGGCGGTTAATGGCAGCCTGGGCAGATTTTTGCGGTGACTGATGCATGAAGTGCAGGCGGTGGGCGTTCATAAAGCGGTTCCGTGGAATGCGACCTTCAGACTTCGAATCTGAGGGTCGGGAGTTCGAATCTCTCCGAGCGCGCCATTTCATGGGGGTTTCCGAAGCGAGCCAGAATTTTTGGCTCTTTTTTGGCTCAGCAACGCAACTGGCGCCGCGCAACGCCGCGCAGAAGGAATCTTTCCCTGCGAGGCGGCGAAGACTGGCGGCTGATAAACCCCCAGCTTAATTCTTCCCAGGGTCGTGACACGCGAATGACCAAGATGCCGTTCCGAAGCGTGAAGCGCTCCGTCGGATAAGTGGCGATAGCCGTGTCGAGCGCGGCCTGGCCGATCGCTACACTCGACGATGCGGCCACTACCCAGCGGATGTGCTGGTCGTGGCGGTCCCACATCTCGACGCGAAAGGGCAGGTTGGTCGGAATGTCGTGGAGATTCGGGTTGGCCAATTCTTGGAGAAGCTTGTCCACGCGGAAGTAGGCGTCCGAGGAGGCGCCCCACAGCTTGTTGCACTCACCGCGTAGCTGTTCGAGGAGGCCGAGCGTGTGGAGCTGGCCGTCGTCCGGGTCGATTGAGGTACTGGCCGGAACCGGCCACTGGCGAATCCAAATCCGGCCACTTAGCTAAACGGCACGCCACTAGCGGCGCAGGAAGGCAGGTGGACTATGAGGCTTCGCCTCAAATTACGCCTGAAGTGAGCGCGGAAGTTTTGGAAGATGAACGCCCCCACAGTTAAAGGGGAGGCGAAGGTGCAAGTCCTTCCCGCGCGCACTCGGCAATGTGGATTAATGTTTAGAGCGGGCATAATTCAGTCCAGAGGTTTCAGCACGCCGGCTCGCGTCAAATCATCGATTTCCCTCAAGATCAGATACTTCGCTACCTCGGTCGGATTGCCGCCGTAAGTACCAATATCGACAAGCCGTTGAAGCTGAGCGTGCACCTTTGGGGAAAGGCGCGGCTCAACTTTCTTTGTTGGCTCTGCGTTCTTTCGGCGACCGGCCATAGGCCGATGGTAGCCCATTTTTGTCATCCAAATAGATGACAAAAATCTTGATCCGTTGGCTCGACTCGGGCATTATCAGGTCCTAGAAATGCAAAAGGCACCCGCAAGGGTGCCTGGATTGAGGGTGGGCCCTCCCGGCCTCGAACCGGGGACCGTCGGATTAATAGTCCGCCGCTCTGCCTACTGAGCTAAGGGCCCTTATTCCTCAGTTTCGTGTGTCGCCTCGAACTTCACACGACGTTCGCCCCGCCCCTTAACAAGGCGGGGCGAATCGCTTTACAGCAAATTACCGTACTTGATTCGTCGAATCGCTGCTAAGCGACTCGCGCTATTTTTGTGCGTGTCCACATCAATCTTCATTTTTTCCACCTTCAATTACTCGGAAGCGCCGACGCCGATCCGGCGCTGACGGCGTCGGTGTGATTGGCTGTGTTGCCAACGCTGCGTCTAGCAGTTCGCCAATCGACCAAACATGATCGGTAATGCCGAGCGCCATCGCGGGCGTCATCCGCAAGGCTTCGTGCGTGCGGCAGAAATTATAGAACGCGACGTAGAGCGCGACGGCCGCAAGGTGGCAATCCAGTTTTTTGCTAAAGCCATTGCTCAGCCGAGCGAGCCGCTTTGAGGCCATGCGGAGCGACAGGTTTTGGCGTTCGACGTAGCTGGTCGAAATGTGCTCCGGCTCGCCAGCGATCGCTACCCGCTCTACCGCTATTACGGCGGCGGGCGAATAGCGCCGCGACGCTTCGGTCACGTTCAGGTGCGTTACGCTGTAGGTTTTGTTGATAACGCCATGCGAGGCGCGCTTGCCGAAGGCGTCGCGGATCGCGTTCTTATAGAAGTGGAGGCCATCGGTCGAAATCTCTGGCACGCCGATCACGCGCTGGCGCAAGTCCTGAATAAAATCATCCGTGGTATCGGTGGTGCGCTTGCCGGTGCGATAGCCGATGATCGCCCGCGTCGAAGCTGCCAGCGCAACGTAGGTGTATTGGTCCCCCTTCACGGGTGACGGCCGCGCGGTGCCTTTCTGCGGGTTACGCTTGTGGCCGACATAAGCCCATAGTTCGTCACACTCGATACGGTTCACGCGAAGTCCGACCATCATGCGGTCGTGTAGCTCAGCCGCGCCGCGACCGACCCGAAAGGCAAGCGTGCCCACTGTTTCCCGATTGACGCCGGTAATGCGCGCGGTCGCGCGAATACCTAAGCCTTCGGTAAGCGCGGAAATAACCGCGATTTGTTGTTCGCGGGAGAGGATATTCATGGGACCAATCCATGGGTTTGGGGATCGGTCCGCTATAACTATGGAAGGTACGAGCATGGCGCGCTATACTTCCCGAAGTGGTCATAGCTCAGGGGACCAATCCCTGGGTGGTGATCCGGGATCGGTGCCGTTGGCGCGGTGCCGATCCCACTTAACGCTCCCGGTCTACGATTCGAACGTAGGTTTCCGAGGGGTAAATCTAGGTGTCCTGCCACTAGACGAACCGGCATTTTACAATGGCGACGGTGGCTTACTCGGATTTGGGTAAGCCATTTTCGCTCTGCAATGGGCTATAGCAAATTTGCGATTGAATGGGAAGAGCAAAATTCACCAATTATAGCAAAAAAGCTATGACATGGGCTTGTTTCAGTGTTATCATGACTTAGATGGAATGGACGTCATTCGGGCCTGGTATGAAAGCCAGTCGCCCGAAATTCAGGCTGCCTTCATTGCGGTTACTCAGACTTTGAATGCGCAACCCAAGAATCAATGGTCCGAAAAACTCTACAAACCTCTCGAAAAACGCTCGGCGAGCAGATGCGTAGGTTTGACCGAACTTCTTCTGGACAACAAAGACCCCAAGGTGTGCGCGAGAGTCTTGGCCTATTGCGGACCGCGCGAAGGCACCATCACAATGTTGTTCGGTTTCGACAAGACCGCCGATCGAAGATACGGAGAACCGTGCGCGACGGCACAAGAACGCAAAGGGGAGGTAGAACGTGACTGGACGCGCGCAAAGCCGATCTGGCTCATTGACGATTGATCTGGCTTCTCAGCTAAAAAACAAGCGATTCCGCGACAGTTATTTAGCGCAACACTTGAAGGTGTTTCTGGCTGCGCAAATTCGCGCGCTCAGAGGAGATATGTCGCAAGCTGAATTTGGAAAGCTAATCGACATGCCTCAAAGCGTGGTGTCTCGACTAGAAAATCAAAGCTACGGCAAGGTCAATGTTCAGACCTTGTTGAAGATTGCGATTAAACTCGACGTCGCTTTGATAATTCGGTTCGTCGGATTCAAAACCTTTTTGGATTGGACAAAAGACCACTCGCTGAAAGCGCTCGCGCCAGATTCGTATGAAAAAGAGAATGAGAAATCGGCTGCTCCCGCTGAAAGTGAAACTGCTCAACCGGCCTTGTCTGTTGGGCAGGCAGCCTTTGATTTAGCAACGGTATACGGAAATCAGTCTTATGGAGCCCAACTCGGTGTGCTCGAACCGTGGCAGGGTATTGGACAACGGATGATTTTGCCACAAGGCGTCGATTTTATAGCAATCAACGGAACGCTCGCCGCGCCTTTGCCGTCAGGTCCGTTAAATTGGGCTACTAAGAAAGCAAAGATGAAAGAAATTCGTGTAGCTCAACAAATGAACGCGGTCGCCCAAACAATCAATCAGGTCGCCAACTGACATGAAGATAACTGCAAAGCTCAGCGGTTCCTGCATGGTTAAATATTCCCCGGAGGAAGTCATACCACTGGAGGAGGGTGTCCAAGTTCCAAGCTTGGTTCAGGCAATCACTGAAACGTTTAAGGTGACACAACAAGACTGGCCATTTGATTTTCCAATTCCTGGCGGCGGACTAATTCCGCATCTTATTTTCACGAATGGCCAATTTACTAACAACAATAAGCAAGTCTCCGTTAAACAAATATGGCTGGCGAATAATGGAATCACTATACAGGCTCAGGATACAGATGAGGCGGATATAATTGCTGATAGATTGTTTTCGTTGTTAAGCGATCTAAAATTCCGCTTCGAAAATCCAGATCGGAAGCATTTTGGTATTTTCATTGCCCAATTCGAGCATACCTTCGAATCTCTTGATAAGCTTGCGGCAATTGGAAATCTCATCAATGGTGCACTCGGACGCAAACAATTGGTTGTTAAGCGGTTGGCTTTTGGTTCCGAGACAGCAAGGATGATTACTCAAGTTACGGTGGACACCGTTGATGAAATTGATTTTGTAATTGAACGTCGGAATAATCAGCCATTTTCGACGAACCGATATTACTGTGCTGCACCCCTCCGATTTCAGGATCATTGCAAAATCTTAGAAGAAATCGAAAAAATCCTCGGTAGCTAGGGAGTGCCATCAAAACCAGCCACTCGTATTTTCAAATCCGGCCAGTTGGCTCGGAAACCGGCCAATACCGTCGATTGACATAAGAACAAAATGAGAACATCAGCGGTCGGTGTCAAGCCTGTCGAAGAACTGTGGGTACAAAATACATAGGGGCACACGGAAGCCTCATCGGCCCGCTACAGTCACGAATCAGCAAAAGGCTTCTCGGATAGGGCTCCCGGATATGGACGCGTTATGGCGCATAATCGCTGGTGCGTGGATAGCCTTAGTCGCGTTGATAGCGTCTCGTGCAGCGCTCGCTGTCGCGCACCTTTATGGCTGGTATCCCGAGAAAATACTCGCCGCTTGGGTAGTGGTAACTAATAAGCGCGTCCGCAATCTAATCGGGGGCCTGATTATTCGCTTTGAAAGGGCG
Source organism: uncultured Hyphomicrobiales bacterium (assembly GCA_964459765.1). GTDB lineage: Bacteria > Pseudomonadota > Alphaproteobacteria > Rhizobiales > Xanthobacteraceae > BOG-931. The sequence goes on along the minus strand of CAYWNY010000006.1, from coordinate 6,464 downwards.
CCGATCGTACCCGACGCTCCGGGACTGGTTTGGAAGCGGCGCAAAGATGGATGGTTGGCAATTTGGAAGGCTCGTCCGGACGCTATAAAACGCGGATATCCCACTAAGCAGAGGCGCATTGCCGTCGTAGAAAAGTGCAGTCCGGTCGAAAAGGAATTTATCTCCGACATATGCACTGCTCTCCAATACGATATGCTCCAATTCGGATGTAAATCCTCACCTGTCTAATCTCTTCAGAAGTGCGGTCGCCTGCTTACGCGAGAGTATCTTGCCGATCTGATCCTTCGCCATTCTCTTGGCAATCTTCGCGTCCAACTCGTGACCTTCCTGGAATTCACCATCCATGCCGGCGAGTGCCACGCGCATTCGCGCTGTGATGAGGTCGCCGGCAGGCTGGATGAACACAGCCACCCCGTTACCTTGCTTGAAGACAAGCCAAAAGAGTTGGTTCAACTAAACCTCTCAAAATTCACTGGTCGCGGATAGCGGGCCGTGCTACCCGCGCCGCGCCCACTGAAGCCCTTGGCAAAGGCCGAAGAAATCACAGACTTGGGCGCTGCATGGGCTTCACACGGGTTCTGGCCCGGCCCCTAGAAAAAAATCGGAGGTGCGACATGAAAATAGTCATCACCCTGGACCTAGCGCAACTTGCAACTGCTCTAGCGATCCTACATTCCGTTATGTAACGGGGAGAGTGGCCGGGGAAGCCAGAACGCCCGGCCGTTTTTTCGTCGGACAATATATCGTGTGACGTATCAGCGCGAATGGCGACAGTTTTCTCCTGGCGATAGCTTTCATGTGCGGACGCTTCACAACTAAGACGACCTGGGCGGAGTTGGTCGCGCTCTATCGGCTGACGATGGACGCGCCGCCGCACAACGTGCGCCCTATTTACAACGTCTGCCCCACCGATCCCGTCGACGTAGTCCTGGCGGAAGGGGACAAGCGTGAGCTCGTACAGATGCGTTGGGGGCTTATTCCCCGATGGTGGAGCAAGTCGCTCAAGGACGCGAAGATTGCAACGTTCACTGCGCGGGCCGAGACGGTCGATGCCAAGCCGTTCTTCCGCCACGCATTCAAACGCACCCGCTGCCTTATTCCACTTTCCGGCTATTTCGAATGGCAAGACACCGCGCACGGCAAACAACCGTGGTATTTCACCGCGCGCGACGGCTCGTCCATCCTGACTGCGGCCGGGCTGTGGGATGAGTGGAAGAACCGCGAGACCGGCGAGAAGCTCAAGTCGTGCACGATGATAATCACCGAGCCGAATGAGTTTGTCGCTGACGTTCACGACCGCATGCCGGCCTTGCTTCAAAGTGACCAATTCCAGCCGTGGCTCGGCGGGGAGGCGGGTAAAGAAATCCTGCGTCCGGCGCCGAATGATTATTTGCAGCGATGGGCGGTATCGAAACGGGTCAATAGCTCGAAGGCCGATAAGGACGATGAATCGCTCATAGAGCCGATCAAGGAAGCAGCGTGAGACGAAGATGGATATGAATGCTGCGCTTCAGAGGCTCCAAGAGGAACTGGAGCCGTTGGAAAGGTTGGTGCGACTCTTCTCCGCGTCACTAGATCAGCCGAAGTTGGTCGCAACGGGCGACGGCCGGTCATACCGCTACGAACATCCTAATATCCATCACTTTTGCCTACTCAAGGCGGCAGTAGCGCTGACTACACTGAACGCGGCAATCGAGCTAGCACGCTTAGGATACATATTCCAAGTGAACGCGCTGATACGCGTTGTCGTTGAGTGCAACACGCATTTGGAGTTTGTAGTGGATCCGAGCCGGGATGCGGAGCACGTCGGGAGAGTCGAAAGGTACATCAAGGCTTATTTCGCAGATTACGATAGAGACCCGTCGGCGCCGTTTCAAAAACCGCCGATAAAGCAGGGAACGGTGAACGCGACGATTGGGAAGACATTAGATGAGATAGCGGCTCAATTCGAGGAACTGGAGGGACGAAAGCCGGCTGCGGAAGCCTATTTCAGCATTTACCGTGCATTCTCCAACTTCATCCATGCGCGATACCCGGAAAGCATTGACTTGTACGGCAATCGCCCCGGTTATTTTCACACGCACGGCATGAGCGGGACGCGAAAGGATGAGGAAATGATCGCGACTTTGGAGCCGGTCATCGGCACAACGTCAAACGTATTCGGGCATATGGTGAGCGCGCTGAAACAGCACGGTCTGATTAGTAGCGACCCCGTCGTGGCTGCGTGGCACCGAGACCGAGTGAACTTCTAGTGGCCGCTCGCAGCCACATCACTTCCTTGTTTGAAGACGTGTCATCGCCGCCAATAGAAAATGCGGTGCATCTTCGTACCGAAACTTGGCGCGCGTCGTTCACCTGACCGGGAGAGGAAGCATGCCTTACCCGCCCCGTGAGGGGCGGGTAAGCGCGGGCTAGTAGCTCGCGATGATGAGACAGGGTTCTCGTGTCTCCGCTTCTTTCCGCTCGCACAGAGCGACGAAGTCGCAGTAGCTCCGAAGCACTCGCTCGATCTTAGCCGGATCGTGGACGCCGTAGATTTTTCGCTCGCGCGCTTCGGCGACAACAAGCACGGCCGGCAGGCGGTCCCGGAGCGTCGCCGCGTGGATTGGCACGCGGAGTTCCTCGAAAGCCTCCGGCACGAGCACTTTCGTCGCATACGGCTCGCCGTGATACGCCTCGTGGAGACACCCTACGTGGCCATGCGCGACGCTGAAGCCGGTGACCTGCGCCTTTTCTTCGGCCTTCGTCATACCGTCCCACTTCGCATAGATATCGATTCCCATACGATTGGTGATGAGAGCTGATAAGTTCGACCTCTCGCGGCGCGTTTGCTCCGCAAGACGCTCTCTGGAGCAGCGGCCGACTAAGCGCGCAGTCAAGGGCTTGTCCCTTGACGGCGTGCTGCGGCCGCTACCATGAGAGAGCGAGCGGAGCGAACCGAAGCACGGATCGTGAGAAGCTCGCCGATCAAGGAATCAAAAAGCGGGAACGACCCTGACGCGAAGCCGGCCCGCGTTACTGCGCGGACCGGGCGCAGCGCGGCTGCGGTCGTTCCCTCCTCTTAGTATTCGGCGAGCACCGTCATCGCACTGGGCGGCCTAGGAGCGCTAAACGAGGGCCCTGACCTTCTGGTCGGGGCCCGAGGCACCGAAGGCGCCGAGGGTCCTCATGACGCCCGTCCATCGGACGAACGGCGCACGCGAAAGAAAACCAACAACAAGAAATTATCTCAGTCGCGGCTGCGATTGCCCAACGCGATCCGCTAGTGGATTGAAATATGGGGCAAAATTAGCCTTCGCCCATGGATACGAGGTATGGATACGGAAGGAAGGGGCGTAGGCATAGGCGAAACCACACGTCATCGGGGTAAGTCGGCATCGTGATGGCGCTACCTTCTACAGAACGTCCTACAACGCGAGACAACTCACACAGGCGAAAATGACGATAGACAACCCGAAGGCGCCTAGCTAAATTTGCTGCTGGGAGTAAGCGATTTACGGTGGGGGTTGCCGATATGAAACCTAAGGCCACGAAAATTCTTCCATTGGCCGGTGCGTTGGGAGCGCTCGCCGGAAACGCGGTAGTCGCAACTGAAGCCAAGTCGACTGTCCCAACAGTCGACCCAACCGCTTCCGCGCAGTCGGAAACTGCGGCAACGTCAGACGCAAGAATACCAAATACGATCGTATCAACCGGCGAAACGCTGCTTGGTTTTATTATGACTAGTCAGCCGGACGGGACGGTTGTGGCTCAGCACGTCTCTCACGCGTCGCACGCATCTCACGCGTCGCATTATTCAAGTCGTTGATGGACGTCGGCACCTACGTTTTTATCGAATTTCCTGCCGCCGTACAAAGCTTGGACGCTTTGCAAGCGGCAGCGTATAGGCTTATCGGTGCGGCGACGTGCCAAATAGATAAAACTGGCGATCGTTGGGTTTGCAAACTCACACCAGTTAGCGGTTCCAAAGAGGCGCCGGATACTGCTGCGTTAAAAACTCGGTTTCTCGATTTGGTGACCGATGAAAATTTGCGGCAGCAAATCGCCCACCGAACGGAGGGCGTGCGCAATGTCATCCTCTCGCTGGCATTTGGCTCCTTAGCCGGCTCGTCCAACGATTAATTCTGCATTGGAGCCTGCAATGGCTGGGTTCCAGACCGTCGAAGCGTTCCATCCGGCAGAAGGCACACTGGAACTATTGCCCTTCCGCTTTGAGCGCATCGAAAAAAGCTATCTCGTGTCTAACATGGTCGGCGATTTCATTCGTCTTTCGGGCGATGAGCTGGAGCGAATAGTCGAACTCCGCATGCGACCGGGCGATGGACTTTACGAAAAGGCCTACGCGGCGCACCTGATCGGCGGTGTTAATCAAAAAGCCAAGCGGCAAATTTTGGCTTTTCGGCTCCGTAGCCGGCTTGCGTTCCTTCGGGAGACTACCCCCCTCCACATTTTTGTCGTGACGCTGCGCTGCGAGCATTCTTGTCCCTATTGCCAAGTTTCGCGCCAAAGCACCGACCGCTCGCGATTTGACATGAGCGAGGAGACGGCCCGACGCGCCTTGGATGTTGCGTTCGAAAGTCCATCCGCGAGGATCAAGATCGAGTTTCAAGGTGGTGAGCCGCTGCTGAATTTTCCGTTGATTTCAACAATTATCTCTTTGGCCAAATCGAAGGCGGCGGCGGTAAACAAAAAAGTTGATTTTGTCATCGCTTCGAACCTCGCCCTCCTGGACGATACCATTCTGGCCTTTTGCAAGGAAAACGACGTCCTTCTCTCGACGTCGCTGGATGGGCCGGCCGATCTTCATAACAAGAATCGTCCGCGGCCAGGCGGGAATAGTCACGAATTGGCAACAGCCGGCATCCGCCGCGCTCAAGCGGTCCTTGGACCTGAGCGGGTCGGAGCGCTAATGACAACTACAGAGGCTAGTCTCGATCGTGTCGAGGAAATAGTAGACGAATATCTCCGGCTGAATTTGGACGGAATTTTTCTGCGGCCGCTTTCTCCATATGGCTTCGCCATAAAAACCAAAGCCTTTCGAAAATACGGCGCGGCTGATTGGCTGGGCTTCTACGAGCGCGGGCTGAGATATGTTCTGGAAATCAATCGACGTGGGACTCACTTTCCTGAGTTTTATGCGACTTTGATCCTCAAGCGAATGCTGACCGACCGTCCAATAGGGTACGTAGATCTGCGAAGTCCGGCCGGTATCGGCCTCGGTGCATTGGTCTACAACTATGATGGGAAAGTGTTCGCCTCGGATGAAGGCCGGATGCTCGCGGAAATGGGTGACAGGACTTTCGAACTGGGCCACGTCACGGACAGCTATCGCTCTCTGCTACTTTCAGACAAGTTGATAGGATTAGTCGACGCATCCCTGACGCAATGTGCTCCGGAATGCTCGGATTGCGTATTTGAAGCTCATTGTGGGGCAGACCCGGTTTATCATCACGCCACTCAAGCGGACCCGGTCGGAATAAAACCTTTATCGGAGTTTTGCGCGCGCCAAAAAGGCGTCATGAGGCTCTTACTAGACCTATTGGAAAACTCACCGCAGGACGCAGCGATTTTAAGGCGATGGGGTGGCATGTGACCCTTTCACTCCATGGGATCGCGAATTTTTCGAGCGGCGTTGCAACCTCCGAGCAGTCGGCTGTCGTGCGCCTCCGATCTCCAGTTCATTCGATGGAGAGGCTGCCTACCGACTTCGTAATTGTGCGCTCAAGAGAGGATCTTCAACACGCGGTCGACGCCAAACTCGACGGGGTGGTGATCATCAGCAATGATCGCTTAGAGGGCTTTCCAGAGGCCGCCAAGCTTTCTCGCGTCATAAGCGTTTCTCAGAAGTTCGAGTATCTCTCCGACGGAGACATAATTGGATTTCACCCCGAATCGAAACGATTTAGAACGCTGTATCGACGAAGGTCCGGACACAATTCATTTCTTGTGACTGATCGCTGCGACCACTACTGCCTTATGTGCTCCCAGCCTCCCAAGGATATTGATGACCGTTGGATACTAGGTGAGATAAAGGCGGCGTTGCCTCTTATCGACAAGGAGACAGTGTCGCTCGGCTTTACCGGCGGCGAACCACTGTTAGATTGGCGCGAATTTATCGGCGCGCTCGCTATCTGCCGAGACGAATTACCCAGCACGGCCATCCACGTCCTGAGCAACGGACGCGCATTCGTCCGCGACGAGGTCGTCGCTGCTTGGGTTGGAGTTCGGCATCCAAACCTCACCGTCGGCATTCCCATCTATGCCGCGATTGATCACATCCACGACCATGTCGTTCAGGCCCGCGGGGCATTTGACGAAACTGTGTTGGGTGTTTTGAAGTTGAAGGATAAGGGGCAACGAGTTGAAATCCGTGTGGTGCTGCACGCACTGACGGCCCCCAGAATTGTAGAAACATGTAAATGGTTTGCCCGCAATCTACCCTTCGTTGATCACGTTGCTTTAAT
>CAYWNY010000005.1:0-66800 GCA_964459765.1 uncultured Hyphomicrobiales bacterium | reverse complement strand
AGGTGCCGATCACCGTCGCGGTCGGCACCCGCAACAGATAAATGAGCATCGGCACTAACAGGAACCCGCCGCCGATGCCCATCATGGCGCCAAGGAAGCCGATGATGAAACCGATCGCCACCACCGGGATGGCGGATACATAAATCTTGGAGCGCTTGAAGCGCACCTTCAGCGGCAAGCCGTGAAACCAGGCGTGGCTACCAGGTCGGCGCAGCTCCACCGGCTTGCCCTGACGGCTGCGAATGATGGCGCGGGCGCTTTCGCCGACCATCAACACGCCGACGATGGTCAACAGCGTCACGTATGACAACCCAATCATCAGATCGAGCTGATCGAGCGCGCGCAGCAAGGTGAACAAGGCGACGCCGCCAATGCTGCCGACAATGCCGCCGGCAAGGAGCGTCAGCACCAGCGTGACGTCGATCGCCTTGCGTCGCCAATACGCAATCGCTCCCGAGAACGACGATGCTGCCACATGCGTGGTGACGCTTGCCACCGCCACGGCCGGCTGTACGCCGATGAAAATCAGAAGCGGCGTCATCAGGAAGCCGCCGCCTACTCCGAACATGCCGGAGACGAACCCGACCGCCAGCCCCATCGCGAGCACAAGAAAGACATTGACGGGGATGTCGGCGATCGGAAGGTAAATTTCCACTGGGTCGCTGCCGGCGCTCGGTTTGGCGATTGGACCGTTCTACTCGCGCACTGCCGCGCGGCATACCGTCAACAATCGACAAGCGCACAAAATTGATCGCTCGCGCCGGCTTAGTTAATCCGACCTCGGTCACGCGAATCCGTAGGCTGCTCGTCGGTCTGCTAGGAAGTCTTGGCCGCCTTGGACTTTGGCTTAGCTTGCGGGCTGCCGCCAGCGGGCAGGTCCCACGCCCCCTTCACCGTCACCGCGTCGGTGGGCTGCGGCACGGGAGTCCATTTTTCCGCCGCAGCGCGCGCCGTCGCCAGCGTCGGGGCGTCAAGCCGCGTGGCGATTTCGTCGCGCTTTTGCGCCGCGTCCTGATCGCCATCCTTGGCGGCGAGGAAGAACCATTTGTAGGATTCGGAGAGGTTCTGCTCCACGCCGACGCCGCGCGCATAGAGGATGGCGAGATTGTATTCGCTGTCGGTGATGCCGTGATCGGCCGCTTTCCGGAACCAAAGGGCGGCGGTGTGGTAATCGGGCTTGCCGTCGATGCCTTCGGCGTAGAGAACGGCGAGATTGTGCATGGCCTTGCCGTGACCCTTGTCGGCGGCGGCGCGGTAGAGATCGCGCGCAGCCGCAAGGTCCTTCTTCACGCCGAGACCTTTTTCGTACAGCGTCCCCAGCCGGAACTGCGCCGGGATGATGCCCTTCTTGGCGGCGATGTCGAACCAGCGCGCGGCCTCCGCATTGTTGACTGGGCCGCCGCGCCCGTCGGCGAAGCGAACAGCGACCTCATAGGCGGCCGAAGGATCGCCGGCGAGCGCCGCCAGCCGTAGCGCCGGACCACCGATGCTTAGCGGCAGCTGCTCGGCGCCTGTCGCCGCAGGAGCGTGCGCCGCCGACAGCGATCCGGTGATGTCTGTTGGGGCCGGATCTTGCGTTTCCGCAAGGACGGCCGGATTGCCGGCGGGCGTTCCCTGTCCGGGGCTTACCGCGCCGGTGCGACCAGGTGCGACACTCGGCGGCGCCGCGACCGGCTCTTGGGCAGTACCGCTGCCGGGAAGCGGAAGTGGCGTCGCGGGAACAGCCGCCGGCAGGGGGCTGGCGTCGGCATGCGGCTCGGTCGCAGTCCGCGGCGCTTCCGCCGGCGCCGGCGATGATTCCGGCGGCGCCTGGGGCGGTTCGGTTTGAACTTGCGGCCTAGTCTGGACGCGCGGCGATTCGGTTGGCGCCGGTGGCGGACTGCCGCCATCGTCGAGCAGCCGCGAAACAATATGAAAGCCGCCGACCACGATCAGGACGACGGCAGCGGCGACGACCAGCGTCCGCAGCCGCTCCGAGCGCTTCTTCGGCGGCGCGGCGTCTTCGACGCCGGGCCTTAAAATTCTTTTGTCGTCGGGTGCAGCGGCGGCTTGCGCGGCGCGGCGCGCCGCAGCGATGAAATCCGGCTTGCCACCGCCCGGGTCCGGAATGACCGGTGGCTTTCCGGCGACCGCGGCTTCGGAGGCGGCGATCCGGTCCGCCGGCGTCTGACGCGAACGGCCGGACGCCGAGCGCGGCTCCAGCGGATGGTCGGGCGGCAGATTGGGATCGATCGGCGAGCGCGCCGGTGCGGCACGATCTAACACCGGATCGAATTGAGTGGACCTCGACGCCGCCTCGGAAAACGTCTTAGCGGCCGCCACCGGCGCCGGTTCGGCCGCCGGCAGTTCCGGGACCATCGCCGGCGCTTCGAATCGGGCCGGTTGCGGCGGCGCGAACCGCGTCGCACCACCGCGGGCGTCGCTATCGATCGTCGGCGGATAATCGGCAACAGGCTCGACGGCGCTTGGTGCCTCCTCGTGCACCTCGTGCATCGCGGGCTGCGGAGGCCACTCGGATTGTTGTTTGACCTCGGCAACATCGTGCTCGATCGCTTCGACGGTGGCTGCCCCCGCCAGTGCGCTTGGAGCGGTGCTTTCGTCGCCGCGTACCTGCTTGATGTAGACAAGGAGGTCGGCAAGCCCGCGCTCGACGCCCTCGAGCATGCCAAGTCGCGCGTCGGACGCATCGAGCCGCTTTACCAAAGTCGCGATCCGATCCTCGAGGTGCGCAAGGGCGGTGTGATCGGTGTGGGTGAGCTGCACCCATTCGAGTTTTTCGATCAGCCCCGACAACAGCTTTTCGAGTTCGCGCGGCACCGCGTGCCCAGCCTCGGTCGAGGCATTCAGCGCGCTTGCCAGAATATCGATGCGATTTTCCAGCGCCGACAAAGTCGGCGACGCCGGCGTGCTGCTGGCGAGATTATCGACCTTGGCGGCAAGCGCGCGCACATCCTCGGCGACTTTGGCGAGCGCGTCGTTGGAGGCGACATGTGAAACGATGCCGCGCAAGGCGCCGATCGCGGTTTCAAGCTGCTGTAACGCCGCCGGGTCCTCTTTGGCGGCGATCGCGTCCACTTTCTTCGCGAGCCCCTTCACCGCCTCGTCGAACCCGACCAGGCCTTCCGCCGGTGTGAGCCCGCGCAACGCATCGCGGACCTCCGCGAGGCCGTGCTCAATGCCGGTCAGTGCTGTCGAGTCGACACCCGCCTCACGGCTGTGGTCGATGCGTTGCGCCAGCGCCTTGACCTCGATTTCCAGCGACTCAAGCGCGCGGCGCGGCAGTGCCTGCGTGAATGAGGCGCCGATCTCCGCCAGGTCGGCGCGCAGTCCGTTGATCGCCAATTCCAACTCGCGCGACGGACGCAGGGATTCGATGCGCGCGGTCATCTCGCGCAACTGCGCTTCAAGACCGCTGAGGTCGACCGACGGCTCGGTCCATGTCCCGTAGACCCGATCGTGCTCGGACGCGGGGGCAGCGGCAGACGCGGGTGGAGGATCGAACGCAGGCGGCGCGGGTGGAGGTGGCGGAGACGCCGACTGCGGAGGAGGTGGGGGCGGCGGAGATGCTGCTTGCGGCGGCTGCGTTTCAGCTGGCGGCGTGGCTGGCTCGCCATTGAGCGCGCGTTGCCGCGCGGCGATTTCGTCGGTGACACTGCCGTCGAGGACGCGCTGGCGCGCCGCGATCTCGGCCACGGCCTTGTCGATGGTTGCGTCGCGACGATCTTCTGCCGCTGCCTGCGCAGCATTGCGGTCAAGCGGCTCGCGCGGGCGGCGCTGCGCGCTGTCGGTTTCGGGTGCATCGCGGTAAGGACCGCCTTGCACTTGCCGCTCGCGATGCGGCCGGGCTTCCGCCTGAGCCGGCGCTTCATCGCCGTCCGCATAGTTGTGGCTATGGCTGTGGGCGCGGCGGCGCCGCGGCGCATCCTGGTGCCGGCGCTCGCGATCATCGCTGCGTAAATTTAAGCGGAACTGATCCTCCGGCTCGCGATCGCGCCGCCGCCGCGACGCATCACGGCGCGAATCGTCGTAGCGGTCGTCGTCGCGATATCCCTTCTCCCAGCGGCCTTCCGGCTCGGGCGAAACGCGATCGCGATACGCATCGCGCCGCGCTTCGTAATCGCGCGGGTCATCGCGAAAACTCCGCCGCCGGTCATCGTCCCGGTCGTAGTCCACGTCATGCTCGCGGCGGCTGCTCGGAGCGCCGCGGCGCGGGCCGCGGTCTTCGTCCTCGGCTTGGAAGCTGCGCCGCCGCGGCTCGTCGAGTTCCTCTTCGCGCTCACGCCGCCGGGACGGGGAGCTGTACCGCTCGGGTTCCCGGCCCCGGTCTTCGTAGCGCGCGCGCGGCTCAAAGCGGTCATCGGTGTTGCGGTCGAAATCGGAAGACCACCAGGCCTCGTCATCGTCCGCTTCGCTGGGCGCAATGACGTTGTTGAGCCATTCCCCGACCGACATGCCGGATCGGCGCGCGGCCTCGCGCGCCGCAGCGCGTGCCTCCGGACGGAGACCTCTTAAATTCCACGGACCGCCCGATTTCATTCTCACGTCCGAGCCACACGAGGTGTCGAATGCAGCGCCGTCTCGAGCCGATGCCCTTGAACCGGCGATGCCACAGCGCGGTTCAGTATCCTCGCGGCCGAATGTTCAGGATTACGGTAAAGAAGCCGTTAAGAAATCTGCCAACCGGTCACCAATCGTTCATTTCCGGCAACTGCCAGGCGCCAAAAAAGAGCCATTTCGTCTTACCGTTGACGCAAATTCGCTACGTTATACGTTCGGTTCCGCCGGCGATGGCTTAGCGACCGCCGCGGCAGGGAGGGCGACATGCCGAGTTACAAGGCTCCGGTTGCGGACGTGATGTTTCTGTTGAGCGACGTGTTCCACATCGATCGCTACAACAATCTGCCGGGTTTTGCCGATGCCACGCCCGATCTCCTGGAGGCGGTCCTCGAAGAGGCGGCAAAATTCAGCGAGGACGTGCTGACCCCGCTCAACCGCGTCGGCGACAAGGAAGGCTGCAAGCGCCACCCGGACGGCTCGGTAACGACGCCGACCGGCTTCAAGGAAGCCTACAAGCACCTCACCGAAGGCGGCTGGATGAGCGCCTCCATGCCGACCGAGTTCGGCGGCCAAGGCCTGCCGCGGGTGCTTTCGCAGGCGGTCAGCGAATTTCTGGTTTCGGCCAATCTGGCCTTCGCCATGTATCCGGGTCTCACCCAGGGCGCCGCAGCGGCCCTCATCGTCCACGGCACGCCCGAGCAGAAGGCGCTCTATTTGCCCAAGCTCATCAGCGGCGAATGGACCGGCACGATGAACCTGACCGAGCCGCAGTGCGGCACCGATCTCGGCCTCACCCGCGCGCGCGCGGTGCCGCAGCACGACGGCTCATACAAAATCACCGGCACCAAGATCTTCATCTCCGCCGGCGAACACGATCTTGCTCCGAACATCGTGCATCTCGTACTCGCCCGCATCGAGGGCGCACCGGAAGGCGTCAAGGGAATTTCCCTTTTCATCGTGCCCAAATTCCTCCCGACCAAAGACGGTGCCATCGGCGCCCGCAACGGCGTCTCTTGCGGCTCGATCGAAGAGAAGATGGGAATTCACGGCAATTCCACCTGCGTGATGAATTACGACGACGCCACCGGCTGGCTCGTGTCCGAGCCGAACCGCGGGCTCAACGCCATGTTCGTGATGATGAACGAGGCGCGGCTCGGCGTCGGCATGCAGGGCTTGGCGATGTCGGAGGTCGCCTATCAGAACGCCGCCGCTTACGCAAAAGAGCGGCTTGCCGGGCGGGCGCTGACCGGAGCCAAGTTCAAGGACAAACCGGCCGATCCGATCATCGTCCAGCCGGATGTGCGCCGCATGCTCATGACCATGCGCGCCTTCAACGAAGCAGCGCGCGCACTCGTGCTGTGGACGGCTTTGCGCAGCGACATCGCGCATCGCTCCGGCGATGCCAGAGAACGGCAGGCGGCCGACGACCACATGGGGCTAATGACGCCGGTGATCAAAGGCGTGCTCACCGATCAAGGCTTCGCCAACACGGTCATGGCCCAGCAGGTTTACGGCGGTCACGGCTACATCGCCGAACAGGGCATGGAGCAGTTCGTGCGCGATTCCCGCATCGCCATGATTTACGAAGGCGCCAACGGCATCCAAGCGCTCGACCTGGTCGGCCGCAAGCTGCCGCGAGACGGCGGGCGTGCTTTGCAGGCATTCTTCGCCGAGGTCTCCGGCTACATCAAAGATCATGGCGGCGACGCCGAGCTTGCGCCCTACATCAAACCGCTGCAGCAGGCGCTCGGCGATCTGCAGCAAGCGACCATGTGGTTCATGCAAAACGCGCTCGGCAACCCGGACAATGCCGGCGCCGGTTCGACCGATTACATGCACCTCTTCGGCTTGGTCGCGCTCGGCTATATGTGGTGCCTGATCGCGCAAGCGGCGAAAGCCAAAGCCGTCAATGGCGGCAATGGCGCAGGCGATATGGCCGCCGCCAAGCTTGCCACCGGCCGCTTCTTTGCCGAGCGCCTGTTGCCGGCCTCGGCCACGCATCTGGCGCGCATAAAGTCGGGTGCGGCGAGCACCATGGCCCTACCGATCGAGGCGTTCTAAAGCCTAGCCGGCCGGCGGCTGCATTTCGGCATAACTTGGACTATATCAGGGGTCCGGCTTCACGGGCGGGGCACCGCGGCGGGCTCTTTGCGACCTCCAGGTGCCCGGCCGCCGGATCCGCAACGGATTAAAGTTACTCAGGGCGAGGAAACACCATGACCGACGCTTTCATCTACGATCACGTTCGCACTCCCCGCGGCCGCGGCAAGGTCGATGGATCGCTCCACGAAGTGACCGCGCTCAATCTTGCAAGCCAAGCGCTCGGCGCGATCAAAGAGCGCAATGAGCTCGACCCGACCTTGGTCGACGACGTGGTGTTGGGCGTAGTCGATCCGGTCGGCGAAGCCGGCGGCGATATTGCGCGCGCCGCGGCGCTAGTCGCCGGCTATGGCGACAGCGTCGCCGGTGTGCAGATCAACCGTTTCTGCGCCTCGGGCCTTGACGCCGTCAATTTCGCCGCGGCGCAGATCATGTCCGGGCAACAGGACATGGCGATTGGCGGCGGCGCCGAATCGATGAGCCGCATCGGCATCGGCGCTTCCGGCGGCGCCTGGGCGGTCGATCCGTCGATCGCGGTCAGCGAGTATTTCATGCCGCAGGGCATTTCCGCCGATCTGATCGCGACCAAATACGGCTTTTCGCGCGACGACGTCGATGCCTATGCGGTCGAGAGTCAGAAGCGCGCCGCAGCCGCCTGGGGCGACGGCCGCTTCAAGAACTCGGTGATGACGGTCAGGGACGTGAACGGTCTCACCATCCTCAATAAAGACGAGCATATGCGGCCGGAGACGACCATGCAGTCGCTCGCATCGCTCAAGCCGTCCTTTGTGCAAATGGGCGAGATGGGCGGCTTCGACGCGGTCGCGGTGCAGAAGCATCCCGAAGTCGAATACGTCAAACACGTTCATCATGCCGGCAATTCGTCCGGCATTGTCGACGGTGCCGCCGCGGTGCTTCTCGGCAACGCCGAGGCCGGCAAGAAGGCCGATCTAAAACCCCGCGCGCGCGTCCGCGCTTTTGCTAATATCGGGTCCGAGCCGGCGATCATGCTGACCGGCCCGGTCGACGTGACGAAGAAAGTGCTGAAGCGCGCCAGCATGTCGCTTTCGGACATCGACCTCTTCGAGCTTAACGAGGCCTTTGCCTCGGTGGTGCTGCGCTACATGCAGGCCTTCGACATCGATCACAGCAAGATCAACGTCAATGGCGGCGCCATCGCCATGGGCCACCCGCTCGGCGCCACCGGCGCCATGATCCTCGGCACCGTGCTGGACGAACTTGAACGGCGTAAGCTTTCGACCGCCCTGGTCACGCTGTGCATCGGCGCCGGCATGGGCACCGCAACGATCATCGAGCGCGTTTAATCTCTTCTCCGCGCCGACCGGGACAGGCGAAGAGGAGCCGCACGGCATGCCGAAGATCGACATCGCCAAGCTGCCGGTAGACACCCGCACGGGCTATCCGCCGCCGTACGATCGCTTGGTCACCGGCCGGTCGCGCAAAAGGCTCGGCAACGCCGCGGGTCTTGATCAATTCGGTGTCAATCTGACGACGCTCAAGCCCGATGCGGCCTCGGCGCTGCGCCACTGGCATGAGAGGGAAGACGAACTCGTCTATATCCTCGAGGGCGAAGTCGTGCTGATTGAAGACGGCGGCGAGACCGTGCTTAAGGCCGGCGACGCCGCGGGCTTCAAGGCTAACGTGCCGAACGGGCATCACCTGGTCAACAAATCGAGCCGCGATGCGGTATATCTCGAAATCGGCACGCGGTCCAAGCACGAGCGCGCCGAATATCCGGACTTGGATATGCTGGTGATCCGCGACGACAATGGAATGCGCTACACCCGCAAAAATGGGCAGCCGTATTCGAAATAATTCTCGCTGTCTGCTGCGGCGAGACGATACATAGAGGCGACGGGAGACGGTTATGACGTATCAGAATTTCACTCTCGAGATCGACGCCGACGGCATCGCGCTCGTCACCTGGAATATGCCGGGGCGCTCGATGAATGTGATCGATGCCAAGGTGATGGACGAGCTCGCCGCCATCGTCGAGCGGGTCGCCACCGAAGACGCGATCAAGGGCGCGGTGCTCACCTCCGGCAAGGAGGCATTCTGCGCCGGCGCCGATCTCACCATGCTGGAAACGCAAAGCCGCACCTTTGCCGAGCTCCTGAAATCGCAAGGCGAGGAAGCGGCCAACCAGCGCCTGTTTAACGAAAGCCGCAAACTCTCGGTGATCGCCCGCCGTATGGAAACTTGCGGCAAGCCCTGGGTTGCCGCCATCAACGGCACCGCCATGGGCGGCGGCTTCGAGCTTGCGCTCGCCTGCCACCATCGCGTCGCCGCCGACAATGGCAAAACGCGTCTCGGTCTTCCGGAAGTGAAAGTCGGCCTGTTCCCCGGCGGCGGCGGCACGCAACGCATCGCCCGCATGGTGCAACCGGCCGACGCACTGCAATTTCTGCTCAAGGGCGATCAGCTCCGCCTCAACCGCGCCAAGACGATGAAACTTGTCGACGCGATCGTGCCGCAAGCCGAGCTCGTGCGCACCGCCAAGGACTGGATCAAGGCCGGCGGCAGCGCCAAAGCACCGTGGGACGTCGATGGCTTCAGACTCCCGGGCGGCCCGGTCTATTCGAAGACCGGCATGATGGTGTTCACGCCGGCGAATGCGCTCTACCGCAAGGAAACTTATGACAATTATCCGGCCGCGCGGGCGATCCTGCAGGTCGTTTACGAAGGCTTGCAGCTGCCGATGGATCAGGCGCTGCGGGTCGAGTCGCGCTACTTCGCCAAAATCCTGCGCTCGCCGGAAGCGGCGGCGATGATCCGCTCGTTGTTCGTCTCGATGCAGGAATTGAACAAAGGCGCCCGCCGCCCGGCCGAGGTGCCCGCCAAACCGATCAAGAAGATCGGCGTGCTCGGCGCCGGCTTTATGGGCGCCGGCATTGCCTATGTCACCGCGCAGGTCGGCATCGATGTCGTACTGATCGACCGCGATCAGGAGACCGCCGACAAGGGCAAGGAGCATTCGCAAAAGCTGATCACCGATCAGATCAACCGCGGCCGCGCTACCGCCGCTGACCGGGACGCGTTGCTCGCGCGCATCACCGCCACGCCCGATTATGCGTCTCTGAAAGCTTGCGATCTTATCATCGAGGCGGTGTTCGAGGACCGCAAGATTAAGGAAGAGGTCATCGCCAAGGCCCAGGCGGTCATCGGCAAAGACACGATTTTCGCCTCCAACACTTCGACCCTGCCGATCACCTCGCTGGCCAAAACTTTCAACGACCCGCCGCGCTTTATCGGCGTCCATTTCTTCTCGCCGGTCGATCGCATGATGCTGGTCGAGTTGATTTTGGGCAAACAGACCGGCGACGCGGCGCTCGCCGTCGCCCTCGATTATGTGCGCGCGATCCGCAAGACGCCGATTGTGGTGCACGATTCGCGCGGCTTTTATACCTCGCGCGTGGTCGGCACCTATATCCGCGAAGGCCAGCTGATGCTGACCGAAGGTGTGCCGGCGGCGATGATCGAAAACGTCGGCCGCATCGCCGGCATGCCGGTCGGACCGCTCTCGCTCAACGACGAGGTCGCCGTCGATCTGGCCTTGAAAATCGTCAAGGCAACCGAAGCCGATCTTGGCCCCAAGGCGATCGACCCACGGCAAAAGGCGCTGCTCGAAGAGATAGTGGAAAAGCGCGGGCGGTACGGCCGCAAGAACGGCAAGGGATTTTACGATTATCCGCAGGGCGGCCCGAAGCGGCTATGGCCCGGGCTTGCCGACTTGCAGCCCAAGCACCTCGACCCCGATACCATCGACGTGAACGAGCTGAAGCACCGGCTGCTCGTGATCCAGGCGCTGGAATCGGCGCGCTGTGTCGAAGAAGGCGTGGTCACCGACATGCGCGAAGCCGACGTCGGCTCGATTCTCGGCTTCGGCTATGCACCGTTCACCGGCGGCACGATCTCATATATCGACGGTATGGGGACCAAAGCCTTTGTCGAACTGTGCAGCGGGCTGGCGAAGAAATATGGCGACCGCTTCGAGCCGAATAATCTGCTGCGCGAGATGGCAAAAACTGGCGATACTTTCTATCATCGCTTCCCGTCGGAAAAGCGCAAGGCGGCGTGATTGCTAAGCTGGCATCCAAGGCCGCGGCTCACTCGGCGCGAATCCATGGCGCGTGATCAAGTCGACTTGACGCCGATCGAGCGCCGCGACGAGCTCGTCGACTGGATCGCCGAAGGCGTCAAGCCGAAATCGGCGTTTCGCATCGGCACCGAGCACGAGAAATTCGCCTTTACCCGCGATGGCCACCAGCCGGTGCCCTACGAAGGCCGCCGCGGCATCCGGGCGCTGCTCGAAGGCATGCAGCATCTTCTCGGCTGGCAGCCGATCATGGAGGGCGAAAACGTCATCGGTCTGTTCGACGTGACCGGCGGCGGCGCGATCACGCTCGAGCCGGGCGGCCAGTTCGAATTGTCCGGGGCGCAGCTCGAAAACGTGCACCAGACGTCGCGCGAATTGATGGCGCATCTAGCGCAATTGCGCGAGATCGCGGAACCTTTACGCGTCGGCTTTCTCGGCATCGGCATGACGCCGAGCTGGACGCGCGCGCAGATGCCGCGCATGCCCAAAGGCCGCTACAAGATCATGACCGCTTACATGCCGAAGGTCGGCAAGCTCGGCCTCGACATGATGTACCGGACTTGCACGGTGCAAACCAACCTCGACTTCTCGTCCGAAGCCGACATGGTCAAGAAGCTGCGGGTCTCGATCGCGCTGCAGGCGGTGGCGACAGCGTTGTTCGCCAATTCACCGTTCACCGAAGGGCGGCCCAACGGCTTCCTGTCGTTTCGCTCGGAGATCTGGCGCGACACCGACCAGGCCCGCACCGGTATGCTGCCGTGGGTATTCGAACCGGGCATGGGTTTCGAGCGTTGGGTCGATTACGCCCTCGACGTGCCGATGTATTTCGTCAAGCATGGCGACGATTATGTCGACGTCAGCGGTCAGTCGTTCCGCGACCTGATGGCCGGCAAGCTTCCCGGCATGCCGGGGGTGCGCGCGACGATCTCCGATTGGTCGAACCACATTTCGACGATTTTTCCGGAAGTGCGGCTCAAGCGTTATCTGGAAATGCGCGGCGCCGATACCGGGCCGACCCGCAATCTGGTGGCACTGTCAGCGTTCTGGGCCGGCATCTTGTATGACGATGCGAGCCTCGATGCTGCCTGGGATCTGGTCAAAGGCTGGACCGCGCAAGAGCGTCAGAAACTGCGCGACGAGGTGCCGAAGCTGGCCCTCGCTGCGTCGGCGGGTAGCCACAGCGTCTTTGAGATCGCCAACGAGGCGCTAAAACTCGCGCGCTCGGGCCTCATCCGCCGGAAGCGGCTCGATGCGAGCGGCCGCGACGAGACCCGCTATCTTGAAGTGCTGGAAGACCGCCTGGCGCGGCGCACCACACCGGCGCAGGAGCTGCTGGCGAAATTTGACGGACCGTGGGGCGGCTCCGTCGATCCGATCTACACGGAAGAAGCATATTAACCGGCGGCGGCTTTCGGATTGCGGCGCCTCGAGCTGTTAGCTGCCGAGCGGCTAAAGTCCGTAGATATCTCTCGCCTCGCCCAGCGCCTTGGCGCATGCGGCGGCATCGCCGTTGGCGTCGGCCGCCCGCGCACGATCAAGTGCTGCCGCGGCGTCAGCTCTGGCCTTGCGCTCGGCTACCTCTACCGAGCCGGGCGTTGGTTGACGATGAAGCTGCGCGCCGATCGATTGCGGCGCGCTCGGTTCGCCGGCGCCGCCTGGCTGCGCCGTCGCCTGCGCCTGGCGGATATTCTTCTCGACCTGCGCGACCTCGGCGGTGCATGGGCCGGCATAGCACGGAGCACCGGTCCCGATCAGCGCTGCGGCGGCCACGGTCAGGATGAGCGGGTGATCCATCGCTGAACTCCCAGGGTCACGGCGTTGCAATGCAGCTAAGGATAATCCGCCGCCGCGAGGTGGAGAAGGTCCGACACTGTAATTAGGCGGCGACGATGTCGGTCTGTGAGAAATCGTGTCCCTTGAACAACAGCCGGGCGCTATGTGCCTTGGCGCAGGCGTAAGACAGGCACTCGCCGAGATTTAAGCTGCCAACAGCGCCGCGCCCGCGGCCGTAACGTTCGAAGGCGGCGACCGCCGCATGCCCGATGTCTTCGGTAATCGGGACAATGCCGATCTCGGCCTCGCGCAACAGGCGCGTGATCAGGCCGTCAGCGGTCACAGGCGGCAGGCCGAGCACGGTGGCGAGTCGCATCGATGCTTCAAGAATCACATGGCCGGAGGAGATGCGTTCAGGATCCGCTTCGAGCTTGCCGGCCAGTGCCGGGGCGTCGGCGTCCGCCGTCAGCATCGCGACAACGGCCGAGCTGTCGACAAAGATCATTGATGCCCCCAGAGCGCGTCGGCGTCGCGCCGGCCTGCCGGTCGCGCCCGGCGGGGATCGGCGAGACGCTTGGCATCCGCGGCGATTTCGGCGAGCCGCTCGACGAGCGGCCGCTCGCCCCGGGTCAGCGCCGCTTCCAGCGCCCGGATGACCGCCTCCGTCATCGACGTGCCGGTGCGATCGGCGAGCCGCCGCGCCAGTTTCGCAGCTCTTTCGTCGCGAATATTCAAGGCCATCGTTGTATGTACGGTATTGTGTATATGTCTACACATCTTGTGTATCTAAGCTTCGCGCCGCATGCAAGGCGGTTGGGGTTCTTGGAACCGCCGACATCGCCTGCTGTTTATGGATTTTATGGATGATGAGGCGTTAACGGTCCGGATGAGGTTTCGCGTTAGACCAGTATCGGCAAACAGCGGTTGAAAGCCCGCATGAAGTGCGAAGTCCCAACAGTCACCAATAGGCGCGCGGCCGTTGCCGTCATCTTGGCGGGCCTCGTCGGTACCGCGCTTGCCGGCTGCGTGACGTCGTCGAATCCATCCCCCGGGACGGCGGCTTATCCTGGAGCATCGGAGCAATCATCGGCGCCGGGGTTAGACCCGACCTTCGTCCGGACCGTCGTGACCTACCCGACGCCCGAACCTCCGGGCACGATCATCGTTGACCCGGGAAGCCACTACCTCTACCTGGTGCAAGAAGGCGGGAAAGCGATGCGCTATGGCGTCGGCGTCGGCGCCGAAGGGTTTTTGTGGTCGGGACTCGCAACCGTTCACAGCAAGCAGGAATGGCCCGACTGGTATCCGCCGGCAGAGATGCTGGCGCGGAAACCGGAACTGCGCGAGCACATGGTGCAATTGCAAAGCGGCATCGGCATGCCGGGCGGCCCGGACAACCCGATCGGCGCCCGCGCCCTTTATTTGTGGCAGGGCAACAAGGATACCCTTTACCGCCTCCACGGCACCAACGACCCGACGACCATCGGCCACAACATTTCGTCCGGCTGTATCCGGCTGACCAATGACGACGTCACCGACCTCTATAATCGCGTGACGGTTGGAACTAAGGTCATTGTGCTTGCGACCGCCAACCCGGCCGCTAATCCTGCGCTGACGCAGTAAACTCTGACCTCCTTTCGCTTCCCGTAAAATTCGGGCCCGGATGAGCCATGGCGTCGCCCGTCACTGCCGCTCTGTGCGCGCTGATCGCGACCGCGTTCTGGACGCTTGCCGGATATGCACTCGCGCGCCAGCTGCTGCCGCGTGCGCTGGCGATGGGGGCGGCTGGGATCATCGGCTGGGCCGTTCACTCTGCGATCGCGCTGCCGGTCTTTCTCTGGATCGGGCTCACGCCGATCTCGGTGGTCGCAACCGGATTGCTTTGCGTTCTTGCCGCCGGCTTTTCGCTGTCGTTGCCAACAGCCGATAACGCGGCCGATCCGCCGCTCAACATCGGGCTACTGATCCTGGCGGGCGCCGCCGCAGCTTTGCTGGCGTTGCTTCCGGCGGCGGCCGTTCTTCCGAAATTCCACGGCGAGGCGGTGCAACTCTCCGATCCGATTTTCGATCATTCCAAGATCGCCATCGTCGATGCTATCGCGCGACTTGGCCTGCCGCCGGTCAACCCGGTGTTCGGCACGCCCGAGCATCTCGTCTACTACTACCTCTGGCATTTCAGTGCGGCCGAGATCGCGCTCGCGGTTGGCGCAAGCGGCTGGGAAGCCGATATCGGTCTGACCGGGTTTACCGCCTTCGCCTCGCTGACGCTGACCATGGGGCTTGCCGTCTGGCTGAGCAAACGGCAGGCGGCAGCGCTCTGGGTCCTCGCACTCGCGACCGCCGGCTCGCTCTGGGAAACGCTATACTGGCTCGCTGGATCCGACGATCTGCGGCCGCTGCTGTGGTGGCCAATCGGGATGGCCGGCTGGCTGTTCCAGGTAACCTGGGCGCCGCAGCATGTGATGGCGGGCGGCTGCGCGGTGGTCGCCGTGTTGCTGTTGGCGCGGGTGGCGCGCGATCAAACTCCGACGCTCATTCTTACGTTGGCGCTGGTCATCGTCGCCGGCTTCGAGAGCTCGACCTTTGTCGGCGGCGTGACCTTTGGCATCGCGGCGCTGATCGCCGCGCCTCTTCTGTTTGCCGCGACGCCGCCGGCGCGGCGGCTCCACGTCGTGGCCGCCCTGGCGCTCGCCGCTGCTTTGGTATTCTGCCTGATAGCGCCGTTCGTGCTTGACCAATTGACCACGGTGCGTGCGCGCGGTGTTGGCGGCAGCCCAATCGTCATCTCGCCATATTCGGTGTTCCGCGACTTTCCGCCGCTCCCGCTCCGGCGTGTGCTGGATCTACCGGCCTATTGGCTGATGATTTTGCCGATCGAACTGCCCGCGGCCTTTGTCGCCGGGGTCGTCGGGCTCATTGTACTCTGGCGTAACGGCTTGCCGCGCGCCGAGAACCTGACTGTTCGGCTCCTGACCTACCTGGCCGGCGCCGGTCTCGTCGCATCTTGGCTCCTCGTCTCGACCGTTGGCGGTAACAACGATCTCGGTCTGCGTGCCATTATTCCCGCGACCATAGTGCTGATCGTCGGCGCGGCGGTTGCAGCGACCAATTCGTCGAGCAGGCGTCTTCGCGTCGCCGCCATCGCGGTCGCTGTGATCGGATTGCTTTCCAGCCTACCTGACATCGTAGCAATGGTGCATGAGGATTTCGGCGGCGAGCCGCGACCCGGCGGGACGGAATTCGCGCAATCATCGGAATTGTGGGCCGCCGTTCGCCGCTATGCATCGCCAACAGCCCGCGTCATCAACAATCCGCTGTTCCTTGACGACTTGACGCCGTGGCCCGCCAACATTTCCTGGGCGCTTTTTGCCAATCGCAACTCGTGTTTTGCCGGCAACGAACTCGCGATCGGGTTTGCGCCGCTGTCGGCACGGCAGCGCGCGGCCGTCAATGCGCAATTTGTTCGCGTGTTTGCCGGCCAGGCAATCCCCGACGACGTGCACGAGTTGGCGGTGAAATACGGCTGCGAGGTCGCAGTCGTGGTCCGCTCGGACAAGGCATGGGAGAATGACCCCTTCGCCTCAAACTCCGAGTACCGGCTCGCGGAAACCCGCGAAGATCGCTGGCGCATTTATATTCGCCGTTAAGCGATGACCGATGCCGTCAAATTCCGGCGAACCAGTTAAAGCCCTGTGCGCTCCAAAACGTCTCGGTGAACGTGTTAGTCACTTCGATCGCCTTGACCCATTTGGCATTCTTGTAGCCGAGTTTGGTCGAGGTGCGCAGCCGCAGCGGATAGCCGAACGGATCGGTGATAAGGTCGTTGGCGTACCGAGTAGCGAGGATGGTTTGCGGGTGCACTGCCGTCGCCATGTCGATGCTCTCGGTGAAGTCGTCGGCGCAATGGAAATAAACGTATTTCGCGCTGAGGTCAGCGCCGACCCGCTGCAAGAAGCTCTTGAGATTCGGGCCAGACCATTGGCCGATATAGTCCCAGCCTTCGACGCAGACGTGGCGGATGATGATTTTCTGCTCCGGCACGGCGTAAAGCTCTTGCGCAGTCCATGGCCGCTTGTCTTCGATGAGGCCGGCTAATTCGAGCTTCCAGGTCGCGCCGTCGACCGGCACGACCTCCTCCGGGTCGTAATGGGCGTTAAACCGCGGCGGCTTTACCACCTGGTCCGGACGAAAGGTCGGCGCCAGGTGGTCCGGCCGAAACAGCGCCGCCTGTACGCGGTCGTTCCAGGCAGACACAGCGCGCAGGACTTTTTGCACCGGTTCTTCTTCAGTCACATCGCAGCCGCTCAGCAGCGTCAACGCGCCGAGGCTCAAGGCGCCGCGAAGAACGCCGCGACGATCGATGTTTGCGATCAGCGCGCGATGTTCGTGCAGCAGGCTTTGATCGATCGGTCTTTTCGGCCGAAAAATCGAGGAACTTGGGCTGCGGAGCGGCATATCTTAACCCTTTTGGCTGAGCCTTTTTGGCTCGCCCTGCGTGACTCAAACTCTTAGTGGGTTACTCCGGCCTTGCCGGTTGCTCCGCTGGCCGGCGCGCCGTCGTCGACGACCGGACCGCCGGTAAGCATCGCCACCAGGCTCTGTGGAACGAGAAGCGCGAGCGCAACGTGCACGACCAGGAAACCGACGATCGCCGCCATGCAGAAAAAATGGACCAGGCGGATAGTCTGGAAGGTGCCGAACAACGAGGCGAGTTCGGAGAATTGGACCGGCTTCCATAGCGCCAATCCCGAAATCACGATCAGAATGCCGATCAGAATAATGCCGAGATAAAGAATTTTCTGCACGGCGTTATAGTGGGTGAGATCGTCATGTTGGAGCTTAAAGCGCAGCGCCTCGCCGACGGTTTGCAGAACTTCGCGCGGCGAGACTGGGAACAGTTTGCGACGAAAGCGGCCGGTGGCGACGCCGTAAGTGAGATAAGCGAGCCCATTGAGCACGAAAATCCACATGCCGAAGAAGTGCCATTGCAGTCCGTGCTGCGCCCACTTGCCGATAGTGAGAAACTCCGGAATGTGCAGCCAGCCGAAAATGACGTCGTCGTCATAAATTTTCCAGCCGCTGCCGATCATAATGAAAATCGCCACCGCGTTGGTCCAATGCATGACGCGGATCGGCACCGGATGCAGATGCCGCTCTTTACGCGCACGTGATTTGACTGGCGATGCCGACATGTTGAAAGTCGCCCTTCCTACGGGAAACGCGACAGTATGGTTGCGGGGGCTGCACCGCAATTAACAACGCTTCACAAAGTCGGGGGCGTTTTTGATCCGGAGAAGAGCGAGTGGCCAGAGCGCTGGCGACAATCGGATTAATGATCTCTTTGGTGACGGCGGCGGCCGCGCAAACGGCTTTGACGCCGGAACAACGCATGCAAGCGCGCTTTCCGCAGCCGGTACGCGTCGGTGACCTCATCGGTCGACCGGTCCTCGACGATAGCGCGCGGTCGCTTGGCACCGTGCGCAAGATCGTGCGCACCGGCAACAACAAGATCGAGGTGATTGTCGATTATGACGGTTTTCTTGGCTTCGGTACCCGCCCGGTTGCCGTTCCCATCGAAGTCCTTGGCATCGCCGGACGGCATCTCTCGTCGCTCGATATGCCGCGCAGCGAATATGCCGCGGCGCCGACCTGGCAGAATGCGAAAGCGCAAACGTTGCCCGACGACACGACCATCAAAGTCGCGCTGGCACGGCACTAAATTTGTAATCACGACTTGGTGAAGACCGTAAACTTTTCGGTGTTCGCGAGCTTACCCGAGTTGAGCCGGATTTGATTGGCTGCGCGGGACGTTTCCTGTCACGCCTTCTAAACCAGTTGCCGAATCGACTTTAGCGTATTTGCGGGGGTGGCAAGCGCATGAACGCGGCAAGTTGCGGCATCGCCATTATGGCCAAGGCTTCATCGCCCGGCCGGACCAAGACGCGATTGGTGCCGCCGTTGAGCTACGACGAAGCCGCAACTCTCAATACGGCATTTCTGCAAGACATCGCCGATAATGTGCTGCGCGCCGCGGCATCGGCGTCAATTGCGGGCTATGCCGCATTTGCGCCGTCCGGTTCGGAAGGCTTTTTCCACCGCATCCTGCCGACATCGATCGGACTGATCGATGCTTGCTTGGCTAATTTTGGCGATTGCCTGTACCGCACGATCGAAGAGCTGTTGGCCCGCGGGCATCGCTCCGCCGTGGTGCTTAATTCCGACAGCCCGACACTGCCGACGGCGCTGCTGGCGGAGACTGCCGAAATACTGGCGCGGCCGGGCGAGCGGGCGGTTCTGGGGCCCTCGGACGACGGCGGCTATTATTTGCTTGGACTGAAAGCCGCGCATCGCCGCCTGTTCGATGACATCGCCTGGAGCACCGACGGCGTCGCGCAAGCCACGCTGGAGCGCGCGCGTGAGATCGGTCTTGACCTGCACCTGCTACCGGTCTGGTACGACGTCGACGACGTCCAGGGCCTGCGCCGCCTATTCAGCGAAACACGCCAGCCGAGGCTTGCCAGCGGCTGGCGCAATGATGCGCGCCAACCTAATTATCCCGCCGCAACGGCAGCGTTGATCGAGCGCTGTTGGCCCGACGGCGAGTTTGCCGCCCCCCGTAAGCGGGCGCCGCAAGCCGCGACCGCGAGCCTGTAAACGATGCGCCAAGCTATGTGCGGAGCCCGATAATGGACATTGCCGCGGCAAAACCGGCGGTCGACCCACGGCGCTACTTCGAAAGCGTTCGTGCAGTCGACGATGTGCCGGCACATGATCCGGTTTGCCTTTATTTGGAGACCACCAACCGCTGCAACCTGTTGTGCACCACCTGCCCGCGCACCTACGAGGAGCTCGAGCCGCCGGCCGACATGAGTTTCGAGCTGTTTCGCTCCATCGTCGACCAGATTCCCGAGCTTGCGCGCGCCGTGCTGCACGGCGTCGGCGAACCGATGCTGGTCAAGCATCTGCCGCGCATGGTGCGCTACCTCAAAGACCGCGGCACGTACGTGCTGTTCAACACCAATGGCACCGTGCTCAACGAGAGGAACGGCCGCGCGTTGATCGACGCCGATCTCGACGAGTTGCGCGTTTCGTTCGACGCGGCCAATGCCGAGTCGTACCGCGCCATCCGCGGCAAGAACTATTTCAACCGCATCCTGAAGAATGTACGCGCCTTTCGCGAACTGCAGGAGCGCGAGGGCAAGCTCAAACCGCGGGTATCGGCGTGGCTCACCGGCCTGCGCGAGACGGTCGAGCAATTGCCGGAGTTCGTGCGCGTCGCCGCCGAAACCGGCGTCCGCGAAGTCTACCTACAGCGGCTCGTCTTCTTTGAGGAAAAGACCATCGGCAAAGCGCGGCCAGATCAGGCGCTCTACGAACAGCTCTCCCGCGATGAGGCCGAGCACATCGATCGCGCCGCAGCGATCGCGGCTTCGCTCGGAATGACGTTCAGCGCGTCGGGCGCGGCGTCCGAGCCGGGCATGAGTCTCAAGCGCAACGATAATGGCTCACCCTGGTCGCTCTGCCGCCGGCCATGGACCGTGATGTACATCACCGCCAACGGGCGTGCGTTGCCGTGCTGCATCGCGCCGTTTTCGCAGCGCGGCTACGAAAACTACACCTTGGGCGACGCCACGCAGCAGACGTTACGCGAAATCTGGAGCGGCGAAGCCTATCGCGACTTCCGCCACGCGCTGTTGTCCGACAAACCGCCGGCGGCTTGCGCGAGCTGCGGCTTGCGCTGGAGCTTGTGACCATGCCGCCGGCCACAAGCGGCGTCGCCGTGATCATCCCGACGTTCAACGAAGCCCAATCGATCGGCCGCGTCGTTTCCGAATTACCGCGCAGCGTCGTCGACCGGATCTTCGTGGTCGACGGGGGTTCGACCGACGGCACGGTGGAGATTGCACGCCGCGCCGGAGCCGAGGTGATAGATGCGGGCAAAGGCTATGGCCGCGCCTGCCTCCGCGGCGCGCAAGCCGCCGATTCTGCCGAAATCGTGGTGTTCATGGACGGCGACGGCGCCGACGATCCGCGCGCTATAGCCGAGATGGTGGCGCCGATCCGCGCTGGCGGGTACGACTTCGTCATTGCTTCGCGCAGCCGCGGCAATCGCGCGCCCGGCAGCATGGCAAGCCATCAGCTTTTTGCCGGGTTCGCCGCCGGCGCGGCGATCAAATTGCTCTATGGCGTCCATTACACCGACATGTGCGCGTTGCGCGCCATCCGCCGCGACACATTGCTCGCGCTTGGCATGCGCGAGCTGACCTATGGGTGGAATCTGGAAATGCAGATGCGCGCGGCGCGATCGGGCTTGCGAGTTCTGGAATTGCCGGTCGATTATCGCTGCCGCTTGGGCGGCGAATCCAAGGTCGCCGGCAATTTGCGCGGTTCGCTCAAGGCCGGCTCGCGTATCGTCGCGACCTTCGCGCGGGTGATGCTCGAACCCGCCATGCGCCAACGAAGAATCTAGACTGCGACTTTACGCAGGAAGCCGTCGACGTTGCCGCGCAGGCTGTCGGCGGCCTTCTCGACTGCCTGCGAAGCGGCTAACACCGTATCTGCCGACGAGCGCATGTCGGCAATGGCGCGGGACACGCGCTCCAGCACCGAAACGACCGATTTCGTACCGGCGGCCGCGGCCAGGACGCTGCCGGAAATTTCCTGGGTCGCCGCGCTCTGCTGATCGACCGATACGGCGATGGCGCTGGTGAATTGCTGGATGTCGCGCATCCGGTCGGCGATATTGGCGATGGCGCCGACGGCGCTGTGTGTCGACGACTGCACCGCAGCGATCTGCGCGGCGATGTCGTCGGTCGCCCGTCCGGTCTGCACCGCCAGCGCTTTGACTTCCGAAGCGACGACGGCGAAGCCCTTGCCGGCCGCGCCGGCACGCGCCGCCTCGATCGTCGCGTTGAGCGCCAGCAGATTGGTTTGCCGCGCGACGCTCTGGATGAGTTTGACGACGTCGTCGATTTTCTTCGCGGCCTTGGCGAGGCCGGAAATGTCTTGATTGGTCGACTGCGCCTCGTTGGTGGCGGCGCCGATGACCTCGGTGGCGCGCAGTAGCTGGCGATTGATCTCGGCAATGGACTTCGACAATTCGTCGGCGGCGGTGGCGGCGATTTCGACGCTGCCGAAGGCGTCGTTCGAGGTGCGCACGGCGCCGGCGGTCTGCGCGGCGGTCTCGTTCGATGTCGCCGACATCACGTTGGCGGTCGATTGCATAGTGGTGACGCTGTCGGCGACGGTCTTGAGCACGCCCTCAACGCTTTGGCGAAACCAGGAAATCGCATCGTCGACGACGGCGCGGCGCGTTTCCTGCTCGCGCAGCAATGCGCTCTTTCGTTCCGCCGAACGGCGCTCAGTGATATCATCGTGGGTGCCGACCCAATAGGCGGTTCCCGAGATGGCGCGGTTGACGACCGAGATAGCGCGTCCGTCCGGCGCCTCGCTGACGAATTTTATGATCTTGCCGCCGGCCATTTGCGCCAACAGCTCGGCGCAATAATCCGCCGGATCGCGCGGCAAGCTGCCGGTCTTGGCACGCGCGCGGATGACATCGATAAGGGCTGCGCCCGGCTTCACCACATCGGGTGAAAGCTCATACATGGTCCGGTACTGGTCGTTGCAAACGACCATGCGGCCACGGAGGTCGAACATGACGACGCCCTGGGTCATGTTGTTCAAAGTCAGCGCCAAGAGATCGCCGCCGTCACCCGGGGCGCGGGTGCGCAGCATTCGCCTGAACCGGCTCAGCACCCGGAACATCGCGTCTCGTTCCTTGGTTGCGTTCCCCCGCTTACTGCTTACCGACGATGGATTTACGTTTCGTTAACTCCTCAGATGCTCATGCCGCCGTCTACCATCAAAAGGCTGCCGGTGGTGAAGCTCGATGCGTCGGAGGCCAGGAACAGCACCGAACGGGCCACTTCCTCCGGGCGGACGTGACGGTGCAGCGGAATAATCTCGTTGAAAAATTGCGTGCCGTCGCGGCCGATAATGGCGCCCAATTTCTGCTCAACATTGAGCTGGAAACTATTGTCGACCGGACCGGGATGCAGCGTGTTGACACGGATGTTGCGTCCGGCGAGTTCCTTGGCCAGGACCCGCATCAGGCCGACCTGCGCGTGCTTGGCGGTGATGTAGCCATAGACGCCGGGATCGCCAGTCACGCCGGCGACGCTCGACGTGATGATGATCGAACCGCCGTCGTTCATTTGCGGGACGGCATGCTTGGCGCAAAGAAACGCGCCCTTCACGTGCACCGCGAGCACCGCATCGAAAACGTCCTCGGGATATTCGGTGACCGGCGCGACCGTACCGAAATTGCCGGCATTGCTGAACAGCACATCGATCTTGCCGAATCTGGCGACGGTCTTGGCGATGACGTCCTTCACCTGATCCGATTTGGTGACGTCGGCGGCACAGACCGTGAGATCGTCGCTGCTCGCACCCGCCTCGGCCGCGACCTTTTTCAGCGCCGGCTCGCTCAAATCACTGAGCATGACCCTGGCGCCTTCGGCCAACAACAGCTTTGCCGACGCCGCTCCGATGCTGCCGGCGCCGCCGGTAATGACGCAAACCTTGTCCTGCATTTGTTTTGCCATTCGATGCTCCCCGCCCGCTTTTTGCGCGGACCGGAACCTATCACGCCGATGCAGGGCGTGGAGTCCGGGCCGTGCCGGTGCTAGAAGTGAACAAAGGACGAAACGGAGATTTCTCGCGACCCACCGGGAGGAAAGCCATGCACAAGATCGCCGTCGATGAGACCATCCTCGCGCAAGTGAAAGCGCAGCGCGGCCGGCTCAACCGCTACGACCGCCTGATCGGGCCGAAGACCGCGCTGGTGGTGATCGACCTGCAGAATGTTTTCATGTTGCCGGGCATGCCGGTCGAGGTGCCGGCCGCGCGCGAGATCGTGCCCAATGTCAACAAGCTCGCGGCGGCGACGCGCGCCGCCGGCGGCAAGGTGGTCTGGGTCAAGATGTGCCTCGAAGGGCAAACTGAAGCTTGGCGGGTGTTCTTCAGCTTGGCGGGTGTTCTTCGAAGGCGATCCGCGGCGGGCGACGCTCAGCGAACTCACGCCCGGCGCCCACGGCTTCGAGCTCTATGCCGATCTCGACGTGAAACCCGAAGACCCGATCCTCATCAAACGGCGCTACAGCGCGTTCATCCAGGGCTCGTCCGACATCGACCGGCACTTGCGCGACGCCGGCATTGACACGGTGATGATCGTCGGCACGCTGACCAATGTCTGCTGCGAATCTTCCGCCCGCGATGCCATGATGCTCAACTATCGCCTGCTCTTTGTCTCCGATGCCAACGCGGCGCTCAGCGACGCCGAGCATAACGCGACGCTCGGGACAATCCTGCGCGTGTTCGGCGACGTGGCGACGACTGACGAAGCCATCGCGCTGTTGTCGGACAAAAGCCACGAGCGGGCGGCCTGAACGAATAAACGGCCTCGGCGCTCAAACCGTGTTGAGCGTTAAGGATAATCCGTCGCGCGGGAAAGGAATCGGCCACATATTCCAGCTTGGCCGATAATCCGGCGCGATTGAAACGCGCACATTGTTCAAGAAATGCCAAGCGAAGCACTTGGCCTGCATGTAGGCAAAATTCAGGCCGAGGCACATATGCGCGCCGCCGCCGAACGGCACATACGCGAATTTGTGGCGCGCGCGCGAAGCCTCAGGCTCAAACCGCGTCGGGTCGTAGCGATCCGGTTCGGGCCAGATGTCCGCCATGAAATGGGTGTAAAGCGGATTGATATTGACGCCCGTCCCGGCGGGGAACCGATAGCCTTTGAACTCGAATTCGCGCATCGCGCGCCGGGGCAGCGACGGCACCGGCGGCGCCATCCTCATCGCCTCCTTGAATGCCATCTCCGTAAGCTCGAGATCGTCGAGACGCTCGAACGGCAGCGCTCCGTCTAAGGCAAGGCCGAGGGCGCGCTGTTCAGCGCGGACCTTGTCCTGCCAGTCGGGGCTCCCGGCCAGCCGATAGACGAAGGAGGTGAGCGAGGAGGTCAGCGTGTCGTGCGCCGCCAGCATGAGAAAGATCATGTGATTGACGATGTCGTCACTCGACAACAGCGAGCCGTCGTCCCAGGTGGCGCGGCAGAGATGGGTAAACAGATCCTCGCCGCCGCGCTCGCGGCGCAGCGGAATCTGCCGGTTGAAATAAGCGGCGAGCTGCGCCCGCCCGCGCACGCCGCGGCCCATGCGGGTGCCCGGCAGCGGTTTGCGGATGACGGCGATCGAAGCCGCGAGCATCGCAATGAACGCCTGCTTGACTGTTTCAAGCTCCGGCCCGAGCTCGCCGCCGAGAAACGAGGTAGCGGCGAGGTCGAGGGTCAGCTGTTTGATCAGCGGATAGAATTTGATTTCGCGACCGCGCGGCCATTGCGCGACGCCGCGGGCGATGCCGGCATTGAGGTCGCCGAGATAGGACTGCATCGGCCCCGACTTGAACGCGACCGACAACGCGCGCCGATGCACGCGATGCTCGTCGAAATCGAGCAGCATCAATCCGCGCGGAAACAAGCGGCCGAGAATCACGTCCCA
Organism: uncultured Hyphomicrobiales bacterium; assembly: GCA_964459765.1. GTDB lineage: Bacteria > Pseudomonadota > Alphaproteobacteria > Rhizobiales > Xanthobacteraceae > BOG-931. Next base: position 41,687 of record CAYWNY010000005.1, on the reverse strand, counting down.
GCCGAAATTGGACGAGAATATCTTCTGCGGGTCGAGCAGAATGAGCTCGTTGCCTTCAGGTCCGAGCAACGAGACGTTGCTCAGGCCGAAGGCGCGGCTTCGATGGACGAGGCCGTAGCGCTGCGCGCGGCGCTCGACGAAACCTTTCGGGTCGGCGAGGAGTGGCAAAGTGTGGCCGAGGATCGGCCAGCCGTCGTCGCCGGGAATATGCGACAGCGCGCTGCCTGGCGTCGGCGGGGGTGGCGCGTCATAGACCGAGCCGCGCGCCGCGCCGAGCGTCTGGACCGACATGCCGTGCTCTCCCCGATTTCGACAAGCGGCTGCTACATCGTTTGGCAAAGTTTATCAACGCTGCCCGAAAACTGCGACCGCCATTTATGTGTCGTGTCCACTGTCGCCTCGGAGAGACGGCAGCGAAAAGTCATCTAGCAGCCGCAGCCTCGATAGACCGGGTACGCGTGATACCCCCCCTGTATGTAATAAGCCGGTGCGTAGCCATAAGCTGGTGCGTAGCCATAAGGCGGTGCGTAACCATAAGCCGGCGCGTAGCCGTAACCCGGCCCGTATCCATAGCCGGGGCCATATCCATAGCTGGGCCCGTAGCCGCCGTAATAGGCGCCGCCGATTGCGGCACCGGCGAGCGCGCCTGCGGCAAATCCACCGACGCCATAACCCCAGCCGCGATAGCCCCAACCGCCGTAACCCGCCCGACCCCAGCCACCACCATAACCGACCCAGCGCGCGTCGGCTTCGCTTGACATCGTGAGCACGCCGGCGGCCATGACGACCGCTGCGATAACGCTCAGCACAATCCTGTTCATTTCACGTCTCCCGTTACATCTGACACGACTTTCTTTTTTGTCAGAACACAATATCGCGCAACACGAACCTAGTCCACGTGCCGTTTGCAGCTGATTTTATGAATCGCACGCGATGGCTAATCGCGCGTCTTCGCGACAGTGATAAAATTGCCGGGTACACGACGTCGATCAGTTCAAGATCGTCGATACCGACGTGGCTTTGATGGTCGCAGCGGATAGTTTCAGAAGCGGCACGACCGGCGACCACGGATAGGTCGCAACAATCTCTACCGTGCTGCCGGGGTTATTGTTCGGCGAAAACGTCACCGTGACAGAAACCAGACTCGGCGTCAGCACGGTGCTGCCATTCTGAACCAAGGTCTGCAGGGAAGACGTGGTCGCGGGCGAGCTGCTCTTCGCGCCATGGACCACGGCGTATCGTACTCCTGCATGAACCGATTCCAGGAGCGCTTGCTGCTCCATGCTGTAAATCCCCAGCTCGATGATGCCAAAAGTCACCATCAAGAACGGCGTGATCAGGAGAGCGAATTCGACCGCCGCGGCGCCACGCCGATTTCTCGCCGCATTAGCAAGGAGCTCGAGCGCCCGCATTCAACCCGTGCGGACGTAGGCGGTGGCGGTCTGGGTATGTGGCGACGTCAAACTGATCCACGGCACCGGAAACGGAATCGTGACGCTGTCGGTTGTGACGACTTTCATGAAATACTGGAGGACGGAGCCGCCGCTGCAACTGCTCGTGCAACTGACCGAGGTCGGCATCGTCGGCGCAGTGGTGGACGTCGAGACGCAGTAGCAGGCCGTGCTGGTGGATACGGTGATGCTACTGCCGGTCGCGGCCTGAGCCGCCGACGTTGCTCCCGCCGCGGTGGCGTTGCTGCCTGCGCTCATGACGTAGGTCACGGCATCCTGGAGCGCCTCGTCGACATTGGCTTGACCTTCGTAGAGTTGCGAAAAATCCCACAGGCAAAGCAACATCGGGACAAGAAACGTTAGGACGAGCGCCGCCTCGACGGCGACGGCGCCATCGGTAGCTGTAGGGCGGCGTTGAAGAGTTTTCATTCGGCCTTCAGTTCAAAAGCACCCCGACGGTGCCGGCGCCACTGCCGCCGATCGTACTGGCGTCCGGGGCAAACGACCAATTGACACTGTCGAGAATGAGTTGGTTGACGACGAGTGTCAGCGCGTCGCTCGTGACGTTCGATGCCGCGTTGAAGGTGACGTTCCGGCTCGGCAGGTGGATCACGCCTTGCAGCAGATGGCCGCTTGACGTTCCATCGACGACAAAGCTGCTGATGCTCAATCCTGCCGGCTCGAACATGAGAATGTTGGCGTAAGTTCCACTCGTCGGCGCTGACATGTTGACGGTCACGTTGGAGTTGAACTGAATGAAGGAGCCGCTGGTCACGAAATAGAACGTCACGCCGGTGCCGGTGACCGTCCAGCCGCCGTTGATGTTCCAATTCGTTCCGTTGAGTATGTAGAGGCCGGCGGCAAGATTCGCCGTTCCGGTGCTGTTGAAATTGAAGCTACCGCAATAGGTGCCGGGGCTGAGATTCGTCGTTCCAGAATAGTTTTGGCCGTTAACGGTGCAACCGCCGACCGTCGGCGTGGCGATATTGCCGGCATAGGGATCGGACGCGGTCGTACAATTATTGGCCAGATTGTTGATCGTCGAACCATTGAGCGTCGAACCACCGGCGACGCAGACCCTGGCGACGTTCGGCAGGCTCGAATTGAACATCGCGGCACTTGAACTCGTCGATGCAACATCGATCTGGCAGTTCGGTGCGTTGAGCGTGACGCCGCTGTTGACCAGCAGGGTCTGGCTGCCGGACGGGTCAAGCACGAGAATGCAAACCGGATTGCCGGAAGCGCCGGCCGTGGCCGCGGACGTCGTGATCTGGCCAGCCGGCAGAAATGGTGCGCTGAAAAACCGGTTCAATTTGCGCGTCCCGGTGACCGTGAGGGTTGCCGGATCGGACGCGACCGTAACTGTGAGTGTGTCACCGGTGCTGGTCGAAAGCCCGTTGAGAGCGGCGACGTTCGCGGCGACGGCGGTGATCTGCGCGGTCGTATCGGTGCCAAGATAGGACGCGGCCGCCGCTGCGGCGGTCTCGACGATGCGGTCCATCTGCCGATGGTTCGAGTACCAGTTGGCGGTATCGAGCGCCAACCCGACGAGGCCGACCAGCACGGGCAACATAAGTGCGGTGATCACGGCGAAGTTGCCGCGCGTCCCGGAACAGAAGGCGCTCAGCCGTTTGCGGTACCTGCGTATTGTTTGTCTCATTTGCCGCGAGGTTTAAGGTTCATTCGCGTCGCAACGATTTTCCGCGTCGCAACGATTTTCACTTTGATATTTCAAAGTAAATCTTGGCTCTGAAAGAGTGGTGAATAAAGTGACGCGAATGCGCGCTGTCCCCGTCCGCATTAACACCTACAAGCGGACATTGGCGGTGCGGCGAAGCTTCAGTTCGCCGGATCGGATAAAGTGCGATCCCGATGTCTCTGGCGGAATTTTTGAAGAAAAAGGCGGAATCAAACCGGAAATTTTGTAATGGTGCCCAGGGGCGGAATCGAACCACCGACACCTGCATTTTCAGTGCAGTGCTCTACCAACTGAGCTACCTGGGCCCACGCGCGCCTGACCGTGGAGGGTCTGCGGCAAGCGCGCGGTTATAATTGCTCGCTCTGCGGCTGTCCACAACGGCGCAGCTTGGCCAAAAGCACCGGTTCCGATGTAAGCGACGAGACGCGGCGCGAAAATATGTGGCCGCGCGAAATGTTCACCAACCGTCGGCGCGGGCAGGGCCGCGATAGAGCGGCTCGCCGTAGCGCCAGGTCAAGCCGCCCCAATACCATTGGCCTGCAATATAGCCGCCATGCCCGTCGTAGAACGACATCGGCGTGTAATCGTGGTCTGGACCGTGGGTGATGTATTGGTAGTGTTCATACGGCACCGGCTGCGGGTGGACGATATAGACGCCACCACAGCCATACGGCCCGCATTCGACCGCCGGCGCGGGTGCGGCGGCGAGCGCCAACGGCAAGAAGGCTGCAATCCACCAGAATTTTGCTCGGATACGCATGACCACCTATTCCGGCTAGCTCGAAAGCCGCTAGCTTGCCGATCATACGGCCGGGCGTCTTAAACTTTCTTTACCTGTGTTTCGACCGGCGCCCGCCGGCCTAGTCCCCGGGCTGCTCGCTCTCGTCGCGCCGCTCGTCTTCTTCCTCGTCTTCGGTCCCCGGCACGGCATAGACGCCGGAAAGCCAGCGGTTGAGATCGACGTCGACGCAGCGTTTCGAACAAAACGGACGGAACGCCGCGGCGGTCTCTTTGCCGCAGATCGGACAGGCTTGGCGCGGAGCTTGGGGCATCAAAGAAATATGGATGCGGATCGTGGCGATGCCAACCGCTTCACAGCGTCAGTGCCGGACTCAATGCGGCAATCACACCGCGTTGAGCCAGCCGAAATGGATCGGATAGCCCTCGCCGCTGAGCATCGTGACCGTCTCGTATAGCGGCAGCCCGACGATGTTGGTGTAGGAGCCGACGATCTTCACAATGAATGTTCCGGCGATGCCCTGCGCCGCATAGCCGCCGGCCTTGCCGCGCCATTCGCCTGACGCGAGATACGCCTCGATGTCCTGCTCCGACAGGCGCTTGAAACGCACGCGGGTTTCGACGAGCCGCTGACGGAAGGTTTCACGCGGGGTCACCATGCACACGGCGGTGTGGACGCGGTGATTGCGGCCGGACAGAAGCCGCAAACATTGCGCCGCTTCGTCGAGCAGCTCCGCCTTCGGCAGGATGCGGCGCCCGACCGCGACCACGGTGTCGGCGGCGATGATGAAGGAGCCTTTGAGCTCCTCGTCGAGGCGGAGCATGGCGAGCGCCGCGTCCGCTTTGGCCCGCGCCAGCCGCGTGGCGCAGGCGCGCGGCAGCTCGCCGCGTTTCGGCGTCTCGTCGATGTCGGCCGGACGCAATGCGTCCGGCTCAATGCCGGCCTGATTGACCAGCGCCAGCCGCCGCGGCGAACCGGAAGCAAGAACAAATTTTGGCCGCCCGATCATTTGAACCGGTAGGTAATGCGGCCCTTGGTCAGATCGTAAGGCGTCATTTCGACCAGCACCTTGTCGCCGGCGAGCACGCGGATACGGTTCTTGCGCATGCGCCCGGCGGTGTGCGCGATGATTTCGTGCTCGTTCTCAAGCTTGACACGGAACGTGGCGTTCGGAAGCAATTCCGTTACGACACCGGGAAACTCCAGCAGTTCTTCCTTCGCCATTCGCGATCCGGACGTGTTGATCGGCGGCCGCGACTTTAAACACCCGGCCGAAATTAGCGCGGGAACCTAGCGGATGGCGCGCCTTTCGACAACGCCCAACTCTCCCTCATAATCACTCGTTAATCGGACGGCGGCCGCTAAAGCGTTCGCGGATGCGCTTCGACAGCTGGTCGCGGACCGCCCGATAGGCATCGAGCCGCTGCTCGCGGCTGCCTTCGACGCCGGTCGGATCGGCCGTCGGCCAGTACTCGACCTCGACGGCGTTGGTGTGGGTGAATTCGAGCGCCCGGTGATGCGCTTCCGGCGACAGCGTGACGATGAGATCGAAGTTGAGGCCCTCGAGGTCTTCGAGTTCTTCGAACGTGATGGGCTTGTGCCGCGAGATATCGATGCCGATTTCGGCCATGGCGGCGACCGCGAACGGGTCGAGCTCGTCTTTGCGCACGCCGGCGGAGCCGACATAGATGGTGCGGCCGAGCATTTGGGCGAACAGGGCAGCGGCCATCGGCGAGCGCACCGAGTTGAGCCCGCAGGCAAACAGCACCGCCAACGGCTGCATCGTGGACGCCGCCATCGCCGCTCTTATCGGCCGAGCATGATCTTTTGCGAAAACCGGCGCCCGTTTTTCGCGATCATGCTCTAGCCCTTCCAGTGCAGCACGGTGACCAGGGTGAACAACCGCCGCGCGGTATCGAAATCGATCTCGACCTTGCGCTTGAGCCGCTCCATCAGGATTTGCGAGCCCTCGTCGTGCAGCGAGCGGCGCGCCATGTCGAGCGCTTCGATTCGGTCCGGCGTCGCGCCGCGGATCGCCGCGAAATAGCTGTCGCAGACCGTGAAATAATCTTTCACGATGCGGCGGAACGGCGCCAACGACAAGAGATGGGCGATCACCGGCGTGCCGTCGCCGAGACGGATGTCGAACACCAGCCGGTCGCCGTCGATGCGCAGGTTGAGAGCGTACGGACCGCCGTCGTGATCATTCGGCCGGAACGAATTATCTTCGAGCAGATCGTAGATCGCGACCGCACGCTCATATTCGACGTCGCGGTTGGCCCGGCCGATCGACGCCTCGTCGAGCGTCACCGCCACGAGACGCCCCGTGCCCGGTTGGTCGTCGTCGGCCGCCGTCATCGGTTAAGCCGGATGGCGACCGAGCGCGCATGCGCCTCGAGCCCCTCGGCGTTGCCCAGAACGATGGCGGCGTCCGCAAGCGCGCGCAGCTGCTCGGGACCGCATTTGAGGATCGACGTGCGCTTCATGAAATCGAGCACGCCAAGACCGGACGAGAAGCGCGCCGACCGCGCGGTCGGCAACACGTGGTTCGAGCCGGCGACGTAATCGCCGATTGCCTCGGGCGTGTGCGCGCCGATAAAAATCGCGCCGGCGTTGCGGATGCGTCCGGCCAGCGCTTCGGCATTCGTCGCCATGATTTCGAGATGTTCGGGCGCAATGGCATCGACCAGCGGCAAAGCCTCGTCGAGGCTGCGCACCAGGATCACCGCACCGAAATCGCGCCACGAAGCGCCGGCGACCTTGCCGCGCGTGAGCTGTTTAAGTTCGGCCGCGACTGCTTGCTCGACGGCGCCGGCGAGTCTCTCGTCGTCGGTGATGAGGATCGCTTGTGCGCTCTCGTCATGTTCGGCTTGCGCCAACAGATCGGCCGCGATCCAGTCAGCGTTGCCGGTGCGGTCGGCGAGGATCAGCACTTCGGAGGGTCCGGCGACCATATCGATACCGACCTTGCCGAACACGACCCGTTTGGCGGCCGCCACGTAAGCATTGCCGGGGCCGACGATCTTGGCGACCGGCGCGATGGTCGCCGTGCCGTAAGCCAGCGCGGCGATCGCCTGCGCGCCGCCGACACGATAGATCTCATCGACGCCGGCGATGTTCGCCGCCGCCAGCACCAGCGGCGGCAACAGCCCGTCCGGCGCCGGCACGACCATGACGAGACGCCCGACGCCGGCGACCTTGGCCGGCACCGCATTCATCAATACCGAAGAAGGATACGCGGCGCTGCCGCCCGGCACATAAAGCCCGACAGCGTCGATGGCCGACCAGCGGACGCCAAGCTCCACGCCCAGCGAATCGATGAAGCGATCGTCGCGCGGCAATTGCCGGCGATGAAACGCCTCAATGCGATCGCGCGCGAATCCAAGCGCGTCGAGTGCTTCACCGGCGCAGGCCTTCGCCGCGGCGGCGATCTCGTCCTGCGTCACGCGCAAGCCGGCAATGCCGAGGTCGAAGCGATCGAACTTTTGCGTGTAATCGCGCAACGCCTGATCGCCATGCGCGGCGACGTCGGCGATGATCGCGCGCACGGTGGCTTCGACATCGGCTGAAGCCTCGCGCTTGGTGTCGAGAAATGCGCGGAACTTTCCGTCGAATTCGGCGGCGCGTGTGTCGAGGCGGATGGCCATGTGATGTCTTAAACGCGGCGTTCGGGCGCGGCTTGGGCGACGCGTATCAGGTCTCTTTTATTATAACAATTCTAATCTTATCGCGCCTTGGGCTTTCTGATTGACAAAGGCGTCACTGTTCACCAATTGCTCGTATATTCCATGATACGGAGGCAGCGTTTCGTCCGTTGCCGACCATGACAAAGATCAATGCGCACGACCTTGACCGTTGCTTTCCTTGCTATGCTGTTTGTTGGAAGCGCCGGCATGGCACGCGCCGACGAGCCGGTGACGTTGTCAATCACGATCAAAGACCATCAGTTCGAACCCGCTGAAGTGCATGCGCCGCCGGGCAAGGCGATCAAGTTCGCGGTCAAGAATCTCGGTTCCATCGCCGCCGAATTTGAAAGTGACACGCTGCATGTCGAGAAGGTGATCGCCCCCGGCGCCGAGGCAACCGTCCGCGTGCGGCCGCTTGAGCCCGGCCGCTACGTTTTTTTCGACGACTTTCACCGCGCCACGCAAGGCCTCTTGATCGTACCGTGAGGGTTTCGTGCTTCCGTCGTTGGTCATCGTCTTTCGCGAAGTCTTCGAGGCCGGCCTGATCGTCGGTATCGTCATGGCTGTGACCACCGGTGTTGCCGACCGCCTGCGCTGGATCGTTGGCGGTGTCGCCGGCGGAATTCTCGGCGCTTGCGTGGTGGCGCTGTTCACCAGCGGCCTATCGCAGCTCTTTCACGGCAGCGGCCAGGAGCTGTTCAACGCCTGCATCCTCGGCTTCGCCGTCGTCATGCTCGGCTGGCACAATGTCTGGATGGCGCGTCACGGCCGGGAGATGGCCTCCGAAATGCGCGCCGCCGGCGAGGCCGTCGTCGAAGGATCGAAGTCGCTCGCCGCGCTGGCATTGGTCGTGATGATCGCGGTGCTGCGCGAGGGCTCGGAAGTCGTATTGTTTCTCTATGGCGTCGCCGCGGCCGAGGGCGGCGCCAGCCTCGGCATGCTAGTCGGCGGCGTGATCGGCCTAGTGCTCGGCGCGCTGGTCTGCGTCTTCACTTATTTCGGTCTTATCACCATTCCGACGCGGTATTTGTTTGCCGTCACCAGCACCTTGATCGCCTTGCTGGCGGCCGGGATGGCGGCGCAAGCGATCGCTTTTTTGCAGCAGGCCGACATTCTTACCGTGTTCGACCAGACAGTCTGGGACACCTCCTGGATCCTCAGCGACGGCAGCTTCCTTGGTCGGGCGCTGCATACGCTGATCGGCTATGTCGATCAGCCGACCGCCATGCAGCTTATTGTTTACGCCGCTACGCTTGCGGCCATCGCCGTGCTGATGAAGGTCTTCGCCGTGCCGGCGGCGCAGAACCCGCACGCGGCTTGAACTTCGATTACGCCGTGCCGACGTCGGCGGCGAAATGATCGGGGCGCGCGCTGGCGGATGAGACTTCGCCGAGATCGGCCAGCTCCGCTTCCAGACATTCGATCTCCAGGCGGATCGCGCCGCCTCCTGAGAACGTCAAGGTGATGCTGCCGGCGGGCGTGTCGCGCTCGCTGAACTCGACCGCCAGAAGATTGAGCACGGCGTCCTTGTCGGTGCGATCGAGACCCCGACACTTGCAGGAAGTAACCCGCTCGAACCGCAGTGCGGTCCGGCAGCGCCGATATTCCGCTTGCCCGCTGTTGAGGCCATTCGCGTCGACCGCCTTCATCCAGTCGAAACGCTTGAGCGCCATCACGAACCGGTGCTCGCGCGGTTGCCAGAACACATCGGCTATTCTGACCAACGCATCCTGCAAATGGGCCGAGACGACTTCGATGTCGTCTTTGTCGAGGGCGACGAGTTTTAGTTCTTCCATGGCCGAGTTCCCGCTCCCGCTGGCTTTCACTGTCGAAAATTAGGAAGGACGCAACGGGCTCGCAAGGCCTGTCGCGTCCAATAGGATCGATTGCGAGGCGACCGCGACCCGTTGCCGGATCACTTGCAGGCCGGATGCCCGTTGACGACCGCGGCCGTCTTGCCGGGCGGGCAGCCGGGCTTCGCAGGCGCAGGTGGCGGAGGCGGCGGCTTGGCCGCCGTCGGCACCGGCGCCGGAGGATGCTGCGGCGGTGGAGGTGGGGGCGGAGGCGCCGGTTTGACCGCCGCAGGCGTCGGGGGTGGAGCCGGAGGATGCGGCGGAGGTGGCGGCGGGGCTGCGGGTTTGATGGTCGCCGGTGCCGGACCTGGAGGCGGCGATGGTGGCGGTGGCGCGGGCTTTACTGCCGCGGTTGACGGCGGCGGCGGCGACGGCGGCGCGCCAGCGGGATGGCCGTGCGGTCCTTCGGCGGGAGAACCGGCGGCCGACGGCGCGCCATGCGATATCGCGGCCGGCAACGCGACGGGACGACGACCGGCGGCAGCGCCCGATGGTGCCCCCGCTGGCGGCGCGACGCTACTCGGCGGCCTTACAAACGCCGGTACGGCGGCAGTGTGCGGCGTCGGGAGAGAGAAACGCTCATGCGACGGCGGTGGCGGCGGTAAGCCTTCGAACTCGCGCGGCCGCGGCGGCAGGAAGACGACAGGCGGCCTTGGTGGCGGCCCGTAACCCGGACCGAAAAAAATCATCATCGGGCGATCGACGAAGATCAGTTCATCCGCCGATGGCGGCCGGATACCGAAATCGAACATGACAAAATTCGGCGGCGGATCGAACGACGCGCCCGCCATCGCCAATCGGCGGCGCGCGTCCCAGGCATGCGGTCCCTGCGGGTAACGACGCAGATAGGACCAGTAAGCGGGGGGCGTATTGTTGAACACGCTGCGGCGCCAAATCATTTCCTCGCGGCGCACGGCGAGCATGGCGGCGATGCGATACGAAAACGGACCCGATGGATAGAGCGTCAAAAATTGCTCATAGCCTTCGAGGCTGTCGAGCGCGAGCGCCGCCGCATACGCATCCTCGACGGTGGCATAGTCGCGCATCGGTCTCGCGCGCAGGTCGGCAACGGCCACCACCGACGGCGGGGGCGGCGCACCCGCGGCGCGCGCGGTGAAAAAGAACGGCCCCGCAATCCGCGATGCGTTCCACGGCACCTCCGCGCCACTCGTCAGCTCGCTGACGCGAAGGCGTACCCGCGTGAACACGTCGTCAAGGGAAAGACCGCCGGCGGCGATCATCTCGACGAGCGACGTTGCATAGGCGCCGTAGGGACCCGGCTCGTCGGCGGCGACCGTGCCCGGTGCCGCGTTGAACGCGATCGCCATGCCGCCGGCCGGATCAACCAGGGCAAGGCCGCTCGCCAACGGCTCGCCGCTGCGGACAAACGAGTTCTGCCGCGCGGCGTCGAGGATGACGATTTTCACGCGGCCCGGCAGCGCCGCCGGCGGCTCTGTGAAATCTGAAACGCGCATCGCCTGCAGCGGCACGTCGGCGGCGCGCGCGAGATCGGCGTCGACCGGCACGAAATAATTCTCGCCGGCGAACTGCACGCCGAAACCGGAAAGATACACAAGCGCGACGGCGTCGGGCCCGGCTGCCGCGACCTGTCCAAGAAACTCACGAAGCGATTCCCGCAGCGCGGCCTGATCGAGGTTGCGCGCGCCGGTGACCGCGAAGCCCGCGGCCGTGAGCGCGTCGGCTACCAAGCCCGCGTCGTTGGCGGGCGTCGCCAGCTTGGCCGATTTATATTCGTCATTGCCGATCACCAACGCAAAGCGCAGCTCCGCCGCCTGCGCAAAGCGCGGCACGAGCGTTGTTACGAGAATGACGGCCGCCAGACACAGCAGCGTTGCACCACCAAATTTTTTCATTGCTTTCCCAGTCCCGCGTGTTCAATTTCGGCCGTTGGACCTAATAGAGTCCGGCAATTGGTCGCAATAATGTCCGGGCCCGGTCCTTTCAGTGCACGCGCGTTGCGCGAAAATACCGGCAGCAGCATCGACCGCCGCGCGCCGTACGGCAGCAAATCGGCCGCTCGGGAGCAAAAAGGTATCGCGTCTTTCCACAAAGTTGGGTTTGCGTAAAGCGCGATAGGTTGCTAAGAACGATCTAACAAAACCTCTTGTTAACTTGCCCGGCGTTATCTCAGGGCGCTTTTTTGGGAACTCTTTTGATCCTGAAGTTGCTACAATCCTGGTGACTCCACTCAACTGTTGTGTTCTTTTGCTCCCGCTAAGGGATACAACGTACCTTTCTTGAAAGGGAGGACTTATGGCTAAGAAGGCAAAGAGGCGGCGCGCTTGGACGGCGGCCGAGGTACGTGATCTGAGGGCCCTGGCGAAAAAGAAGACCGCCGCGGGGAAGATTGCAAAGAAGTTGAAGAGGACCGAAGGCGCTACGCGGCAAAAGGCGTTTTCGATCGGGCTGTCGCTCGATTCCCGTTCCTGACGTTTCATCAGCAACGAAAATCTCGGATCTGCATCGGCGCCGGCTTTGCAAGGCCGGCGGCGAGATGATTTCGCTCGCGCTTTGTCCCGCGCTTTGCGCTGACGGCGCGCCCCGGCGCGAAGGCCGCCAAGGTAAGCCGATCGACAACGAAAGAGCGCCGTAGGCCGGGCGGCCGCCCCGCAAGCCGGGCGGGATTGCCGTCTTTCGCCGTAAACCAAGCTATGATGATTCGACCGGCCGCCGGTCAATTTGCCGGTCGATCATGGTATTAGGCTTGGTTCGATGGTAGGCGCCTCTACGATGACCCAGATGCCACGCTTGCAGCGGCAGCAACCGGTGAGTTCCGAACTCGCCGCCGCGCTTGCATCCTGCCGCCAGGCCTTTGTCGCCGTCGCCGTGTTCAGCGGCATGAGCAACATTTTGATGCTCACCGGCGCGATGTTCATGCTGGAAATTTACGACCGGGTGCTGCCGAGCCGCAGCGTCCCGACCCTGGTCGCGCTTCTTATCCTGGCGGCCGGCCTCTATGGCGCGCAAGCGGTGATCGATGCGATCCGCAGCCGCATCATGGTCCGCATCGGCAATAGTCTCGACGAGACGATGAATGCGCGCGTCTATGACGCGATCGTGCGGCTGCCACTCAAGATCGGCAGCAAAGGCGACAGCACCCAGCCGATCCGCGATCTGGACGCGGTGCGCGGATTTCTGTCCGGCGCCGGCCCCTCCGCCTTGTTCGACCTACCATGGATGCCGCTCTATCTCGCCATCTGCTTTTTGTTTCATCCCTATATCGGTTTAACCGCGCTCACCGGCGCCATCATCCTGGTCGTGCTGACCGTCGTGACCGAACTGCGGACCCGGCACCCGACCCGCAGCGCCACTCAATTTGCCGCGGCGCGCAACGCGCTGCTGGATGCCAGCCGGCGCAACGCCGAAGCGATTACCGCTATGGGCATGACCGGCCGTATCGCCAAACGCTGGAGCGACCTCAACCGCCATTACGTGGCCGCCAGCGGCCGTGCCAGCGACGTGGTCGGCGGCCTCGGCTCTGTCTCGAGAGCCCTGCGGATGCTGTTGCAATCGTCAATTCTGGCGGTCGGCGCCTGGCTGGTGATCCATCAGGAGTCGACGCCAGGCATCATCATCGCCGGTTCGATCCTGGGTGGGCGGGCGTTGGCGCCCGTCGATCTGGCAATCGCCAATTGGCGCGGCTTCGTCGGCGCACGGCAGGCCTGGCAGCGGCTGTCGCGGCTGCTTGGGCACCTGCCACCGCAAACGGCGCCGATGCCGCTGCAGGCGCCGACCAAGACGCTGGTCGTGCAGAACGCCGCGGTTAATCCGCCCGGCGAGCAAAAAATCGTGTGCCAGGATGTGAACTTCACCCTGACCGCCGGCAAGGCGCTTGGTGTCATTGGGCCCACCGCATCGGGAAAATCGTCGCTGGCGCGGATGCTGGTCGGTGTATGGACGCCGGCCCGTGGCAACGTGCGGCTTGACGGCGCGACGCTCGATCAATGGTCGCCGGAGGTGCTCGGGGCGCATATCGGCTATTTGCCGCAAGACGTCGAATTGTTCCCCGGCAACGTGGCGCAAAACATCGCGCGCTTTGAAGACCCGCCGAACCCGCAAGCCGTGCTCGCCGCCGCTCAGGCTGCCGGCGTTCACGACCTCATTGTCAATCTACCGGACGGTTACGAGACCAATGTCGGCGAGCGCGGCAACGCGCTCTCCGCCGGCCAGGCGCAGCGCGTCGCGCTGGCGCGGGCGCTTTACCGCGATCCGTTTCTGGTCGTGCTCGACGAGCCCAATTCCAATCTGGACGCAGAAGGCGATGAAGCGCTCACCCGCGCTATTCTCGGCTTGCGTGCGCGCGGCGCCATCGTCATTGTCGTCGCCCACCGTCCAAGCGCTATCGCCGGCGTCGATTATATTCTGGTCATGGCCAAGGGTCGCCAGCAGCAGTTCGGGCCGAAAGAGGAAATCCTCAACCGCGTGGTCCAGCAACCAGGCGCGCCGCAGCGCAACCTCAAAGTCGTGCCCGGCGAGGGAAGTGCGGGATGAGCAACGCATCCTCGGATTCGCGGGCGTCCATCCGCCGGCACGTCATTGTCGGCACCGCCGTCGTTGTCTTTCTTGCTTTCGGCGTCGGCGGTTGGGCCTCGACGGCGGAGATCTCCGGAGCGCTCATCGCCCCAGGCTCGCTGGTCGTCGATTCCAACGTCAAGAAAGTGCAGCACCCGACCGGTGGTGTGGTCGGCGAACTGCACGTCCATGATGGCGACCGGGTCAAGGCCGGCGATCTTCTCATTCGCCTCGACGAGACTGTGACGCGCGCCAATCTCGCCATCGTCACCAAAGGACTCACCGAACTTTATGCGCGCAAGGCGCGGCTGGGCGCCGAGCGCGATGGCGCCGACACGGTGCCATTGCCAAAAGAGCTCGCCGAGCGCGCTTCGGATCCCGACGTCCAGGAAGCGATGGGGAGTGAGCGCAAGCTTTTCGAGCTGCGGCGCAAGGCCCGACTCGGTCAGAAAGATCAGCTGCAGCAGCGAATTGCGCAGCTTAAGGAACAGATCACCGGATTGACCGCTCAGCAGGACGCCAAGAGCAAGGAAATGTCGCTGATCGACCAGGAACTGGCGGGCGTGCGCGATCTGTGGGCGAAGAACCTGGTCCAGCTCAGCCGGTTGACGTCGCTGGAACGCGAAGACGCCCGCCTGCAGGGCGAGCGCGGCCAGCTGATTGCCGCCGCCGCCGAGGCCAAGGGCAAGATCGTCGAGACCGAGCTGCAGATCCTGCAAGTCGACCAGGAATTCACCAGCGACGTGGCCAAGGAGCTGCGCGAAACCGACAGTAAGATCGGCGAATATGTCGAGCGCAAGGTGACCGCAGAGGACCAGCTCAGGCGCACAGAAATTCGCGCGCCGCAGGACGGCGTCGTATTCCAAACAACCGCAAACACCGTCGGCGGCGTGGTTGCCGCCGGCGATCCGATCATGCTGATCGTGCCGGAATCGGACACGCTCATGGTCGAGGTCAAGGTCGAGCCCAAGGATATTGATCAATTGCAGTTCGGCCAGCCGGTGGTACTGCGCTTCTCCGCATTCAACATGCGCACCACGCCCGAGCTCAACGGCACCGTCGTGCGTATCGCCGCCGATACCTCGACCGATCAACGCACCGGGCAAAGCTACTATCTGGTCCGCATCGCCATGACCGCTGAAGAGATTTCGCGCCTCGGCGACGTCAAGCTGACGCCCGGCATGCCGGTCGAGGCGTTCATCCAGACCGGCGAGCGCACCATGCTCTCCTACCTGGTCAAACCGCTGCACGATCAGTTGAAGCGGGCGTTCCGCGAAAAATAAGTCGCGCTGTGCGCGCCGCGCCAAGATTTGGCGATAGTCTTGCGCGCAATTGCTATAATCGTTGCTCTTATTGGTATGGATTTCGGGGTCGGCGGCATGAGACGCATCGCCCGCTGGGCACGTTGGTTCGGCCTCCCGCGAGCGCTCTGCCTCGTGCTCCTGTTTGCGCTGGTGGCGCTGCGTATCGCCGATCCGCGGCCGCTCGAAGAAGTGCATTTGCGGACGTTCGATCTCTTTCAAGTTCTGCGCCCGCGCGACCAGAAAATCCGGCCCGTCGTCATCGCCGACATCGACGAAGCGAGCTTGAAGCAGATCGGGCAATGGCCATGGCCGCGCACGATCGTCGCAGACCTGATCACCCGCCTTCACGAACTCGGCGCGGTAGCGATTGGATTCGACGTCGTCTTCGCCGAGCCGGACCGCATGTCGCCAGCCGTCGCCGCGACCGAGTTTCGCGGCATCGACGCCGAGACTCGGGAAAAACTCGCCACCCTCCCCTCAAACGACGCGGTCTTGGCCGAAGCCATCAAGCGCGCCGGCAACGTTGTGGTCGGCGAAGCCGGTTCGGCGACCGCGACGCAGCGAACCGACGCCGAAAAAACTCTGCAGACCGGGTTTGCCGTTCGCGGCCCGGACCCGCTGCCATTTCTGGTCACCTTTCCCGGGCTGCTGCGCAACGTGCCGTCGATCGAGCAGGCCGCGGCCGGTCGCGGGCTCTTCTCCATCAATCCCGAGCGCGACGGCATTGTTCGGCGGGTGCCGGTCATCATGGAGGCACAGGACATGCTGGTGCCCTCGCTGACCATGGAAATGCTGCGCATTGTCACCCACACAAGCGCCATCCTGATCCGGACCGACCAAGCCGGCGTGCGGTCCGTCGCGGTGCCGGGGCTCGAAGTTCCCACCGACCGCAACGGCCAGTTCTGGGTGCATTTCAACAAGCACGATCCGGCACGGTTTGTGTCGGTCGCCGACATCCTCGATGGGCGGGTGCCGGCGGACCGCTTTCGTGGTCGCCTGGTGCTGATCGGCACCTCGGCGACCGGCCTTCTCGACACCAAGACGACGCCAATCGACCCGGTGATGGCCGGCGTCGAAGTGCACGCCCAGATTCTCGAAAGCGTGCTGACCAAGACGCTCCTGACCAATCCGAATTATGCCATCGGCGCCGAATTGGTGATCGCGGTGCTTCTTGGGCTCGCCATCATCGTCGCTGCGCCGATGTTGCCAGCCGCCATCGTGCTGGCGCTCGGGGCGTTGTTGATTGTTGGTCTCGTGGGCATGTCCTGGTATTTCTTCGTCGAACATAATCTCTTGATCGACTTCACCTATCCGCTGATTTCGAGCTGGCTGATTTATCTGGTTCTCACCTTCGTCAATTATTTCCGCGAGCAGCAGCAACAAAAGCAAATCCGGTCGGCCTTCGGCTTCTATCTGTCGCCGCCGCTGGTCGAGCAGCTGGCGAAATCGCCGGAGAAGCTTGTGCTCGGCGGCGAAGAACGCCGCATGACCATTCTGTTCAGCGACGTGCGCGGTTTCACCACTATTTCCGAGCACTACAAGGACGATCCTCAGGGGCTGACGCGCCTGATGAACCGCTTCCTCACGCCGCTGACAAACGCCATCATCGACCGCAAGGGCACGATCGACAAATATATCGGCGACGCCATCATGGCGTTCTGGAACGCGCCGCTCGACGACAACGAACACGAAGCCAACGCTTGCGACGCGGCGCTGGCAATGCTGGCGCAGGCCGAAGTACTCAACGTCGAACTCAAGCGCGAGGCCGAGGCCAACGGCGGTGTCTATATGCCGCTGCGCATCGGTGTCGGGCTCAACAGCGGCCCCTGCGTCGTCGGCAACATGGGATCCGATTTCCGTTTCAACTACTCGGTGCTGGGCGACACGGTCAATCTCGCCTCACGGCTCGAATCGCGGACCAAGGATTACCGGCTGTCGCTGGTGATCGGTTCGCGCACCGCGGAAAGGGCAAAGGAGCGGTTCGCGGTAATGGAAATCGACCTGATCCAGGTGAAAGGCAAGAAGCAGCCGGAAACGGTTTTCACGGTGCTCGGGCGCGCCGAAGTGGCCGAGGACCCGCGCTGCGGCGAGCTCGTCGATCTCAACGCGCAGCTGCTCGCAATCTACCGCAAACAGCAATGGGACGAAGCCAAGACGCTGATCGCGCGCTGCCGCGAGCTCGCCAACGGCTTCGGCGTCGACGGCCTCTACGAAATGTACCTCGATCGCATCGAAGTGTATCAAGCCGATCCGCCGCCGGCCGATTGGAACGGCGTCTACGAAGCCGAATCGAAATAACGTGGAGAGTTATTTCGGCGCGCGTTTGGCGAGGATGCGTTGCAATGTGCGCCGGTGCATGTTGAGCCGCCGCGCCGTCTCCGAGACATTGCGGTCGCATAATTCATAAATACGCTGGATGTGCTCCCAACGCACGCGGTCGGCCGACATCGGATTTTCCGGCGGCTCGATCTTCTTGTTGTCGATCGCGAGCAACGCCGCCGCCACATTGTCGGCGTCGACCGGCTTGGCCAGATAATCGACCGCGCCGAGCTTAACGGCGTTGACCGCGGTCGCGATATTGCCGTAGCCGGTAAGAATGATGGCGCGCGCGTCCGGCCGCCGCTTTTTGATCGCCGAGATGACATCAAGACCATTGCCGTCGCCGAGCCGCATGTCGACCACGGCGTAAGCCGGCGGGGATTTTTCCACCTGCAACAAACCGTCGGCGACCGATTCGGCTCTACTCACCTCAAAACCGCGCGTCTCCATGGCTTGAGCCAGGCGCTGCAGAAACGATTTGTCGTCCTCGACGATCAGAAGCGAGCGCTCGCCCGGAATCGCGGTCGCGACGGACAGAACGCTGGGCGCTTCAAAAGTGGCTTCAATCATGGCGATTCTACTCCGATATAGCGAACCCGCGCGCCCTTGCTCTCGTTACTTAGGACGCGGCCGCAATCGGCTCAAGAGGGGCCTGGATTGACGGCCGTTCCAATGCCGCGCGATTCCAGACGATTGCGACAGTAGCTCCGTGCAGGGGCGGCATCTGGTTCTGCAGCGAAAGCTTGGCGCCGCTGCGTTCCAGCAAGGTTTTAGCAATGAAAAAGCCCAGCCCGAGGCCGAATCCGTCCTCTTCATCGCCGCCGTTGGCAGTGCCCAATTGCGGCCGCCGGTGAGTGACGTAGGGCGAACCGAGGCGGTCGAGCACCTCCGGCGCAAAACCAGGCCCGTCGTCGCTGATCGTGATGCGCACCGCCGACGGCGACCAATCCGCGGTTATTTCGACGCGCTGGTGAGCAAAATCGACCGCGTTCTCGATCAGATTGCCGAGCCCGTAGCGGATCGCCGGATTGCGCGCAACGACCGGCTCGTCGGCGCGATCGCGCGGCATGGCCGCCACCAGCGCCACACCGAAGTTGCGGTGCGGCGCCGCCGCCTCATCAATGAGCGCCGCCAGCGGCACGCGGTCGAAAGGCTCGGTGGTCGGCAGTTCAGTAATTTTCGACAAGATCTCCCGGCAGCGCTGCGCCTGCTCGCGCAGCAGCTTGACATCGTCGGCATAGGGCGAACGAGCCTCGAGCGCGCGCTCGATTTCACGGACCACGACGGTGATCGTGGCAAGCGGCGTAGCCAGCTCATGCGCCGCCGCAGCGGCAAGCCCATCAAGTTGCGAGAGGTGCTGCTCGCGCGCCAACACCAGCTCGGTCGCCGCCAGCGCGTCCGACAATTGGCGCGCCTCTTCGGCGACCTGCCACGTGTAAACCCCGATATAACCGATTGCTAAAAGGATCGAGAGCCACACCCCGACGACATACGTTTCAGGGAGCCGCAACGGTTCCTCGGCCTCCCAAGGCAGCTGGTAATGGAAAAAAATCAGCGCCGTCGCCGCCAGCACGGCAAATATGCCGAGCAACAACGTCATGCGCGGCGGCAACGCGATCGCCGAGATCAGCACCGGACCGAGCAACAAA
Source organism: uncultured Hyphomicrobiales bacterium (assembly GCA_964459765.1). GTDB lineage: Bacteria > Pseudomonadota > Alphaproteobacteria > Rhizobiales > Xanthobacteraceae > BOG-931. The sequence goes on along the minus strand of CAYWNY010000005.1, from coordinate 22,454 downwards.
AAAGAAAAGGGATTCTCCAGGCCACCGGTGAGAAAGAGCAGTGCCGCAAGCTCGGCAATGTCGAAGGCCAACAGATAAGCGGCACGGTCGGGTTCGAGCCATTGCGCGTCGGAAAATCCGACCCGTAGCCCGATATTGAGCGCGACGGCCAGCGCGATCACCGCAAAACAGGGCCAGAGCGGAACATCGAATTCGAGGCCGAAATGCACCACCAGCACGGCCGCGACCTGACCCAAGACCGCAAGCCAGCGCAGTCGCAACAAGGTGGCAAGGCGCAGATTGCGCGGCCGGTGATGCGTCTGCGGCAGACCGAACATGCCCGCTCATATAGCGATAGGCCGCCTGCAATCCAAATGAAGGACGCGCGCATACCGGCCGCGGCGCGCGGCTTTACGGCTCCCAGCCGGCGCCTGCGGGAGCCGGCTCGGCTTCCCCGGAGCGCGCTTTTTCAATCACCGCCAACAGCGTCCGCAGCACGTCGGTGACGCCCTCCCCGCTGACGGCGGAAATGACCAGCGGCGTTTTTTTGGCCGCCCGCTTGAGCCGCGCCGTTTGTTGTTTGAGCGTATCGCCGTCGAGCGCATCGGCCTTGTTGAGCGCGACCAGTTCCGGCTTCTCGTCGAGGCCTCCTCCGTAGGCAGTGAGCTCGGCGCGTATGGTCTTATAGGCCGCGCCGGCATCTTCGGTCGTGCCATCGACGAGATGCAACAGCACCCGGCAGCGTTCCACATGGCCGAGGAACCGGTCGCCGAGACCGACGCCCTCATGCGCGCCCTCGATCAGGCCCGGAATATCGGCGAGCACGAATTCGCGGCCATCGATCCCGACTACGCCAAGCTGCGGCTGCAGCGTTGTGAACGGATAGTCGGCGATTTTCGGCTTGGCCGCGCTGACTTTGGCGAGAAACGTCGATTTCCCAGCATTCGGCAGGCCGACAATGCCGGCATCGGCAATAAGCTTGAGCCGCAGCCGAATGGTGAGTTCTTCGCCGGGCTGGCCGGGATTGGCGCGGCGCGGAGCACGGTTGGTCGATGATTTGAAATGCGCATTGCCGAAGCCGCCATTGCCGCCGCGCGCGAGCGCGGCGCGCTGACCGCATTCGGTCAGATCAGCGAGCAACGTGACACCATCCTCTTCGTAAATCTGCGTGCCGACCGGAACTTTGAGCAGCATGTCGGCCCCGTTGGCGCCGTGACGGTCCTTGCCCATGCCGCCACCGCCGCTCTTGGCAAAAAAGTGCTGCTGGTAGCGATAGTCGATTAGCGTGTTCAGCCCGTCGACGGCTTCCGCAATCACGTCACCGCCCTTGCCGCCATCGCCGCCATTGGGCCCGCCGTATTCAATGAACTTCTCGCGCCGGAAAGAAACGCAGCCGTTGCCGCCGGCGCCCGAACGGATATAGACCTTGGCCTCGTCGAGAAATTTCATAACGGCTTGCTCGTATCAGCGCAGTTGCGGCAATCCACTGTGAGCGGCAAACATAACAGCGCAGCGCCCTGGCTGATATAATGCGCCACTCGTGATAAGGTATGGCCGGTCTGTTAAGTTCGAGCAGCAATGAAAAGCGCGTGGTCGGTTCTCAAGCTTGCGTTACAGGCCGCTATCTGGCGGACGACCCGCAATCCACGCCTGGTCGGTCTGCCAAGCCTGCTGGCCTTCGCCGCCGTGCTCGCGGTCTCGCGCGTAGCGCTGCAATTTGCCGAAGCCGGATCTGCCGTATCCTTTAACCCTTATGGCCTGAATGCCGTCATCGCCTGGGCCGCGCTTGACGTCGCCGTCGCTGCGCTATTCGTGCCGCCGGCCGCCCGCGCCACGGCGCTGTCGGCAATGCTCGTGCTGACCGTTTTTGCCGAGGTCGCCAGCAGCGCCTTAAAGTCGCTGCTGGCGCTCGTTCCCCTCTTCGCCGCCGCGAACGCGGCCTGGCGCGACCAGCCGACCGCGATCGCCATAATCGCGCTGCTGTCGGCGTGGTGGATCGGCGCCGTGGCGGCCACTCTGCGCAGCGTGGCGCCGCAACTGCCGCGGGCATCATTTGGGCGCGCCGCCGCGATCTGGGTCGCGCTGCTCGCGGTCAGCGCGTTGCTGCCGCATGCGCCGGTTTTCATTCCGCGCGACTTCGACATGCGTACTGCCAATCTGTGGGAACTCCTGCACGCGCAATTGGTGGCACCGCAACAGAATGCGGCGGCGTCAAGCCTCGACAAGGCGCAAGCCGCGCTCTTGCAGACACAGATCGCGAGCCTTGCGCCGCCGACGAAAGGAGCGGCCAACATCTATAGCCTCGGCATCGCCGGTTGGGCGGACCAGGACGTTTTCCTCAAGGAGCTCGATGGCGGCCTGGCGGCGCTGGGCGCGGTTCTGCCGATCCGCGGCCGCAGCGTACGGCTGGTCAATCACAGCGAAACGCAGGCGAGCTTGCCGCTCGCCAACCAGCGCAACTTTGCCGCCGCGGTGCAAGCGATCGGCGCGGTCATGAACAAGGAGGAGGACATTCTCCTTCTCCTCATGACCTCGCATGGAGAGCCGTCCGGCTTTGGGCTGCGTCTGCCGAGCGACGTCGTCACGGAATTGACCCCACAGGAAGTCGCGGCCGCGCTCGATAACGCGCACATCAAAAACCGCGTGGTCATCGTGTCCGCCTGCTTTGCCGGCATTTTTGTGCCGCCGCTCGCCAACGACAACACCATCGTGCTGACGGCCGCCGACGCCCAGCATACCTCGTTCGGCTGCGCGCCCGAGCGCGACTGGACCTATTTCGGCGACGCCTTCTTTCGGCAGAGTCTGCGGCCGGGTTGGGATTTCCAGCACGCCTTCGACAATGCGCGCGTGCTCATTCGCGGCTGGGAGATGATGGATCGGGCCGTGCCATCGAATCCACAGTCGCATTTCGGGCCGGCGCTTGTCGCCAAGCTCAAGCCGTTATTCCAATCTGAGCAGGACGCCGCGCGCTAAGCGCTTTATGCCACGCGGCGGACACGGCTCCAGGATTTGAGCGAGAGCCATAGCCCGCGATCGAGCCGGAAGCGGTCGACCGGCGCCGCGGAATTAATCGCGCGGATCCGGGTGAGCCGCACGCCCGTCCATTGAAAGGCGCACTTCTCCAGGACGCGGCGCGAAGTCGGATTGCTGACGCGCGCCCCCGCCTGCAAGGTCGCGTGCTCCAGGTCTTCGAATGCATAATCGACGACGGCCCGGACAGCCTCGGTGGCGTAGCCGCGGCCCCAATAACGCGCCCCCAGCCAATAGCCGAGTTCAGGCGCGTCTTCGCGCGGATCGATCCCGCAGGCGCCGATCAGCGTGTCGGCATGCGCGATGACGAAGCAAACCTCGCCGTCGCGCCGGTTGACCGCGGCAATGAATTGCTCGGCGTCGGCAAGACGGTAGGGATGCGGAATACGGGCGGTATTCACCGCGATGCGGCGGTCGTTGGCGAGAACCGCAATCGCTTTTACGTCCTCGCTGCGCGGCGCGCAGCGTCAGCCGCTCGGTCGCGAGGACGGGAATACAGCGCTCCCGCGGCGTTTCGATCACGTTTTCCGAAAGCGTCATGCGCATGGGCTCCTGGCGAAAAACCAAAAGGGGGAGCCGGCATCCGGTCTCCCCCTTTTCGAAGCCCATTCGGGCCCGCCGGTTCGACTGGAAGCCGGCGGACCTTCATATGATCCACCGTATTACTGGGTCGCAGCCTCGCTCGGAAGTACCGATACGAATACGCGACCCTTGGTTTTGGTCTGGAACGCAACGCGGCCGTCAATCAGCGCAAACAACGTATGGTCACGGCCAACCCCGACATTGCGGCCCGGGTGCCATTTGGTGCCGCGCTGACGCGCGATGATGTTGCCGGCAACGACTTCTTCGCCGCCGAAAATCTTGATCCCCAAGCGCTGGCCCGCCGAATCGCGGCCGTTGCGCGAGGATCCGCCTGCTTTTTTGTGAGCCATCGCTCGAACCTTTCGTGTGCGTTACCTATACCGGATTCGTGACAAAAACATCACCAGACCCGGTCACTTCTTTTTCCCGCCTTTAGCCCCTTTGGCCGGAGCGACTTTGCCTTTGGCCGCGGGCTTTTTCGTTTTCGCGGAGGCCGCGGCTTTGGGTTTCCCCGCCTTTTTGGCCGCGGCAGCTTGCGGCTTTTCCGTGGCCGCTTCGTCGTCGGCCGCGCCGTCCGCGGCTGCCTGTTCCGGCTTCGGCGCGGACACCCGCTTCGGCCGCGGCGGAACGGTCTTGTTCGGCTTTTTTCCCTCAGTCAGGATTTCGGTGATGCGCACCAGCGTAAATTCCTGCCGATGACCGCGCTTGCGGCGGGAGTTCTTCCGCCGCCGCTTCTTGAACGCGATGATCTTGGCGCCGCGCGACTGGTCGAGCACTTCGGCAGCGACCGTTGCGCCGGCAATGGTCGGCGCGCCCAAAACGACGCTGTCGCCGCCGACGACCAAAACCTCGCCGAACTCGACGATTTCACCGGGCTCGCCCTTGACCTTGTCGATCTTGAGCACGTCTTCGGCGGCGACCCGGTATTGCTTGCCGCCGGTTTTAAAGACCGCGAACATCTTTGTCCTCGTGTTCGGTCCCGGTATTCGGCCCAGGGCCGGACCGGCTTTTTCCAGTCGCTGCTGCTATTTAAGCTGCGGGTGAAGGCAAGAGCTTGGCAAACCTTGACGGCTCGCGCGGCTCGCGCCGGCGCCGTTATGACCGCCCGATAAACCTCTGTCAAGAAACGCAAAGCCGGCCCGTTAACGCAAGGCCGCCCTGCTCGCGGCACGCGGACAAGCCGGCGTGGCTGTGTTACTTGGCTCTGCGCAAGAGGACGCGGCAACAAGGAGTTCGCCCATGGCCACCAACGGCACCCAAAACAAACCGAAGATCGGATGGATCGGCGCTGGCCGCATGGGGATTCCCATGGCCGAGCGGCTGATCAAGGCCGGCTATGACGTTAGCATCTGGAACCGCACCCGCGCCAAAGCCGAACCGCTGGCCAAAGCCGGCGGCAAACTCGTCGATCATCTCTTCGAGTTAAAGGATGTAGACGTGTTGTTCTCGATCGTATCGACCGGTATGGACGTGCAGGAGGTTCTCTACGGCAAAAATGGCGTCTGCAGCCAGGGCGGCAAAATCCCGCCGATCGTCGTCGATTGCTCCACCATCTCGGTCGAGGATTCCGCGGCCATCCGCGACAAGCTCCAACAACTTGGCGCCGACTTCGTCGCCGCCCCGATGAGCGGCAACGCCAAGGTGATCAAGGCCGGCAAGGCTTCCGCCGTGGTGTCGGGCAAAGAGGCTGCGTGCAAGGAAGTGATGCCGCTGATCGACGTGTTCGCGCAGCGCGGCGTTTCCTATGTCGGCGACGGCGAACTCGCCCGCGTCTGCAAGATTGCGCACAACGTCATGCTCGGCGTCGTCATCGAGAATCTGATCGAGATCACGCTCCTCACCAACAAGATGGGCGTTCCGCGGCACGCGTTTCTTGCCTTCCTCAACAACAGCGCCATGGGCTCGATGTTCACCGGCTACAAAGCGCCGGCGCTGGTCAATTGCGACTGGACGACCACCTTCACGCCGGAGCTTCTGCGCAAGGACCTCGATCTTGGGCTTGAGCTCGGCCGCGAGATCGACGTTCCGATGCCGGTGACCGCGGCCGCGCGCGAGGTTCTGCAGACGCATTTCGGCGCCGCGACGCTGCAAAAGAATCCGGAAGAATATCTACAGAAGGATTTTTCGGCGCTGGCGGAAACCATGGCGCTCGCGGCCGGCATGAAGCTCGTCAGCGAGAACGTGAACGTACCGACGGGGCTCGAGCATTAGCGCATGAGCCGGAGAAGTGGATACCGGTTTTCCGAAAAAGATCATGCGGCAGCGAAGAACCTGTCCGGCGCGAGAGCCGGGCTGCCACCGCGAGTATCGGCTTATTTCGTGTCGGTGTGCGCGCTAAGCGCCAAGAGCCACTGCCCGCCGCGTTTAACCCAGACGCGGGCGGCGCGATAGGGCGGGTGTGATTCACCCGGTGCCGCGTCGGTCGTGGTCATGACCGCGCCGTCGCCGTAGACCGCAAGCCGCATCGTCTGCACCTCGCCGACGACGGCGGCGGCGCCGGTTTCCTTCTGTCGCTCAATCGCGGCGATCCGATCCGTCTTCGGCACCGGCGGGCGGCCGCTCGCATAAAGCACGAATTCATCGGCGACGTGTTTTGCCCATTCGCCGGCATCATGCGCGACGATGGCCTTGATCACGGCCTGGAAGGTGTTGACGACCTCCTGCTCGGCTGCCGAGCGTACCCGATACGGAAGTGTCTCACATGGATTTTTGCAATCGCCGGCTTGCGGCCCTTCGGCAGACGACGTGGTCGCGGCAGTCGTTTCAGCGTCGGCGATGGGCACTTCCTGGATCAAAAGCGCCCGCCACGCACCTTTTTGTTTGACCCAGACGTCGAGGAAAAACACATCGGCATCGGACGTCGATCTGTGTCGCCCGGTGGCCACGGCGACGAGCCCGTAGCTGCGCACTTTCGGGTCGCTCGCGGTGGCAGCGGCAACACGCTTGAGATCGCCAAGAACCTCCTTGCGCGTATAACCTTTTCCATCGGCATCGACGAAACTAAATTGTAAGGCAAGCAGCCGCCGCACAGCGCCTTTGTCGGCGCCGCGCATGGCTTCGCGAAGCGCGGAATCCGCCGCAACCACGGCTGCATCGTCGGCGGCGATAGGTTGGGCTTTGGTTTGCGCCTTCGGCAGCGCGAAGGCGGCGATCGACACGACGGCGGCGATCACAACAAGCGCCGTCCACCGCACGGCCGGTCGCGACGCAAATCCAGCGAATTTCACCGCCCCCGACGCCGCCACTCTTTGACAGACTCCGCCCCCACCGCATTGCGGGCCGCCCAGACCAATGCACGCGCACCATGGCATTTTCGTGCTACAATCCTCAAGGCGTCGGTCGTTCAACCGCGCCGGCATCACTTCTTTACGTTAAGGACGCGGACACCGGCGACGGCGCTAGCCGCAATTATGCGTGCAGCGGCGCCGGTAGACCTTGTGCTCATTCGCCATCGCCACTCGGCATTCGCGGCTGAGCTGCCGGTAATGCGCCTTCATGCACGCCGTTACTTTCGGCACGTCGGGGACGAACTCGGAACAAAGCCGCATGGCGTCGGGTGTGCAGGCGTCACGTGTCTCCGGACTGCTTTGCGCGACGGCTAATCCTATTCCCGCAATCCCAATCCCGATGACGACAAGCCCGGCCGGCAGGACCGGTCCGCAAATGAGACGCAGCATATTTTCGGCATCCTTCCCCGGCTGGCGATGCGGGCGGGTTACCCAACTTTGCGGGCGTATGCCCCGCAACAGCCTAAAACATCAAGCTGGAAGGTGGAAAGCGGTTTTGCGAAAAGATTCCGCTCTGTGGCGAATTGTCGACCAAGCCGAGTTCGCACGGCGCCAGCGGGGAAAATGACGTTCTACCGCGAACCCCTCGAGAAGCCGTTCACAGCGCGCGTTTCTCCCTTGCCGTGGCTTTGCTCGCAGCGCTCTACGGTATTTCCCGCGAATTCGGACGTGCTGTTGTCGAAGGATAGATGCCGGCAAAAGGCGCCGTCGGGCATGGCGAGGACCACGTCGCCGACGCGGTTGGCTTCGCGCTTTGCCGCCGCCGCCTGCAGCAAGGGATCAATGAAGGTGCGACCGCCGATCATCAGCGCCGCCCCCAACAGAACCAAAAACAGCGAGAGAACGATGATCAGGCGAGCCATCTTCGCCTGCTGCTCGTAGCGCATGCGCGCCAACGCGCGCGCCGCGGCTCGCTCGCGCGCGGAAAGAGCCGGCGGGCGCAATGGACCGGCGATTACGGCCACTGGCTTGAGCTCGCTCATGCCGGCATAAAAACAGGAAATCTTGCAGCCCACGATAAAGAAATCGGGTCGATTTGAATCAAAATTTGAGGCCGCCACTTAGTTATGTTTCAAAGCGGTTGCTAACGTTAAGGACGACTTTATGCGTACTCAGGTTGCGATCATCGGCGCCGGTCCTTCCGGGCTCCTGCTCGGTCAGCTCCTGCACAAGCATGGCATCGATAATGTCATTCTAGAGCGGCAAACCGGAGAATATGTGCTCAGCCGCATTCGCGCCGGCGTCATCGAACAGACCACCATCGATCTCCTCGACGAAGCCGGCGTCGGCGCGCGCATGCACGAAGAAGGTCTCGTGCATGACGGCGTTCAGATCTGCGTCGACGGCGTGCGCCACCGCATTTCATTTAAGGAAATGACCGGCAAGGCAGTGATGGTCTACGGGCAGACCGAGATCACCCGCGACCTGATGGATGGCCGCGCGGCCGCCGGCGCACCTACCATCTACGCCGCCTACGACGTGAGCTTGCACGACATTTTCGGCGAGACGCCGACGGTGACGTTTCGCGCCGACGGCAAAACACAAGAGATCGCTTGCGATTTCATCGCCGGCTGCGACGGCTTCCATGGCGTCAGCCGCAAAAGCGTCCCGCCAAACGCTATCGCCACGCACGAGCGGGTCTATCCGCTGGGCTGGCTCGGCGTCCTCTCGGAGACGCCGCCGGTGTCGGAGGAGTTGATCTATGTCCGGCATCCGCTCGGCTTTGCGCTCTGTTCGATGCGCTCGCCGACACGCAGCCGTTATTACATACAGTGCGGCCTCGCCGAGGATATCGATGCTTGGCCCGACGAGCGCTTCTGGGAGGAACTCAGGCCCCGGCTGGACGACGAAGGGCGCCAGCGGCTCGTGACCGGACCGTCGATCGAAAAGAGCATCGCCCCGCTGCGCAGTTTTGTCGCCGAGCCTATGCGTTTCGGCCGGCTATTCCTTGCCGGCGACGCCGCCCATATCGTGCCGCCGACGGGCGCCAAGGGCCTCAATCTTGCGGCGAGCGACGTGCGCCTTCTGTCGCAGGCACTGGTCGAGCACTATGCCGAGAAATCCGATGCCGGCATCGCCCATTATTCTTCGCGCGCCTTGGCGCGGGTCTGGAAGGCCGAGCGTTTCTCATGGTGGATGACGACGCTGCTGCACAAGTTATCCGACGATTCGTTCGAGCAGAAAATTCAGCTCGCCGAACTCCACTATCTGTTCCGATCGCAGGCCGCCGCCACCGTATTCGCGGAGAATTACGTCGGGCTACCGTTTTAATCGCATCAACCGGAAACGGCCGCCGCTACGCGCGCACCGATAGCGAGCAGCCGGCGATCCTGCCCGGCCAACCCCTCAAGCATGACGCCGACCGGCAAGCCGTCGACGTCAAACCCAGCAGGCAGCGCGAGCGAGGGCACGCCGGCAATGCTGGCCGGACTGGTATTGCGGATGACGGTCGGAAATGTCGGCAATGGCACGCCGTCGACGGTCATCTCGCGGTCTTCGCCAATGCGCGGCGGTGGAACCGGCACGGTCGCGGTGATCAGCGCGTCGACGCCGTTGCCGACAACGGCCTGCTGATATTCGCGCTGCAGCGCGGGTCGTGCGTGGTTCATCGCGTCCAGATAGTTTTTGCCAAGATCGGGCGCCATGCGGTCGAGCTCGGCGAACATATTGCGGACGTCCGGGCTAGCGATCCTGGCGGCGAATTGTTCGAGGCTCTCGCCGAACTTCTCGCGCGCGAGAGCAGTCCAGATTTGCCAAATCTCGCAGAGCGCGATCACGGCGTCGATCTGGTTGGTTATGCGCTCCGCTTCGGTGAAGTCGACGGGCACAAGCTCAAAGCCGGCTTTTTGCAGCGTGGCGAAAGCGGCTCCGATCGCCGCGTCAGTCGCCTGTGACAAGCCGGGCTGCGCATTGCTCAAAACGCCGAGCCGGATCGGGCGCGCCTCGAGCGCGGCGGGCCCCTCTCCCGTGATCACGGCATCGACAGCGGCGACGTCGTCGACGCATGTTGCCATGACGCCGATGGTGTCGTGCGTCCGGGTTAGATTGAGGACGCCGTCGCCGGGATAACGCCCGGTGGTCGGGCGCAATCCGATGACATTGCAGAAAGCCGCCGGGATCCGCGCCGAGCCGCCGGTGTCGGAGCCGAGAGCGACGGGCACGATGCCGCGCGCCAGAACCAGCCCCGTTCCGCCGGACGATCCACCGGATACGCGTCGCACATCGAATGGATTGGGTATCGCCCCGAAATGGGCGTTGTTGCTGGTAATCCCGAAAGCCAGTTCGTGCAGGTTCGTTTTGCCGATCACCACTGCACCGGCGGCGCGCAGCCTAGTAACCACCGTCGCATCCGCCACCGGCCGGTATTCGAGGAACGCCGGACTGGCGCCCGTGGTCGGAAACGGCAAGGCATCGATATTGTCTTTGACGGCAATCGGAATGCCGGCGAGCGGTCCGGCGGCGATATCGTCGCCGATCCGCGCGAAGGCCGCGTCGTCAACGACGGTGAATGCATTTTCGCGCTGCGCTTCCCGCACCCGCGTGCGCAGCTTAGCGGCGACCGCGGCCCTTCCTTCCGCCGCGATTTAGGCGCGGAGAGCGCCGATGCTCAAAGGACGGAAGACGGGCACGCCTTAGGCCGCTTTGCGTCCCCACAATTCGCGCGAGGCAAGCCGTGCGCCTTCCGCGAGCGCCTCAAGCTTCGCCCACATGATCGACGGATGAACGCGGCGCACATAGGGGGATTGGGCGAAACCGCAGTCGGTGCCGGCTTGAATATTTTCGCGCCCGACCAACTTGGCGATGCGGGTCAGCCGCTCGGCCACAAGTTCGGGATGCTCCACCACATTGGTCGAGTGGCTGATGACGCCCGGAATGAGGTTCTTGCCGGCCGGGAGTTTCACGGTCTCCCACACCCGCCACTCGTGCTCGTGGCGCGGATTGCCCATCTCGATGCAATAGGCGCCCGCCTTCACCCGCAGCACCAGATCGACGATATCCTTCAGCGCCACGTCGGTGACGTGCGGCGTATTAAAGCTGCCCCAACAGATGTGATAACGGATGCGATCCTCGGGCAGCCCCGCCAAGGCGTGATTGAGTGCGTCGATGCGCACCGCCGCCCATTTTCGGTATTGCGCCAAGTCCTCGCCGGAAAAGGCGACGTCATACATGTACGGCAGGAAGGCATCGTCGATCTGCACCAACAGACCGGCGTCGATAATTGCCTTGTATTCTTCGCGTAAAGCCTCGGCGAGCTTGAACAAAAATTCTTCGTCGTCCTTATAATATTCATTCTTATGTCGAGGCACCGCGCTTGCCGGCGCCACGACTGGCAAAAAGGCGTCAGCGACATCGGCGCCCTGCAGCGCGGCCTTGAAGACGTCGATGTCCTTTTGCACCGCGGCCTGACCCTTATAGGTGATCGGACCGACGGCGACGACGGTGCCACGCTTCGGCAGCTTCTGGGTCGGGAAGTATTCCGCATAGAAATCCGGAAACAATTGCTGATCGCGGCCGGCGCCGCGCGGCGCCTCGACGGCCCGCTTCTCGATTCCGCCGAGACGGTCGAGCACATAAAACGACCAGCTGCGGAATTTTCCGAATTCGCCGTCGCTGACGATATCGACGCCGGCTTGCTGCTGGCGTTTGACCACGGCGGTGATGGAGTCGGCGAGGCACCGGTCGAACGCCGCCGGGTCGACTTCGACGCCGTTATCGATCGCTTCGATGTATCTGGTGAGCTCAACCGGGCGGACGAGGCTGCCGACATGGGTTGTCAGGATCCGGTCGCGGCTCATGATTTGCCTCCATTCCACCCTTGCTGTTCGCCGCGGCGACGCGCTTTGCGCGCCGTTCGCTCGGCGTTTGGACTTTGACGCATAGATCGCACAAACGGGTCGATAATCAAACCGCTCGCGCCGCATGGCGTTTTGCGTAAAACCACAAGGCGGGCCGGCGGTTACCCTTTCAGCGCGTGCGGTTGCGGGGCGGCAAGCCGGCCGCTATCTATATGCGCCTTTTGCGTCCCGGCCCGCTTTTGCGGCAGCCGCGCGCGTGCCGGCATAGAGCAATTCGAAGATCGCTATGGCCCGTCTCGTCATGAAATTCGGCGGCACTTCCGTCGCCGATATCGACCGCATCCGCAACGTCGCGCGCCACGTCAAGCGCGAGGTCGATGCCGGCCATGACGTGGTCGTGGTCGTTTCGGCGATGGCCGGGACGACCAATCAGCTCGTCGGCTGGTGCGAAGCGTCGCTCGAGACCCGGCAAATCTTCGATGCCCGCGAATACGACGCCGTGGTCGCGACCGGCGAGCAAATCACCTCCGGTCTGCTCGCCATCGCGTTGCAGGACATGGATATCGACGCGCGCTCCTGGCAAGGCTGGCAGCTGCCGATACTGACGTCGGACGTCTATGCGTCGGCGCGCATTCTCGACGTCAACGGCGCCGAGCTGATCAAGCGCTTCAGTGAGCGCAAGCAGGTGGCGGTGGTCGCCGGATTCCAGGGCCTGCACAAGGAAACCAACCGTATCACCACGCTCGGCCGCGGCGGCTCCGATACCTCGGCGGTGGCGCTGGCGGCGGCCATCAAAGCCGACCGTTGCGACATCTACACCGACGTGGATGGCGTTTACACGACCGATCCGCGCGTCGTGCCGCGCGCGCGCCGGCTCGACAAGATCGCCTTCGAGGAAATGCTCGAGCTTGCCTCGCTCGGGGCCAAAGTGATGCAGGTGCGCTCGGTCGAACTGAGCATGCTGCACAATGTGCGTATTTTCGTGCGTTCGAGTTTCGATCGGCCCGAGGACATCGATCCGCACGGCACCCCGCCCGGAACCCTGATCTGCAACGAGGAGGAGATCATGGAACAGCAAACCGTCACCGGCATCGCTTTTTCGCGCGACGAGGCGCAGATATCGGTGCGGGAAGTCGACGATAAGCCGGGCGTGGCAGCCGCGATTTTCATTCCGCTCGCTGACGCCAGTATCAATGTCGATATGATCGTGCAGAACGTATCGGCCGACGGCAAAACCACCGACCTGACCTTCACGGTGCCGGCGGCCGATTATCACCGGGCGATGGACGTCGTCACCAAGGCCAAGCCAAAAATCGGCTTCAAGCGGCTCGATGGCGCCACCGACGTCGCCAAAATCTCCGTCATCGGCATTGGCATGCGCAGCCATGCCGGCGTCGCCGCGGAGGCCTTCCGGGCGCTGGCCGAGCGCGCCGTCAATATCCGCGCCATTACCACGTCGGAGATCAAGTTTTCGCTGTTGATCGATGCGGCCTTCACCGAACTTGCGGTGCGCACGCTGCATTCGCTCTATGGCCTCGATCAAACGCCGGCTTGACTGCCAAATTTCGCTGCGTCGCACAAATCGCGCCGCTGTCATTTTGGCATCGATGGCTTGCGGTTTGCATAGGGCATTCGATATAGGCTGAAGCGTGATCGCTATGGGCTGTGGGCCCGGCGCGAATCCCTCTTCGATCAGGGCCGGGGCGACGCGGGCGGCGCGCGGTCTTAAAGGAAAAGGCCCGAGGGACCTCACGCCATGCGTGGCTCGCTCGGCGGTCCGCGCGTGTTATTGCGCCGCCTCCGCGAAGTCATGGCGGAGCCGGTCAGCGCGCAGGAACGCCTCGATAAGATTGTGGTGTTGATCGCCGCCAACATGGTGGCCGAGGTCTGCTCGGTCTACGTGTTGCGCGTCGACAACACACTTGAGCTGTACGCCACCGAAGGCCTCAATCGCGACGCGGTGCATCACACCGTGCTCCGCGCGGACGAAGGCCTCGTGGGACTGGTGGCAAGCCAGGCGACAGCCATCAACCTGTCCAACGCACAGGCCCACCCGGCCTTCGCCTATCGTCCGGAAACGGGCGAAGAGATTTATCACTCCTTCCTCGGCGTGCCGATCCTGCGCTCCGGCAACATGCTCGGCGTGTTGGACGTGCAAAATCGCGCGCGCCGCACCTATACCGAAGAAGAAGTCGAGGCGTTGCAAACGACGGCGATGGTGCTCGCCGAGATGATCGCGTCCGGCGAATTGTCGGCCATGGCGCTGCCGGGCGCCGAGCCTGCGGTGCGGCGGTCGCTGCATCTGACCGGAGCCGCGTTGTCGGAAGGCATCGCGCTCGGTCATGTCGTGCTGCACGAGCCGCGCGTGGTCGTCACCAATTACATCGCCGACGACATTCCGAAGGAATTAAAGCATCTGCAGGCGGCGGTCGAAACGCTGCGCACCGATCTCGACCAGCTCCTCGAACACGGCGACGTCGTTGAAGGCGGCGAGCATCGCGACGTGCTCGAAGCCTATCGCATGTTCGCTTACGACCGAGGCTGGGTGCACCGGCTCGAGGAAGCGGTCATGACCGGTTTGACCGCCGAAGCGGCGGTCGAACGCGTGCAGTCGGATACGCGCGCGCGCATGCTGCGTCAGACTGATCCGTATTTGCGCGAGCGCTTGCACGATCTCGACGATCTCGCCAACCGGCTGATGCGCCAGCTGACCGGCCGCGACCACGCTCCCTCGCGCGAGAATCTGCCGGAGAACGCCATCGTCGTCGCCCGCTCCATGGGGCCGGCGGCGCTGCTCGACTACGACCGCAAGCGGCTGCGCGGTCTTGTGCTCGAGGAAGGCGGTCCGCACTCGCATGTCGCCATCATCGCCCGCGCGCTCGGCATCGCCGCTGTCGGCGAAGTCGACAACGCCACCGGCCTCGCCGACCCCGGCGATGCGGTCATCGTCGACGGCTCGACGGGCGACCTGCATCTGCGGCCGCTGCCCGACATGGAGGCCGCCTATGCTGAGCGCGTGCGGCTGCGCGCCCGGCGGCAACAGCAATACCAGTCGCTGCGCGACCTGCCCTGCGTCACCAAAGACGGCCAGAAGCTGACGCTCATGATCAACGCCGGCTTGAGCGTCGACCTGCCGCACATTGCCGACACCGGCGCCGCCGGCATCGGCCTGTTCCGCACCGAGCTTCAGTTCATGGTGGCGCCGAACTTTCCACGCTCGAACGAGCAATACGCCCTCTACCGCGCCGTCCTCGACGCGGCCGACGGCAAGCCAGTCACCTTCCGCACGCTCGACATCGGCGGCGACAAGGTGCTGCCCTATATGCGCAACATCGAGGAGGAAAATCCGGCGCTCGGCTGGCGGGCGATCCGCCTCGGCCTCGACCGGCCGGCGTTGCTGCGCACCCAACTGCGCGCGCTGCTGCGCGCCGCCTGCGGCCGCTCGCTGAAAGTCATGTTTCCAATGATCGCAGCCGTGACCGAGTTCGAGCAGGCCAGGGAGCTGGTGGAGCGGGAACTGACGCATCTGCGCCGGCATGGCCACAAGTTGCCGGACGAAGTCGAAGTCGGCAGCATGGTCGAGGTGCCTTCGCTGCTTTATCAGCTCGACGAGTTGCTCGAACACGCCGACTTTCTCTCGGTGGGCTCCAACGATCTGGTGCAATTCCTGTACGCGGTCGATCGCGGCAATCCGCGGGTGTCGAGCCGCTTCGATCCGCTGTCGGCGCCGGTCTTGCGCGCGCTCAAGGACATTGCCGACAAATGCCGCCAGTACGGCAAGCCGGCGACGGTCTGCGGCGAACTCGCTTCGCAGCCGATCGGCGCCTTGGCGCTTACCGGAATCGGCTATCGTGCGTTCTCGCTGGCGCCCTCGGCCGTCGGCCCGGTCAAGGCGATGCTGCTCGACCTCGATTGCGGCAAGATCGCCGACTTCCTCAACCCGCTGATCGATAAGCCGGCGCGCGCGGCGCCGATCCGCGCGCAACTGCAAAAATTTGCCGCCGACAGCGGCCTGCAGCTTTAAGAAAGCAGGCTTTTGGCGGCTCGGCAGGCGGACTTGTCGCAGGCTCAAGCCTCTTCTACTTAACGGATCATGCTGCCCGATCAAAAACTCACTGCGCTTGTCACCCGCCACGCGGCGCTGGAACGCGACCTAGCCGCGGTGCTGCCGCCCGAGACTTACGTGAAGCTGTCGCGCGAATTCGCCGAGCTTGCGCCGGTGGTCGAAGCGGTCAAAGCCTATCGCGCGGCGCAGAGCGAACTCGAAGGTGTTGCGAGCCTGCTCGACGATCCGACAACCGATACCGAGATGCGCTCGATCGCGGAGGCGGAAAAGCCGGAGCTTGAAGCGCGCCGCGCCGCGCTCGAACAACAATTGCGGCTGGCGCTCCTGCCCAAGGACGCCATGGATGAGCGCAACGTCATTCTGGAAATTCGCGCCGGCACCGGCGGCGACGAAGCAGCGTTGTTTGCCGGCAATCTTTTCCGCATGTACGAGCGCTATGCCGCCATTCAAGGCTGGAAGGTCGAAGTGATCGCCGCCAGTGACGGCCCCATGGGCGGCTTCAAGGAAGTCATCGCCGAGATTCGCGGCCGTGGCGCCTTCGCCAAGCTCAAATTCGAATCCGGCGTACATCGCGTCCAGCGCGTGCCCGACACCGAGGGGTCGGGACGCATCCACACTTCGACCGCGACCGTCGCTGTGCTGCCCGAAGCGCAGGAACTCGATCTTACCATCAACGACACCGATCTGCGGATTGACACATTGCGCTCGGGCGGCGCTGGCGGCCAGCATGTCAACAAGACCGAGTCGGCGGTGCGCATCACCCATATTCCGACCGGCATCGTCGTGATGATGCAGGAGGATCGCTCGCAGCACCGCAACCGGGCCAAAGCCATGGCCGTGCTGCGCAGCCGGCTTTACGACGCCGAGCACCAGAAGCAGGACGCCGCGCGCGCGGCCGCGCGGCGCGGACAGGTTGGAACCGGGGACCGATCCGAGCGCATCCGCACCTATAATTACCCGCAAGGACGGGTGAGCGACCATCGCATCAATCTGACGCTCTACAAGCTGCCGCAAATCATGGAAGGCGAAGCGCTCGGCGAACTGATCGACGCACTGGTCGCCGAGCATCAGGCGGAGCAACTTGCCGAGGAGAGCGCGTGAGCGCCGACGCAGTACCGGCCGTCACGCGTGTCTCGGCGGATACGCCGACCATCGGCGCGGCGCGGCACGCGGCGATAGCCGAACTTCGCGCCGCCGGGATCGAAACGCCCGAACTCGATGCCCGCGTTCTTTTCGCCGAGGCGCTTTCGCTCGATCATGCCGCGTTCGCTGCCGCCGATGGCCGCGTCCTTAACGTTGAGCAACGAAAAAACATTGCCGCAGTGATCCGTCGCCGCATCGCCGGCGAACCGGTCGCGCGCATCGTCGGCTACAAGGAATTCTGGAGTCTTCGGCTGCGGGTTGGCCCGGCGACTTTGGTGCCGCGGCCGGAAACGGAAACGATCGTGGAAACGGCGCTGGCGGCGATCGACGCCGGCGGCCCGCGCACGCGGCCGTTGCGCATCGCCGATCTTGGCACCGGCTCGGGCGCGCTCCTGCTGGCGCTGCTCAGTGAGCTACCCGACGCGTTCGGCATCGGCACCGATATAAGCTCCGACGCGCTGCGCATTGCCGCCGAGAACGCGCGGCATCTTGGTCTGCTTCATGCGGCATTCGCCGCTTGCGATATGGGCGCGGCGCTGCGTGGACCGTTCGATCTTATTGTCTCCAACCCGCCCTATGTTACGTCTGCCGAGATCGCGATGCTTGCGGCGGAGGTGCGCGATTTCGAGCCGCGAACCGCGCTCGACGGCGGGCTCGATGGACTTGATGCGTATCGTTCTCTTGCCGTCACCTTGCCGCCGCTTCTTGCGCCGGGCGGCATCGCGGTGGTCGAACTCGGCATAGGTCAAGCGCCGGCGGTGGGCGCCCTGTTCCGGGCGGCAGGCTTGACGACGAGGGCCCCGCGCCCCGATCTCGCCGGTGTGCCGCGCGCACTCCTTGCCCACGCTGCAGCAGAGGCGTCGCGCTTCGCGGTATGAGTGCGCGGCATTGGGGCCCAGCAAAATAGGGACAAAATACCCCTTGGAATATCGGCCGGAACCGATTAGCTTGCGTTTACGGAATCGGCCCGATATGAGCCGCGCAGCTTTTAACGCTATTAAAGCGTTCCTTTTAGAGAGCGTCCCCTTCAGAGGTGTCCTCTTAGAGGCAAGCAGCGCAAGGCCAAGTGAAGCGAAGGCCTTAAATACAGCGAAAGCCGCATCGGACGGCAAACGGGATCGGCAGATTCATACCGAGAAGTTGCATCGGTTTAGCGCGCATTGATTATCGTCGCGCAGGGGGCTGCAAGACCGCGGCAAGTCTGCGGTGCAAGCTCTATTGCTGGAACTTTCAGAACGGCGGCGTGTGCCGCCGAAAATGAGGGGGTTGGCGGAAAGACAACATGAGAAACGGTCAGAACAACAAGCGAATGCGCGGCCGCAATCGCAAGGGTGGTGGTCATCATCACCAAAATCCATTGTCTCGCATGTACGAGTCCAACGGACCCGACGTGAAAATCCGGGGAACGGCTTCACATGTTGCCGAAAAATATCTTCAGCTTGCCCGCGATGCGCAGAGTTCCGGAGATCCGGTAGCGGCGGAGAATTACTACCAACACGCCGAGCATTATTTCCGCCTGATCGCAGCCGCGCAGGAGCAATTCCGCCAGAGCCAACCGTATTACCAGCAGGGCGGCGAACAGCAGCGTGGCGGCATGTCTGCCGACGACGGCTACGACGACGGCGACGGCGAGCAGCCCCCAATGAGCGGCGAGCCGTTTGCACCACGTGAGCCGCAGCCATACTACTCGCGCGATCAGCATCAGCCGCAGCAAGGGCAGCCGCGCCCGCAGCATGTTGCGCCGGCTCAGGACGCCGACGTCGACCGGCTGCCGTCCTTCATCACCGGCGGACAATCGCAGCCGCAGCCGGTGCAAAGCGGCAACGGTCCGCATAGCCAAAATGGCCCCAATGGCCAAAATGGCTATGAGGGGTCGGCGGACCGCTTTCCGTTGCACCGCCGGCGCCGGCGCCATCGCGGCCCGCGTGACAACGGCATGCAGGGCGGGGATGGCGACGCGCCGATCCCGGACACTTCCGGCTCCGACGAGTGATCGACTAGACGCCGCGCGAGGCTTTGCCCAGGCGCACCAGCAACCAGATCGGCACAACGATCACGGCGCCGAGCAGGAAGTAGCGCCATAGCCAACGCACCACGTCGAATCCCATCGTCCAGATATGGACGATGAGGGCGCGCACCGATTCGATGATATTCCACGGATCGAGCCCGATGGCAGCGAGGACCACGCCCACCAAAATCGACAACAGTATCAAACGTCCGAACACCGCAAGCGGTGGGCCGCCCACGAAGCGGCCAATATATTGGTGTGCCTGATCCTGGCCGGCTCTGTCCTGTCTGACATGATCCTCGGCCATCGCAATCTCCGCTCCGCGCCCGCGGTTAAGTAGCGCCATTCGCTGCAAGCCGTCCACAGCAAGATGGCCGCTATGCGCTCGGTCGCGGGGCCGTTGCACGGCCTTCGCAAGAGGCGCTAAGTTGCGGCGCCCGGATCATCATATCGGGCGTTCTAAAGGATTTTTCATGGCCAAAATCGAAGATCGTGCGGCTTTGCCGACGGCAAGCCACAACGACGATATCGGCGAGGAAACGCGGCTTGTCCTTTATCGCACGCAAGTCGAGATCCGCGAGGCGGAGCAGCGTGCGTACGACCTGTTCCTGCAAAACCTGGTTAAAGGCACCAGTCATCTTTCGCTCGGCCAGGAGGCGGTCGCCGCCGGCTTCGCCGCCGCGATGCGCCCCGGCGATTTGTCTTTCTGCACCTATCGCGGCCATGCGCACACGCTCGCTCGCGGCGTGCCGATCGTGAAAGTCTTGGGCGAGCTGATGGGGCGCGACATCGGCTTGATGCGCGGCAAAGGCGGCTCGATGCACCTGACGTCGGTCGAACACGGCGTGATGGGCTCCTACGCGATCATCGGCGCGCATTTGCCGATCGCCTGCGGCGCCGCCTGGCGCGCGCAGTACAAGGGTCAGAAAGACGTATCGGTCTGCTTCTTCGGCGACGGCACCACCAATATCGGCGCCTTCCATGAGGCGCTGAATTTCGCCGTGGTGTGGAAGCTGCCGGTCGTCTTCGTCTGCGAGAACAATCTGTACATGGAATACACGCCGATCAGCGATGTCACCGCCGTACAGCATCCGGCCGCCGACCGCGCCGCGGCTTACGGGTTGCCGCGCATCATCGTCGATGGCAACGACGCCGATGCCGTTTACCGCTCGGCGGTGACGGCCTACGAGAAAGCGCGTGCCGGCGATGGACCGTCGCTGATCGAATGCATGACTTACCGCTATAGCGGGCATTCGCGCGCCGATCCGGCCAAATATCGACCGGAAGGCGAACTGGAAAAGTGGAAAGAACGCGATCCGATCAAACTCTATCGCCAGCGCCTCAAACAATTCGGCGTCGACGAGGAAACCATCCTGCGCATCGACACCGAAGTGAAACGCGAAGTCGATGAAGCAACGGAAGCGTGCAAAGCCTCCCCGCCGCCGGCGCTCGATCTCCTCACCACCGACGTTTATGCCGATGGAGGCTTCGCATGGCGGAACTGACGTATCGCGATGCCGTCATCCGCGGCATCGCGCAGGAAATGACCCGCGATCCCGACGTCGTGTTCCTTGGCGAGGATATCGCCAAGGCCGGCGGCGTGTTCAAGGCGACGGTCGGGCTCTACGAGCAATTCGGACCGCTGCGCGTGCGCGACACGCCGATCTCGGAACAGGCGATCCTCGGCGCCGCCATGGGCGCGGCAATGACCGGGTTGAAGCCGATCGCCGAGATCATGTTCTCCGACTTCATCGCGGTGTGCTTCGACTACATCGCCAACGAATTCCCGAAAAGCCGTTACATGACCAACGGCCAGGTCAAGGTACCGCTGGTGGTGCGCACCGGCAACGGCGGTGGCGCGCGCTTCGGCGCCCAGCATTCGCAGAGCGTCGAGAACTGGTGCATGATGATACCGGGGCTCAAAGTCGTTGCGCCGTCGAGCCCGCGCGACGTCATCGGGCTGATGGCGGCGGCAGTGCGCGACCCCGATCCGGTGATCTTCTTCGAGCATAAATCACTCTATGCCACCAAGGGCGAAGTGCCGGACGGCGAGATCGTCGACACGCTCGGCACCGCCAGGATCGTGCGGCCGGGCAAGGACGCCACCATCCTAGCGCTGGCGCTGATGGTGCCGCGCGCGCTCGCCGCCGCCGAGAAGCTCAAGAGCGAGCACGGCATCGACTGCGAAGTGGTCGACGTGCGCTCGCTGGTGCCGCTCGACACCCAGACAATCCTGGGCTCGGTGGCAAAGACGCACCGCCTGTTCACGGTCGAGGAAAATCCGCGGCTGTGCGGCTGGGGCGCCGAACTCGTTTCCATCGTCGCCGACGAAGCGTTTTACGATCTCGACGGACCACCGGTGCGCATCACCACGCCACACATTCCGCTGCCTTCGGCCGATATTCTTGAAGACCTGGCGCTGCCCAGCGTCGATCGCATCGCCGAACGCGTGCAACGCAGTTTGAATGCATAACGGGAGAACGTCATGGCCGACGAGCCGACCCGCGAAAATCCGTGCGGACCGATTGGCACCGAAATTGTTTTCGAGAACGACCAAGTGCGGGTATGGGATATGAAGGTCCCGCCGGGCGGCAAGAAAGCCTGGCATCATCATAAGCTCGACTACGTCATCATCAACGTCACCGGCGGCAAGATCGAGCTTGAGAATGTGGCCGGTCATTCCTTCGTCGCCGACGACAAGGTCGGCGGCGTGATTTGGCGCGATGCCGGTGAAAAGCACGAGCTGCGCAACTTGAGCGGCGAGCTCTATCAAAACATTCTGGTCGAACTGAAAGACGGCAAATAGCGCAAATTATTGCCCGTAAGTGGAGTACCGCAATGAGCGCGATGTACGACAATCTCCTCGCCAATGTGCCGACCGATATGTGGATCGGCGGCCAGTGGCGCAAATCCTCCGATGGCAACCGTTTTGATGTGATCGATCCGGCAACTGAGAACAAAGTCGCTTCTGTCGCCAGCGCCACCGTCGAGGACGCCAAGGCCGCGCTTGACGCGGCGCACGCCGCCTTTCCCGCCTGGGCCGCGAAGAAGCCGCGCGAGCGCGGCGAGATTTTGCGCAAGGCCTTCGAGCTGATCATGCGCGATCAGGAGCGGCTGGCGAAGCTGATCACCATCGAAAACGGCAAGGCGCTGTCGGATTCGCGCGGCGAAGTCGCGTACTCGGCCGAGTTCTTCCGCTGGTTTGCCGAAGAGGCTGTGCGCAACATCGGCCAAAATTCCATTGCGCCGTCGACCGGCGCGCGCATCCTGGTGCATCACAAGCCCGCCGGTATCGCGGTCCTGGTAACGCCGTGGAATTTCCCGGCCGCCATGGCGACCCGCAAAATCGGGCCGGCGCTGGCGGCGGGCTGCACGGTGGTGCTCAAGCCCGCTTCCGATACGCCGCTCACCATGCTGGCGTTGATGCCGATCCTCGAAGAAGCCGGCGTGCCGCCCGGGGTCGTCAATGTCATTCCGTCGCGTTCGTCCGGTAAGGTCGTCGGTGCGATGCTGCACGATCCGCGCGTGCGCGTCGTGTCGTTCACCGGCTCGACCGAAGTCGG
>CAYWNY010000004.1:0-71544 GCA_964459765.1 uncultured Hyphomicrobiales bacterium | reverse complement strand
ACCACCAACTTCCTGCACGGCATTCCGCAATTCGCGGTGTCGATCGCGCTGGAGCGCGACGGCGTCATTGTCGCCGGCCTCACCTACAACCCAGCCAACGACGACTTGTTCGTCGCCGAGCGCGGCAAAGGCGCGTTCCTGAACGATCGGCGCATCCGCGTCGCGGCGCGGCAGCACCTCAACGAAGCGGTGGTGGGCTGCGGCCTGCCGCATTTCGGCCGCGGCGACCTAGCGCTGGGACGACGCGAAATCGAAGCCGCGCAACAGCATTTCGCCGGCCTGCGGCGTTTTGGCGCCGCCACCCTCGACCTCGCCTGGCTGGCCGCCGGCCGGCTCGACGCCTTCTGGGAACGCGATCTGTCGCCGTGGGACATGGCCGCCGGCATTATTCTGGTGCGCGAATCGGGCGGCTTTATCAGCGACATCGACGGTGGCGACGCTGTCCTCGCTAAGGGCAATATCGTCGCCGGCAACGACGCCATGCATCGCGAGCTTCTCCGCCTTCTCAAGGAAGCGGCCAAGGACGCTGCCGAGCTTAAGGAAATGTCATCTCCCAGCGAGGCGTGACGCCTTTATCATGCCGCAAATTTTGTCGCAGGTCCGACGCGACAAACATGCGTTTTTCTTGCACCGCGCCTATGCCATAGTGAGTAGGCTGGGGAATTAAGCTGCTAAAGCGAGACCGATGGCGGACAGCATTGATCAGGCCAACCTCTCCTCGCCCCGCATCTTTCTCTTCCGGATGCTGGTGTTCCTTATTCTGTGCGGGCTGATCGGCTTTGTGCTGCAGCGGCAGATCATCACTGCCTTTATGGCCAACCCCTGGCTCAACGGCTTGATCGGCTGCGTGCTGCTGGTCGGCATTATTCTGTCGTTCACGCGGGTGATCCGCCTGTTCCCGGAAGTGTCCTGGGTCAACAGTTTCGGCCGCAGCGATCCGGCGAAACCGGCAGCGCGCGCGCCGGCGTTGCTGGCGCCGATGGCCGTCATGCTCGGCAACGAGCGGACCAGCCGGGTGGCGATCTCGGCGCAGACCATGCGCGCCTTTCTCGACTCGCTGTCGATGCGGCTCGACGAGGCGCGCGATATTTCGCGCTATCTGACCGGGCTCCTGGTCTTTCTCGGACTGCTCGGCACGTTCTGGGGCCTGATCGAAACCGTCGGCTCGGTCGGCGGCATCATCAACAATCTCAATCCCGGCGGCGACGCCGATACCGTGTTCAATGCGCTCAAGGAGGGGCTGGCGGCGCCGCTCGGCGGCATGGGCATTTCGTTCTCGTCGTCGCTGTTTGGCCTCGCCGGCTCGCTGATCCTCGGCTTTCTCGATCTGCAGACGAGCCAGGCGCAAAACCGCTTCTACACCAATCTCGAGGATTGGCTGGCGAGCATCGTGCAGGACGCCGGCACGGTCACGGGCGGCGCGATACCCGCCGGCCTCGCCGATGCCATCGAGCGGCTGCGCCAATCCGTCACCGACGCCGGATCGGGCAAGGCGACGACGGCGGCCATCGCCAACCTCGCCGAGGCCATTCAAGGCCTGGTGCAGCACATGCGCGCCGAACAGCAGATGATCCGCGACTGGGCGGACGCGCAAGCCAAGCTCAACAACGACATCCGGCGTTTCATGGAAATGCTGTCGCGCGAGACCGTCGACCGGTAGGCGCGCCAGCGGCAAGGAAAAACTGAAGATACGCCCATGGCGCTTGCGAGGAGCCGCCGCGACAGCGGCATGAATTACTGGCCGGGTTTCGTCGATGCGTTGTCGACCCTGGTCCTGTCCATCATCTTTCTGCTCACCGTCTTCATGGTGGCGCAGTTTTACCTGTCGCAGGAAGTCGCCGGCAAGGATACGGCGCTGGCGCGGCTCAATGCCCAGATCGCCCGCCTCTCCGACTTGCTGTCGCTGGAGCGGACCGGCAAGGCCGGCCTTGAAGACGAGATCGCGCAACTGCGCGCCTCGCTCACGGCCGCCGAGGGCGAACGCGAGCGGCTGCGCGGCGCCGCCGAGGGCGCGCAGAACGGCAGCGATGCCGGCAAGGCGGAGGCCGGCCGGCTCAACTCGCAGCTCGACGTCGAAAAGGCGGCGACGACGCGTGCGCTGGCCCAGATTGAAATCCTCAATCAGCAGATCGGCGCGTTGCGCCGGCAGATTGCCGCGCTCGAAACCGCGCTCGGCGCATCCGAGGAGAAAAGCAAAGAAGCCCAGCTGCACATCGCCGACCTCGGCCAGCGCCTGAACGTGGCGCTGGCGCAGCGGGTGCAGGAATTGTCGCGCTACCGCTCGGACTTCTTCGGCAAGCTGCGCGACATCCTCGGAAATCGTCCCGACATCCGCGTCGTCGGCGATCGCTTCGTGTTCCAGTCGGAAGTGTTCTTCGACAGCGCGCAGGCGGCGCTGCGGCCGGAAGGCCGCGCCGAGCTCGACAAGCTCGCAACGGCGCTGCTGGAGTTGGAGAAGCAGATTCCGCCGGAGATCAATTGGGTGCTGCGGGTGGACGGCCACACAGATACTCGGGCGCTGTCGCCGACGTCGCCGTTCAAATCGAACTGGGACCTCTCGGCCGCGCGCGCCATTTCGGTCGTGCAATATCTGATCAGCAAAGGCGTTCCGCCGCAGCGGCTGGTCGCCGCCGGCTTCGGCGAGTTTCAGCCGATCGATGCCGGCACCACCGACGAAGCGTTCAGCCGCAACCGCCGCATCGAGCTGAAACTGACGGAGAAATGAGGCGTGGACGGCGGGCACGCGATGACGGTTGGCCGAAACGGGCTTTCCATGTCGCTTCGGCCCTACGATCCGGGCGACGAAAACGCCGCCGTTGCGCTGTGGCTGCGGGCCTGGCAGGCGACCTTTCCGCACATCGATTTTGCCGCGCGCGTCGATTGGTGGCGCGAGCGCTGGCGCAACGAATTGCTGCCGTCGGCCGACGTGGTGATCGCCGAGATGGATGGCAAGCTGGTGGGCTTTGTCACCGTCGACCCGCGCAACGGTTACCTCGACCAGATCGTGGTCGCGCCGGAACATTGGGCCGGCGGCGTCGCCGCCGCGCTGATGGCGGTCGCGAAAAATCTGTCGCCGATCGGACTCGATCTCGACGTCAACACCGACAATATCCGTGCCATCCGCTTCTATGAGAAGCAAGGATTTTTTATCGCCGGCGCCGGCGTCAATCCGATGTCCGGCAAGCCGGTGCACCGCATGCACTGGCGGCCGTGAAGCGCCTCACGTGCCCTGAAATTGCAGCTTGGCAAGTCGGGCATAGAGCCCGCCGGCAGCGGCCAGCGTCTGGTGCGTGCCCTCCTCGACGATGCGGCCGGCATCGAGCACCAAAATGCGGTCGCAGGACAAGACCGTCGCCAGCCGATGGGCGATGACGATAGTGGTGCGCTGGCGCATCAATTGCGCCAGCGCAGTCGCGACCTGCGTCTCGCTTTCGGCGTCGAGCGACGAGGTCGCTTCGTCGAGCAACAACAGCGGCGCATCGCGCAGGACGGCGCGCGCAATCGCGATTCGCTGCCGCTGACCGCCCGAGAGCGTGACGCCGCGCTCGCCGACCGCGGTTTCCATCCCGGCCGGCAGCGCCGCAATGAAAGGCGCGGCGTTGGCGAGTTCGGCGGCCCGCGCCACGTCCGCATCCGACGCATCCGGACGGCCGAAACGGATGTTGTCGCCGACGGTGGTGGCAAACATCACGCTGTCCTGGGGCACGAGCGCGATGCGCCCGCGCAACTCGGCCGGGTCGGCGTCGGCGAGCCCAACACCGTCGAAGGTGATGCGCCCGGCGGTCGGATCGTAAAAGCGGAGCAACAGATGAAAGATCGTACTCTTGCCGGCGCCGGAAGGGCCAACAATGGCAACCCTCTCGCCGCGCCGCACGGCAAACGATACGCCGGCGAGCGCCGCTATCGTCGGTCGCGTCGGATAGGAAAAGCGCACATCCGCGAACGCAATCTCGCCGCGCCTGGGTGACGGCAGCGGCGTCGGCTTCACCGGCGCCGCGATCAACGGCCTAATGGCCAGGATTTCGAACAATCTTTCGGCGGCGCCGGAGGCTTGCGCGAGCTCGCCGTAGACTTCCGACAGCGAGCCAAGGGCGCCGCCGCCGAGCACGGCATAAAGGATGAATTGGCCGAGCCGGCCGGCGGTGATCTGGGCCGTCAGCACCTGTTGCGCGCCGATCCACAAGACGACAATAACGCTCGCGGCGACCAGAAAGATGGCGATGCCGGTCAAGACCGCGCGCGACCGGATCGAGTTGCGCGCGGCTTCATAGGCGCGCTCGACGGCGGCGCGGAAGCGGCTGATGCCGAGCCGCTCGTTGGTAAAGGCTTGCAGAACGCGCACCGCGCCGATCAATTCGCCGGCATAGGCGGAGGCATCGGCGAGCGTATCCTGCGCCGAGCGCGAGCGCCGGCGCACGGCGCGGCCGAAGGCATAGAGCGGCAGCACGATGATCGGGATCGCCGCCAGCACGAACGCCGAGAGCCGCGGACTGCTCACCACCATCATCGTAGAGGCACCGAAGAACAGCGCGAAATTGCGCAACGCTATCGAGATCGATGTGCCGGCGGCGGCTTTGATCTGCGTCGTGTCGGCGGTGAGCCGCGAAAGGACTTCGCCGGTCCTGGCCTCGTCGAAAAACGCGCTCGACAGCGTCGTGATATGCGCAAACACGTCGCCGCGCAGATCGGCGACCACGCGCTCGCCAAGCGTGGTGACGAGGTAATAACGGAGCGCGCTGGCCAGCGCCAAGACCGCGGCGACGCCGATCATGACCAGGAAGTAGCTGTCGATCAGCGCAACGCCGCGTTCGCTGAACCCGAAGTCGATCATCCGGCGCACGGCGATCGGCACGACGAGCGTCGTGGCAGCGGCAACGATCAGCGCTGCTAGCGCGGTGAGCGCGCGGCCGCGATAGCGATAAAGGTAAGGCAAAAGCTCGGCCAGCGGCCGCAACTTGATGGGACGCCGCGCGGGCACGGCTTCCGGCGCGGAAAGTGCTGTGGCCGTCTCTTCGATATCGCTCAGCGCCGCTGGCGCGGCCAGCGACGGCGCCGTGACCGCGTCCTTGTCGGCTATGAAGTTCATGCGCCACAATACCTTTTGCCGGGCCGCCGCGCGCGGCCGCACAATGCCCGCGGAGCACGGAACTGGCAATGTGCGGCGGGGCGCGGTGGCTTGTCTCGCCCCCCTCGCCGCGCTATAGAGCCACCAACTTTTCAAATCGACATCGCGCGCCAATGGCGCAGAAAAAGATTAGAGAGCGCCATGAAGCCCGAGACCCATCCCAATTACCACCTGATCAAGGTGGTCATGACCGACGGCACCGAGTTCACCACCCGTTCGACCTGGGGCAAGCCCGGCGATACCATGCATCTCGAGGTCGATCCGAAATCGCACCCGGCGTGGACCGGCGGCCAGCAGCATCTGGTCGATCGCGGCGGCCGACTGTCGCGCTTCCAGAAGAAGTATTCGGGCTTCTTGAAGAAATAAGGCCTGTGCGCGCGGCCAGATTAGCCGCCGCTTTCCCGCCGCCGCTCGCGCAGCCAATAGGCCGCGATGATCAGCTTGGGGTCTTCCAATAGGCCTTGGGCTAGCCGGGCGAACAAATCCTCGACCGGCATCTCCACAACATGAACGTCCTCGTCGCCGAGGCCGCCGCCGGCGCCGACACGATCGGCATCGGCCACTTGCGCGAAATAGAGAAAGATGCGCTCGGACGTGCCGCCGGGAGAGGCAAAAAAGTGCCCGACGGGTTCAAGCGCCTCCACGCGGTAGCCGGTTTCCTCGAAAGCCTCGCGGGCCGCGGCCACCTCGGGCGTTTCGCCGTGGTCGATCGTTCCCGCAACCGCTTCCAGAAGCCAGGCATCGTCGGTTGAAGGGTGATCGCGGCGGCGCCCGATCAGCGCCGGCAGCCTGAATTGTTCGACCAGTAGCACCGATTTACGGTCGACGTTGAACAGCAAGACGGCAACCGCATCGCCGCGTTCGAACACCAGCCGCTTCTGCACGGCGCTCATGGCGCCGTCGAACTGGCGATGACTGACGTCGAATTCGTCGACCTTGAAGAAATCGTCGAGGAGACGGCGATGGCCGGAGACGACGACCCTGCCGGACATGATGACCTCCGGTCCGCTCAAGTCCACAACGGTGAGTATTGCGGAAGCTAAGCGCTGTTGCGCTCGAAGGCGGCTTTCAAAAGCCCCAATTGCCGCTCGACCGGATTGGCGAGCGCGACCCTCACAGGCGGCGGAGCATGCATGGTGGCGTCGATCCGGCGGACGTCGGCCTGCAGCTTGGTCGAGCGCGTGATCAGCTCCTGCAGCTTCGCAGGCAACAATGCGATTGATTTGGCGTCACCGGGATCGCAGGCAGCAAGCCGCACCTTGCTCTTTTCCTTGCTGGCCTGGGCGAGCGTCATTTCGCCCTCTTTGACCGCGCGGTGCAGCAACAGCCACGAGGCGAGCTGCATTAACCTTGTCGTCAAACGCATGCTCTCGGTGGCGTAAACCAAAGCGGCGTTGCGCTCCAATCTCTTGGATTCCGTGCGGCCAGCGCCGTCGAGATAGCTCGCGGTCTCTTCGACCAGCGCCATTCCGTCGCGGAACAAAGCCGCAAAAACCTGAGAATTTGCCAGCCGTTCGCTAAAGGAAACCGCGTTGGCTTCGCTCGCACGCTTTTCGGACATCGACGACGCCTCACACCGTGCCGCAGCATCGCGCGGCACGGCCGCCGAGTCCAGCGCGACGTGGAGCCGACCAGCCGACATAGTTGCCGGGCGCACAGCGTCGTCGCTGCGCGCGTCGCCAAAAAAGGAGCCGCCGTTGCCGGCGGCTCAAGGTGATAACAGGGAGGCGTCAAACAGAGTGGACAGGAGCCACTCGATGTCCAGAAGATGGACGATAAATGTAATGAACGAGAAAGCTTAACGAAAGGTTAAGAAATCGCAAAAACTTGGCTGATGTTTCGGCAGTTTGCCGTTCGCATCAACAAGAACCCGCGCATTTTGGCGGCAAGGCCGGCGCCGACCGCGCTTTATTTTTTGAAAAACGCGCTTGCCGCGTTCTGCGAGGCGCGCTTTTTAACCATCTCCGCCTCGAGGCGAGCGATTTCTTCCTTGAGCAGGTTTATCCGTTCGGCAAGTTCGCCGACCGAAAGCAGCGCCAAGTCCTGTCCAAGCTCATGGACGATCTTTTTCTTCGGCAGATCGTCCGGATCGATCGCGGGCATTTTGCTTCCTCCAGCAGCACGTTAACGGCGACGGGCGCGGTTGTCACATTTGCGTCGGGCCTCTAAGACTGCCCGCCATTCTTATTATGACAATCCAAAAAGACCGGAGCGACCCCATGCTGCCC
The DNA here is from genome assembly GCA_964459765.1 of uncultured Hyphomicrobiales bacterium. Classification (GTDB taxonomy): domain Bacteria; phylum Pseudomonadota; class Alphaproteobacteria; order Rhizobiales; family Xanthobacteraceae; genus BOG-931. Next base: position 64,191 of record CAYWNY010000004.1, on the reverse strand, counting down.
GATCGAATGACCGCGATCGTCATCCGCGAACCGGGCGGGCCGAGTGTGCTCGTCGCCGAGCCGCGCGCCGTGCCTAAACCCGGCGCGGGCGAGATCCTGGTCAAAGTCGAAGCCGCCGGAGTCAATCGGCCCGACGTCATGCAGCGGATTGGACTTTATCCGCCGCCGCCGGGCGCGACCGATATTCCGGGGCTTGAAATCTCCGGCAGCGTCGTTGCGTGCGGCGATGGCGTTGCACGCTGGCGGGAAAGCGACCGGGTCATGGCGTTGGTCGTCGGCGGCGGCTACGCAGAATATTGCCTCGCGCATGAGAGCCACGTGTTGCCGATCCCGGATAGCCTGTCGGCGATCGAAGCGGCGGCGATTCCAGAGACCTTTTTCACGGTCTGGTACAACATGTTCGAGCGCGGCCGGCTCGCGGCGGGCGAAAGAGTGCTGATCCATGGCGGTACTTCGGGCATTGGCACCACCGCCATTCAGCTTGCCAAGGCGTTCGGCGCCTATGTGATCACCACGGCCGGATCGGATGAGAAATGCGAGGCCTGCCTCGGTCTCGGCGCCGATATCGCCGTCAACTACAAGGCCGAGGATTTTGTCGCCGCGACCAGAAAGGCGACCGGCGGCCGCGGCGCCGACCTCATCCTCGACATCGTCGGCGGCGACTATGTCGACCGCAATTATGATGCCGCCGCGGTCGAAGGCCGCATTGTGCAGATCGCTGTGCAGGCATCGCCGCACGCCAATGCAGATTTGCGCCGCCTGATGTTCAAGCGGCTGACCCATACCGGCTCGACGCTGCGGGCGCGCTCAATCGCTGATAAAGGCGCGATCGCGCACGCCGTCGAAGAGAAAGTCCTGCCGCTCATCGGAAGTAGCAAAGTGCGCCCCGTGATCGACACCACCTTCGACCTGCGCGACGCGGCGGCCGCCCATGCCCACATGGAGGCCGCTTACCACATTGGCAAAATCGTCCTGACTCTTTGAAAAGACACAAGAAAATTTCTTGCCCCGCCGCGGCGCTTTAAGCTACTGATCGGCGGCGGCTCCCCCGCGGCGGGCACCCGCACCAAGAACGGGCCGCGAATTCGGCGTAAAGCCGGTTAGAATTGTGACGTGGAAATCCTGGTTTGGGAAACCGGTTTTCGGGGGCGCGCTGTGCGCCGGTCGCTCGGAGCAATCTCTTGGCATTCTTTCGCGCCGTCTTGGCGCTTGCGGCCCTTGCCTTTGCAGCCTGGCTCGGCGTTTCCGGCGCCGCCGCGGTTGAGGCCGTCAATATCCGGCTCGATGCCTCGGCCATCGATCTGACAGACGCGATTGAGTTCCAGCACACCGACGGCGACCGCGTGCAGGTTTCGACCGCACCCGGCGCCGACGGCATCGTCCGCCGCATCGAAGTGCGCGCGCGCGAAGCCGGCACCAACTGGGCGGTGTTTGCGCTTGCCAATAACGGCGACGAGCAGATCGACCGCCTGATCGTCGCGCCGCATTATCGGATGGTCGGCTCCGGGTTGATTTGGCCGGATCTCGGCACGTCGCGCATCGTCAACATCACGCCGTCGTCGGGCGACCCGCCGGAACGCCTCGATAATCCAACCGCAGATGTGTTTCGCGTCACGCTCGATCCCGGCACGGTGATTACCTTCGTCGCCGAGCTGCGCACGCCGAACCTGCCGCAGCTTTATCTGTGGGAACCAGACGCATTTAAAGACAAGGTCAATTCGCTCACCCTTTATCAGGGCATCGTCATCGGCATTGCCGGATTGCTAGCGCTGTTTCTGACCATCCTGTTCGTGGTCAAGGGCAGCGTCATGTTTCCCGCCGCCGCGGCGCTGGGCTGGGCGGTGCTCATCTACATCGGCATCGATTTCGGGTTCTGGGGCAAAGTATTCGAAATGTCGTCGGGGGCCGAGCGCATCTGGCGCGCCTCGGGCGAGGCGATCCTGGCCGCTACCCTGCTGGTTTTCCTGTTCGCTTATCTCAATCTGAACCGCTGGCATGTGCGCTACGCGCACATCACCGTCGGCTGGCTTGCTTTCCTCGGCGCGCTGGTTGCGGTCGCGCTCTACTCGCCGCCGGTCGCGTCGGGCATCGCCCGCATGTCCCTGTTCTTCATCGCCGTGCTCGGCTTCGCGCTGGTGCTGTATCTGTCGACTCACGGTTTCGACCGGGCGGTGATGCTGATACCGACCTGGCTGTTGCTGGTGGCCTGGACCTTCGGCGCGGCATTGACGGTGCTCGGCTTTGTCACCAATGACATTGTCGGACCGGCTCTGCTCGGCGGCCTGGTTCTCATCGTCATGCTCATCGGCTTTACGGTGATGCAGCACGCTTTTGCCGGCGGCATGGCGCAGGGCATCGTCTCCGACGTCGAACGGCGCGCGCTGGCGCTCACCGGCGCCGGCGACATGATCTGGGATTGGGACGTCGCCGCCGACCGGGTGTTCACGAGCCCGGAAACCGAGACGATGCTCGGACTCAAAAGCGGTTCGCTCGCCGGCCCCGCCGCAAGCTGGCTGGAAATCCTGCATCCGCTCGACCGCGACCGGTTCCGCGCCACGCTCGACGGCATCGTCGAGCAGCGCCGCGGCCGTGTTGCACAGGATTTCCGCATGCACACCGCCGACGGCCATTATCTGTGGTTCGCGCTACGCGCCCGCCCGGTGGTCGGGACTGACGGCGAGGTCATCCGGCTCGTCGGTACGCTGACTGACGTCACCGAGTTCAAGACGGCGGAAGAGCGTCTCTTGCACGACGCCGTGCATGACAATCTCACCGGCCTGCCCAATCGCGAACTGTTCATCGACCGGCTCGACGCGGTGCTCGGTCTGGCCAAGGCCGACAGCGCCATTCGCCCGACGGTGATGATCATCGACGTCGACCGCTTCAAGCAAGTCAACGACTCGGTAGGCATGGCGCTCGCCGATTCGATCCTGCTGACGCTGGCGCGCCGGCTGGGCCGGCTGATCAAGCCGCATGACACGTTGGCCCGCATTTCCGGCGATCAGTTCGGCCTCATCCTGGTGTCGGAGCGCGAGTCCGCGCGCATCACCGCGCTCGCCGAAACCCTGCGCCGTACCCTGCGCGCGCCGATCACTTTCAACGATCGCGAAATCTTCCTCACCGGCTCCATTGGCCTTGCGCTTGGCGACGGAGAGACGCAGCGCGCCGACGAGCGGCTCAAAGACGCCGAACTCGCCATGTACCACGCCAAACGCAACGGCGGCGATCGCATCGAAGTGTTCAAGCCCGCCATGCGCGCGCGCAAATCCGACCGGCTGACGATCGAGTCCGATTTGCGGCGGGCGCTGGAGCGCGAAGAGATCACCATCCTCTACCAGCCGATCGTGCGGCTCGACGACCGCGCCGTCGCCGGCTTCGAGGCGCTGGCGCGCTGGAACCATCCCAAGCTCGGACGCATGTCGCCGAACGAGTTCATCGCCATCGCCGAAGAAACCGGACTCATTGTCGAGCTGGGGCTGTTCGTCCTTGAGCGCGCCGCCCGGCAACTGAGCACCTGGCAGCGCACATTGCGCCCGCGCGAGCCGCTGTTCGTCAGCGTCAACGTTTCGTCGCGGCAATTGCTGCGCCACGACCTGATCCAGGACCTGCGCACGGTGCTGGCGCGCGCGCCGTTGAACCGCGGTTCGCTCAAGCTCGAAATCACCGAATCCGTGGTCATGGAAAATCCGGAGCACGCCGCGCAAATGCTGCACCGGATCCGCGAACTCGGCGTCGGCCTGGCGCTGGACGATTTCGGCACCGGCTATTCGTCGCTCGCCTATCTGCAGCGTTTTCCGTTCGACACCATCAAGATCGACAAATCATTCGTGCACACCACCGCTAAGGGCACGCGGCCGGTGATCTTGCGCTCGATCATTGCGCTGGCGCACGATCTCGGCATGGACGTGGTCGCTGAAGGCGCGGAAACGGATTCGGACGCGGTCGAGCTTTATCAGCTCGGTTGCGAATATGCGCAGGGCTTCGTGTTTGGCGAGCCGATGACGCCCGAACGCGCACGCCAGCTGTTGCAGCCGCACGCGAAAGTGGAGTTGGCGCGGTAATCGTTTACGCCGGAGAGATCACCCGACTTAAGCGTGTCCGGCTTCGCTCGACAGCATGCCGACGTCAATGCCGAGTTTCCGCAGAGCTTTGTCGTATTTGCCGCGGATATCGGGACCAAAGATAAGCTCGGTATCCGGCGCGCAATGCAGCCAGCCGTTTCCTTGAATCTCGCTTTCCAGCTGGCCCGGGGCCCAGCCGGCATAGCCGAGCGCCAAAATCGCGCTTGCCGGGCCGTCGCCGCGGGCGATCGCTTTGAGAATGTCGAGCGTGGCGGTAAGGCAGATGCCGTCGTCGATCGGCAATGTCGAATTCTCGATAAAAAAATCGGCGCTGTGCAGCACGAAGCCCCGTTCGGTCTCGACCGGCCCGCCGCGCAGTACCTTCACCACCCCGGCGCGCGACGGCAGCATGATCGCATCCGTCGACGGAATGACGTCGAGCTTCACCAGAAGATCGGAGAAATTGATGTTGGTCGCCGGATGATTGACGACGATGCCCATGGCGCCTTCCGACGAATGCGCGCAGACATAGATCAGAGAACGAGCGAAACGTTCATCCAACATCGCCGGCATGGCAATAAGCATCTGGCCGTCCAGATAGCCCCTGGCCCGGCTCTTAGCGGATGCGCCGCGCGGCAATTTCATGCGCGAAGGTTAGCCGATCGGTTGCGTTTTGCAAACGAAACGCGGAAGCGAGCGCGGCTGCCATCCGCGCCGGATGTCGCGGCCGCGCCGCGGTCACAGTGACGCGGTCACAATCATGTCAGTAGCGTGTGTGGGCGGCTTCGCCCTAAAGAGCGACTATGATGTACCGGAACGCCGCCCGCCAAAGCAAAAGCGCATTAAAGATCGTAACCGTCGCTGTTTTTGGTCTCGGCGGCACGGTCGCCGCTGTGGCGCAAGATGCATCGCCCTGGGATGGCGAGCCGCATGCGGCGGCGCGGCTGATCGCCGGCGCCGCGATGAAATCCGCCGGCGCCGAAGTTCCGCGCGCCGGCATCGAGATTCGGCTCGAGCCGGGCTGGAAAACCTACTGGCGATATCCCGGTGATTCGGGCGTGCCGCCGACATTCGATTTCGGCGGCTCGCAGAACGTCAAGGCGGTGACGCCGCTGTGGCCGGCGCCGGAGCGCTTCGCCGATGGTGCCGGCGGCTATTCGATCGGCTATCGCGGCGACGTCGTCTTGCCGCTGCGCATCGTGCCCGCCGACGCGAGCAAGCCATCGTCGCTGCACGTCAAAATCGGCTACGCGACTTGCAGCAACATTTGCGTTCCATCCGAAGCCGACCTCGGACTGACGCTGTCGGGCAAGGCCGGCGCCGAAGAGCCTGTTCTCGCCGCAGCCGAAGCGCGCGTTCCGCGGCAGGTCGCGCTCGGCTCCAGCGGCGGACTGGCGATTACGTCCGTTCATCGTGAGAAGAATGGCGCACATGAGCGCGTCGTCGTCGCCGTTGCGGTTGCGAATGCCGCTCCGGTCGATCTGTTCGTCGAGGGGCCAACAGCCGATTGGGCGTTACCGTTGCCGCAGCCCATCGGCTCGGCCGGAGGCGGTGCGCGCAGCTTCGTCTTCGATCTTGATGGCCTGCCGCCCGGCGCCCGCGCCGAAGGAGCGTTGCTCACCTTCACGGCAGTTTCATCCAGCGACGCTATCGAGGTCGAGGCCCATCTCGACTAATCCACCCGGTAGGCTAATTTAAGCCGTCAACGAAAACTCAATCTGCATAACGAGAGGATACAATCATGCCGATCAAGGTTGGCGACCGTTTGCCGCCCGATACCAAGTTCCGCGTCCTGGGACCGGACGGCCCGGCGGTGAAAACCACGGACGACGTCTTTAAGGGAAAGAAGGTCGTGCTTTTCGCCGTCCCAGGCGCCTTCACCCCGACCTGCAACAACAATCACCTGCCGGGCTTTCTGAAAAACGCCGACGCCTTCAAGGCCAAGGGCATCGACACCATTGCCGTCACCGGCGTCAACGACGTGTTCGTGTTCGACGCCTGGAAGAAAGCGACCGGCGCCGGCGGCAAGATTGAATTTTTGGCCGATGGCAACGGCGACTTCGCCAAAGCGCTCGATCTGACGATGGACGGCTCTGCCTTCGGACTGGGCACCCGCTCCAAGCGCTATGCCATGCTGGTCGAAGACGGCGTCGTCAAAAAGCTCAACGTCGAGGAGACCGCCGGCAAGGCCGAAAATTCCGGCGCCGAGAACTTGCTCAAGCAGATATAAAGAGGTTCTGCACGCCCGCGGGGGGAGCCTTTAGGTCTGGCGATTGGCCAGCCTCTCCCGCTGGGCGTGCAGAATTCGTGGCCGCGCATTGCGGCGGCTTGCGCGTGTGAACAAGTAGAGAACGATTTTCACGGTCCTTCGCACGAAGCTTCTGCGCACCTGGTCGCGAGCGCGCAGCGCAAAGATCATCGCCGTCTTTTTATCGAGCTCCACCAAAAGACGGTGGACCTCCATGGTCCGTTTGCTGACTTCCACGGAGCGGCCGGCGGTCTTGGCCCGCATCTCATCGAGGTTGACCTCAAGCCGGCGCAGCGACATGGCAAATTGCGCCCGCAAATGATCTTTGTCGGCCTGCATCGCGCCGACCGCCATCGGCGTCGCTTCAAGCAGATCCTGTCTGGTCAGCCGCACCGCCCGCTCGTGAACGAACGGGAAGAAGACCAGCATCAGGAGGCATCCGGCCAGAAGGCCGATACCGCATAACATCAGCGACTCGATCATACGGCGCCTGTTCGGCCCTTGGCTCTTATTCCACACACTCGCCGGCTTGCGACGCGCGGGTGAATGTTTGGGTCATGCGCGGGCGCCCGCCGGCCTTTTGCTTGTGCGGACGAGGCGCCCGTGACATGAGCTGCGCAAAGCTTTCCGCCACTCTCCAGGCGAGCGGCGGACGAGCTTTAGAGCGCGGTCTGGATGGTGGTGAAGATCGTGACCAGCTTGTTGCCGACGCCGGTGACCGACGGGATGATGGCAACGGAGATGCCGGACGTGATCAGGCCGTACTCGACGGCGGCTGCGCCCGACTGGTCTTTCAGGAAACGGCGAAGATTGGTCAGCATGTCGATGGCTCCTCTGTTCGACTGATGCCAACCGACGTATCAGAAACTTTTTGGTAAATAAATCGAAAGCGAAATTAACAGTGAATGCGTGAAGCTGAAAGCGGATCGCTAACAAACAAACCTGACGGAATGCTAACCACAAAAAATGCGGGCGCCCACCGTTGAGGAGAGCGCCCAAGCACGAAACCGATTTTAACTCATTGGCCGACGCGGCGACCGCCGCGACTACAGCGCGGTCTGGATGGTGGTGAAGATGGTGACCAGCTTGTTGCCGACGCCGGTGACCGACGGAATGATGGCAACCGAAATGCCCGACGTGATCAGGCCGTACTCGACGGCGGCCGCACCGGACTGGTCTTTCAGGAAACGACGGAACTTGTTCAACATGTCGATGGCTCCTCTTTTCGACTGATGCACAGCGACGTATCAGAAACTTTTTGGTAAATAAATCGAAAGCGGAATTAACGGTGAATGCGTAAACGCGTTTACCTCGCGCGGCGGCGGCTCCGTCAGCCGGCCGCGCTCCCGGCATTGCGAATTTCGGCGATGCCCTCGCGCGCGAGCACATCGGCGCGTTCGTTAAGATCGTGGCCGGAATGGCCGCGCACCCAATGCCAGCGCAGCTGATGTTCGCCGAGCGCGGCGTCGAGCCGCCGCCAAAGATCCACGTTCTTGACCGGCTTCTTGTCGGCGGTGCGCCAGCCGTTGCGCTTCCACTTGGCGATCCACGAGGTGATGCCGTTGCGCAAATACTGGCTGTCGGTGTGAATGTCGACACGGCAGGGCTTCTTGAGCGCTTCCAGCGCCGAAATCGCCGCCATCAATTCCATGCGGTTGTTGGTGGTGTTGGCCTCGCCCCCTTTGAGCTCCTTCTCGTGGTCGCCGAAGGTCAGAATCGCACCCCAACCGCCGGGCCCGGGATTGGCGGAGCATGCGCCGTCGGTATGAACGGTCACGTGGGGCAAGGCGTCGGTCACGGCGCCACTACTCCGTAATCGCGCACGCTTGCCACTTTCTGGTGGAAGCGAAGCTTGCGCAAATATTCGAGCGGATCCTTGGGCCGCACCAAAGCGCCCGGTGGCACGTCGAGCCAATCGACCAGCCGCGTGAGCAAAAAGCGCAGCGCCGCGCCGCGCGCGAGCAGCGGCAAATTCTCCCATTCCGGGGCCGAGACCGGGCGGATCTTGGCATAGTTGGTCAACAGCGCGCGGCCCTTGGTGACGTTGTAGGAATGGTCGGGCTCGAAGCACCAGGCGTTGAGACAGATGGCGACGTCGTAAACCAGCGTGTCGGTGCAGGCGAAGTAGAAATCGATCAGGCCCGACAATTTGTCGCCCAGGAAGAAGACATTGTCGGGAAACAGGTCGGCATGGATCACGCCTTGCGGCAAGCCTTGCGGCCAGTGCTGTTCGAGCGTCTCCAGTTCGGTGGCGATGAGCGGCTTTAGATCGCGCTGCACGTCATCGGCGCGGTCGCATGAACCGGCATAGAGCGCGCGCCAGCCGGCGACCGAAAGCGCATTCTCGCGCTTTTGCGGAAAGTCGGCGCCGGCAAGATGAAAGCGCGCCAGCGCCTCACCCAAAGCCGCGCAATGCGCCGCGGTCGGGCGGCGGATCCACATGCCGTCAAGGAAGGTGACCATTGCGGCCGGACGGCCGGCGAGCCGCCCCAGCGTTTCGCCGGCCCGGTTCCTGACCGGCTGCGGACACGTGATGCCGCGCGCGGCGAGGTGCTCCATCAGGGCGAGAAAAAACGGCAAATCGCGCGCGGCGACGCGCCGCTCATAGAGGGTGAGAATGAAATGGCCGCCGCTGGTGTGGACCAGAAAATTCGAGTTTTCGACGCCTTCGGCGATGCCTTTATAGGCCAACAGCTCGCCAATGTCGTAGCCGGCGAGAAAGGCACCGAGGTCTTCCGCGGCAACATCGGTGTAGACGGCCATAAAAGTCTCCAGCGCCCGGCGCCCTTCGCGGCTAGCTTGCCACTCCTATCGCCGTCAAGATGGCGCCACGGCGAAGCGAACAGAACGCGGCGTTGTCCCAAGCCGATTTCGGCGTCAGTTCGGCGGCGCTCGGCCGTGGCTGATATCCCCATTGCCGGTTTGCCCGGCGCGCTGGCCGCGACTAGACTAACAGCCGACCGGGGCGGGCGCATGAAATCCATCCTTGTTCCCACCGAGCACAGCGCGGGAATGGCGGCGGCGTTGGACGCGGCGCTCTTGCTGGCGAAGAAATTCGACAGCTGCATCGAGGGCTTTGCGCTGCGGCCCGCCCTTGCCGACATGGTAGCCCTGGATCCGGACGCCGGAATGACCATGGTGGCGGTCAAGGAGAACGACGCCGACATGGCGCGGCAGGCGGAAGAGGCGTTCCGCGCCTTTGTCGCACGCCACGGCCTCGAAGAGCGCGACGCAGCCTCCTCCGCGCCCGCATCCTTGTCTTGGGCGTGGCACGCCGACGCGCCAAGCGGCCATGACTTTGTCGGCAGCTACGGCCGTGTGTTCGACGCGATCGTATTGCCGCGGCCGGGCGGCGAATGGCAGAGCCCCTCGATGATCACGCTGGAATCGGCGCTATTCGAAAGCGGACGGCCGCTCTTGATCGCGCCGCCGACTTCGCCGCGTTCGCTCGGCACTCACATCATGATCGCGTGGAACCGTTCGACCGAACAGGCGCGCGCCACCGCATTCGCCATGCCGCTGTTGCGGCTTGCCGAGCGCATCACGATCCTCACGGTCGAGGGCGCCACGGTTGCCGGACCAAGCGGGGAAGTGCTCGCGCGCTCATTGGCGATGAACGGTCTCGCCGCCGAATCGCTCACCATGGCGACGGGCAAGATCAGTGCGGGCGAAATCATTCTGAGAAAAGCCGCCGAACTCGGCTGCGACCTCATCGTCAAAGGCGCTTACACGCAAAGCCGCTTGCGGCAGCTGATCTTCGGCGGCACCACCCGCCACGTCCTCGCCCACGCCAATATCCCGGTGCTGATGGCGCATTAAGCGCACCCGCAAGCGCCCTTTAGCGCAATTCCTTGCGGATGATTTTTCCGATGTTGCTCTTGGGCAGGCTGTCGATGAACACAATCACTTTCGGCACCTTGTAACCGGCGAGCCGTTCGCGCGCGAATTTCGTCAATTCCGCTTCGGTCAGCCCCGGATCGCGCTTGACGACAAATAGCTTCACCGCCTGCCCGGTTTGCGGGTCGGCGACGCCGATCACCGCCGCTTCGAGAACGCCGGGATGCTGGGCCATGACATCTTCCACTTCGTTGGGGAAAACCTTGAAGCCGGAGACGTTGATCATGTCCTTCTTGCGATCGAGGATTTTCAGAAAGCCCTCGGCATCGAAGGCGCCGATGTCGCCGGTATACAGCCAACCACCCTCGGTCAGGACGTGGGCGGTCTCGTCGTGCTGGTGCCAATAGCCCTGCATCACCTGCGGTCCGCGCACGCAAATCTCGCCGGCTTCGCCAATGGGGAGGTCATTGCCGTCGTCGTCGCGGATGACGACTTCGGTCGAGGGCACCGGCAGGCCGACGGTGCCGATCTTCGGGTTGCGCACCGGATTGATGCACACGACCGGTGACGCTTCGGTGAGCCCGTAGCCTTCGACGATATCGGTGCCGGTGATCTCCCGCCAGCGCACCGCAACGGCGCTTTGCACCGCCGCGCCGCCGCCCACGGCAAATTTGAATTTGCCGAAATCCAACGTGGCGAATTCCGGCGTGTTGATCAGCGCGTTGAACAAAGTGTTGACGCCTGTCATGGTCACGACGCGCGTTCGGCGCATGGTGCGAATGAGGCCTTTGATATCGCGCGGATCGGGTATCAGAACGCTCAACCCGCCCATCAGCGCAAAGGCCAACAGGTTCGCCGTCAGCGAGAAGATGTGATAGAGCGGCAGCGGGGTGAGCACGCTCCCCTGCTCTTCCGGCAAATACGGCGCGATCACCGCACGACACTGCAGCGTGTTGGCGACCAGATTACGATGGCTGAGGATCGCCCCCTTGGAAACGCCGGTCGTGCCGCCGGTGTATTGCAGCAACGCCGCTGACGTCGGCCCCGGTGCGGCATCCTGATAATGCGGATCCGGACTGTGATTGCATGCCGCTTGCAGCAGCGTGAAGCTCGGAAAGCGCCACGCCGGCACCGCGTGGCGGAGGTAGGTGTTGGCGAAATTGAAAACCGCGCGCTTGAGCGCCGGCATAAAGTCGCCGAGCCGCGCCACCACCACGTGCCTGATCGCGGTTTCCGGCAGCACCGGTTCGAGCTTGTGGGCGAAATTCTCCATGATCACGATTGCCGTAGCGCCCGAATCCGCAAGCTGCGCTTTCAATTCGCGCGGCGTGTAAAGCGGATTGACGTTGATGACGATCAGACCGGCGCGCAACGCGCCGAAAAACGCCACCGGATAGGCCAAGAGGTTCGGCAGCATGATCGCAATGCGATCGCCGGGATGGAATTTAAGCTCCTCCACCAGGTAGGCGGCGAAAGACCGGCTTAAACGCTCCCAATCGGTGTAGGTGATCTGCACGCCCAGACAGTCGAAGGCCGGATGCGCCGCGTGGCGAAGGCAGGCGTCATGCAGCATGGCCGGCAGCGACGAATAGGTATCGGCGTCGATGGTCTTGGGGATGCCGGGCGGGTAGGACGCGAACCAAATCGGCTCGCCGGTGGCGGCCTCACTTGGCGCAGCCGCGCCCTCGATTTCCAACGTCATTATTCCATTCCTTGGGCAGCGAACGGCGCCCGGGATGCCCTGGCGAACTTTTTGCCAGTTTAGGTCAAAATTGTATGGCGCGGAACGAAACGCGGCCAGTAATTGAGATGCCACAATAACTATCTAATTTTGCTGTAGAAATACCATAGATACCGAGGCCTTACCCTGGCGGCTTCGCATTCTTACTCGCTGCCGAAGGATCGACCTCGCCACCGGCCGGCCATTTTTTGCCACACTGGGCCGTTAACGCTCGTTCACGTCGGGGGACGGGTCAGCACAAGTTCGCGTTAACCCTTCCCAGTTTTGCGGTCCGATCGTGTCGTTCGCCCGCGGTGGGGATTTGCGGCGTTTCGACAACGGTAGTGGGTCAACGCGGGGGTGCCGGTGCTGGTCGGTAAAGCGCGGCCGAATATTCGTCGTATATTCTCGGCGCGCGCCGCTTATTGCTGCGGCGCCGCTGTTTTGCTCCTCCTCTGCGGTTCGCGCGTTCTGCAGAACGCCGTTGCCGAGGGCGACACCCGCACCATAACGCTGCATCACATCCATACCGACGAAGACATCACCATCACGTTCAAGCGCGATGGCCGCTACGACGAGGCGGCACTCGAGAGGCTCAACTGGTTCCTGCGCGACTGGCGCAAGCAGCAGGAAACCAAAATGGATCCGCACCTCATCGATCTGGTTTGGGAGGTGCAGCGCGAGGCCGGATCGAACCAACCGATTTTGGTCGTCTGCGGCTATCGTTCGCGGGAAACCAACGCCATGCTGCGGCGGCGCAGTAACGGCGTCGCGCGCTTTAGCCAGCACATGCTCGGCCACGCGCTCGACTTCTACATTCCCGGCGTGCCGCTCGAGCAACTGCGCGTCATTGGGCTACGCCTGCAGCGCGGCGGCGTCGGCTTCTATCCGAGCTCGGGCTCGCCCTTCGTGCACATGGATACCGGCGGCATTCGCATGTGGCCGCGCATGACCCGCGAGCAATTGGTGCGTGTATTCCCCGATCAGCGCACCGTCTACCTTCCCACCGACGGCCGGCCGCTTGCGGGTTACGACTTGGCGCTGGCCGATATCAAAAAGCGCGGCGGCGACGTTCCGACCGCGGTCAATGTCGCCGATGCAGGCGCATTCACTGGCTTAAATCCGATCACCAAGCTTCTGCATCTAGCCCGCGGCGGCGGCGACGAAGAAGACGAAGGCGCTTCTATTGCGGCGGCTCCTGCGCCTGCTTCCCCGCCCGCCGAACCGCTGCGCACGCGAGCCAAGGCTGCCGTTGCCGCGGCCATCGACCGCGCCGAGGACAAGCTCGCGACGGAGAAAGCAAAAATCACGGCCGCTGCCGCCAAGGCGGGCGAGAAGCTCGCGGCGGAAAAGACCAAAATCGCTCAGGCTGCCTCGAAGGTGCATGTAATTTCCCGCGCCGAAGCTGCGCCGCTCGCGAACACCCCGAACCAGATCATTCTCGCCCGCGGCTTCTGGCAGGGCGTCCCGGACGGCAACGCCGGCGCGCCGGCGCCGGCCGCCTCTAGCGCCATCGCCGCGCTGGCGCGCTCGGACCGCACCGAGATTGCGAGCGCCGCTAACGACTCGACCGCCTCGATTGGGCTCGCTTATGCGGAACAAACCGACCGCGACGGCCCCGCTCACACCATTCCTAGCGCCGAGCAGGGTGCGCTTCGTGCCGCGCTGTTGAGCCGTGCGGCGGCGGCCATTCGCGGCGGCGACGGCGCCACCACCGTCGCCGTGAAGCGGCTTGACGGCCGAGCCGCTTCGAAGATCTTCACCGTTTCCACCAAGCGGCTGAGCACGACCCTTGCCGATGCCGGGCGTCTCGCCGATCCGTGGCTGCGCGCCATTATGGTTTCGCCGAGCGTGAGCCGGTTCCTGTGCATCACCACGCTCGGCGCGCGCGATTTCCGCTCATTCGCGGATTTCATGGCGAAGCCGGCAAGCACGATCATGATGCCGTTTGCCGCCGACCCGAATCCCGGGCTCGATGCCGGCCGTTTCAGCGGCAGCGCGGTGGTGTTTCTCTCGACGGTGACCTACCCGCTGCGCACCGCGCAGCTGCAGTAGCGCGCCGCCTTCGCTCGCCTTATCCCAGCATTCCGAGCGCGTGCATATAGGTTTCCAGGATCGCTTCCTGCTCCTTGCGCTCGTTGACGTCCTGCTTTCGCAGCTTCACCACCGTACGCAACGCCTTCACATCGTAGCCGCTGGCTTTCGCTTCTGCATAGACGTCGCGCACGTCGTCGGTGATCGCCTTCTTCTCCTCTTCCAGGCGCTCGACGCGTTCGACAAAAGCTTTGAGATGATCCTTGGCGAAGCGGTGCACGGATTGTTCGTCCGTGGCGGCGGCAGCGTTGGCCATCGTGCACTCCTGGCAATGCGGCGCGGTTCCGAAGTGATCGGCGTCGTTCGGAGAAGTCACGCGCGAATGATTGTCAGAAGTTTTCGAAACTGGGCGCGTCAAGGTCAAGGCGCGCGAGCGCTCATCCACAGTACTGCACAGCGAATTGGCGGCCGCGGCGCGCGATCAATGCTTTTGACTTGCTTTTTCGAACGCCGCCTTTTGCGCCGCGGATGCTTCGGCCTGATACTTGGCGCGCCACTCGTCGTAGGGCATGCCGTAGACGATTTCGCGGCTCTCGTCCTTGGTCATGGCGACGCCTTTGGCGTCCGCCGCGTCTTTCATCCAGTTCGACAGGCAATTGCGGCAGAAACCGGCCAGATTCATCAGATCGATATTCTGCACATCGGTGCGCGAGCGCAAATGCTCGACCAGACGCCGGTATACGGCGGCTTCGAGTTCCACGCGGGTTCGGTCGTCAGCGGTCATGATTTTCTCCGCAAGCGCAATTGGATCATGCTTCATTCCTTATATTAGAAACATAGAGGTGCGGCGGCCGTCTTTCCAGACGCGCCGTAACATCGACATGATGACCAGCAAGGCCGACATCCCGGCGACGCCGATGCGCGAATTTCTCGAATCGCTGTTCCAAAGCGCCGTTGCGGCTGCGCACCCGGCGGTTTGCCTGCCAGCGAACCTGCCCGACCCGCCGCCGCGCGGCCGGCTTGTCATCCTTGCCGCCGGCAAGGCCGCAGGCTCGATGACCGAGATCGCCGAAGGCCGCTATCTGCCGCTGCTGCCGCCCGAGCGGCTCGCCGGGCTTGCGGTGACGCGTCACGGCTATGGCCGCCCGACCCGGCATGTTCCGGTGGTCGAGGCGGGACATCCGGTACCGGACAAAGCCGGCCTTTCCGCTGCGCGGCGAACACTCAAGATGGCGGACGCAGTGGACGGCGACGATCTCGTCCTCGTGCTGCTCTCCGGTGGCGCCTCGGCAAACTGGATCGCGCCCGCTCCGGGCGTCAGTTTCGAAGAGAAACAGGCGGTAACTCGCGCGCTGTTGCAAAGCGGCGCCGCCATCGACGAGATCAACACCGTGCGCAAGCATCTCTCGCGCATCAAAGGCGGCAGGCTCCTCAAACGCGCTTTTCCCGCGAAGGTCGTCACCTTGGCCATCTCCGACGTGCCCGGCGACGATCCAGCGGTGATCGGCTCAGGCCCGACCGTACCCGACCCGACGACGCTGGCCGACGCCCGCGATATCGTCGCCCGTTACCGGTTGAACTTGCCCGACGCGGTGACGCGCGCGCTCGACGATCCGGTGAACGAGACGCCGAAGCCGGACGACGGGGTCTTCGCGCGCGGCCACTATCGGATCGCGGCCCGGCCGGCCGACGCGCTGCTGGCGGCCGCCGAACGGGCGCGCTCCGCAGGCTACGAATGCATCATGCTCGGCGACCGCTTGCAGGGCGAGGCGCGCGAGGTTGCCGCGGGGCATGCGCGATTGGCGCTGTCGCTCAAGGCCGAAGGACGCCGAGCGGCGATTCTGTCCGGCGGCGAATTAACGGTGACGTTGCGCGGCAACGGCCGTGGCGGACCTAACCAGGAATACGCTTTGGCGCTGGCGCTTCATCTTGATGGCGCCACCGGAATTGCCGCGATTGCCGGCGATACCGATGGAACCGACGGCGGCAGCGGCCGCGCCGACGACCCGGCTGGCGCCTTTGTCGACGCCTCAACGCTCGCCCGCGCCGTCGGCCTCGATCCCGCCGCCTTTCTCGCCGACAACGATTCCACGGGGTTTTTCAACCGCATCGGCGATTTGCTGCGGCCCGGCCCGACGTTCACCAACGTCAACGACTTTCGCGCCATCGTCGTTGACGGAGGTGGGAATTGACCGGATTCTGAACCGGGATGACCGAGGGGATTCTTCTCAAAACGCGCGCTGGCGTGATTGCGGCAAGCCTGTTCGCGCCCGCCATGCTGGCCGCCTCATCCGCGCCCGCAGCAGCGGATTTCCGGCTGTGCAACAACACGGCCAGCCGGGTTGGCGTCGCCGTCGGCTACAAGGACGGCGACGGCTGGGCCACGGAAGGCTGGTGGAACTTGCCGGCACGCACCTGTGAAACGGTGCTCAAGGGCAATCTCGTCGCCCGTTATTATTATGTCTATGCCATCGATTATGATCGCGGCGGCGAATGGATGGGCCAAGCCTTCATGTGCACCCGCGACAAGGAATTCACCATCCGCGGCATCGGCGATTGCCTGGCGCGCGGCTTTGACCGGACCGGCTTTTTCGAAGTCGACACCGGCGAGCAGCGCACCTGGACCGTGCAACTGACCGAGTCGAGCGAACAGGCGCCGCAGCGTCCGTTGCCGGCCGGCAACCCGCTGGCGCCGGGTCCGCCTCCCGCAGCTAATCCGCCGGCCGGCGCGCGCGGAGCGCCCGGCGCGGCGAACCCGCCCGCTGCTCCATCCGGAAACCCCAAACAATGAGGCGGCAGCGGCGCACCAAGGTGGTGGCGACGCTCGGTCCGGCCTCTTCGAGCCGCGCGATCATCGACCGCCTGTTCCAGGCCGGCGCCGACGTCTTCCGCATCAACATGAGTCACACCGGCCACGATAAGATGCGCGAGCTCATTGCCAGCATCCGCGCAGTCGAGGCCGAGTGGGCTCGACCGATTGGTATTCTGGTCGACTTGCAAGGACCGAAATTGCGGCTCGGCGCTTTCGCCGATGACTTCGCGCAGATCGACGCCGGGCAAGATTTCATTCTCGACACCGATCCAGCACCGGGCGACGGCCGACGCGTCAACCTGCCGCATCCGGAAATCTTTGCCGCCATTAAAGCCGGCGACGCGCTCGTGATCGACGACGGCAAGCTCCGCCTCACCGTGACCGAAGCCGAACCGCAACGCATCGTTACCCGCGTCACCGTCGGCGGCAAAATCGCCAGCCGCAAAGGCGTGAGCCTGCCCGATACCGTCATCCCGGTCGCGGCGCTGACGGCGAAAGATCTCGCTGATCTTGAAGCGGCGCTCGTCGCCGGCGTCGACTGGGTGGCGCTGTCGTTCATTCAACGTCCGGAAGACATCGCGGAGGCCAAAAAAATCACCCGCGGGCGCGCCGCGGTGATGGCCAAGATCGAGAAGCCGCAAGCGGTCGCGCGGCTCGACGACATCCTCGATCTCGCCGACGCGCTCATGGTCGCGCGTGGCGATCTCGGCGTCGAAATGC
The DNA here is from genome assembly GCA_964459765.1 of uncultured Hyphomicrobiales bacterium. Taxonomy (GTDB): domain Bacteria; phylum Pseudomonadota; class Alphaproteobacteria; order Rhizobiales; family Xanthobacteraceae; genus BOG-931. Next base: position 46,759 of record CAYWNY010000004.1, on the reverse strand, counting down.
CGCTGGAACGCGTTCCCGGCGTGCAGAAAGAAATGACGCGCGCCTGCCGGCGCGCCGGCAAGCCGGTTATCGTCGCGACGCAAATGCTGGAATCGATGATCGCGAGCCCGGTACCGACGCGCGCCGAGGTCTCCGACGTGGCGACGGCGATCTTTGACGGCGCCGACGCCATCATGCTGTCGGCGGAATCGGCGGCCGGGCAATATCCGGTCGAGGCGGTCGCAACCATGAACCGGATCGCCGAAGCCGCGGAGAACGAAGGCATGTACGGGCCCTCGTTGCACGTGCTGCACACCGAGCCGGAGCCGACCGGCGCCGACGCCATCGCCGCCGCGGCGCGCCAGGTGGCCGAGACCCTCGACCTTGCGGCGATCGTCTGTTGGACGTCTTCGGGCTTCACCGGCATGCGCGTGTCGCGCGAACGACCCAAGCCGCCGATCATCGCGATCTCGCCGCTGACCGCGACCGGACGCAAGTTATCCCTGGTATGGGGCGTGCATTGCGTAGTCGCCGAAGACGCGCGCGATCAGGATGACATGGTCGAACGCGCCTGCCGTATTGCCTTTCGGGAAAGCTTCGCCAAGGCCGGACAGCGGGTCATTATCGTCGCCGGTGTGCCGCTCGGCACGCCGGGCACCACCAACATGATCCGCGTCGCGTTCGTCGGCGGGCAGGAAGCCGGCGAAGGGTGAACCGCCGCGCTGCGCGGCTTATTTGTTGTTCGCCTGCGCGGCAATGTCCTCGACCGCCGCCGCAACCCGGTCGGCGGCGCCGTGGTGGAGCATGTGTCCATAGCCCGGCAGCACGTCGACCTTCACGCATGATGCGGCGGCGGCAAGCCGCATGCAGTGGGCCGCCGGCTGCACCAGCGGATCGCTGTCGCCCTGGAGCACGATGGTGGGAACCGTAAGATCGCCGTAGCGCGCCGATTGCTCGACCAGAAATTCGTCGAGCTCACCGACATCGGCCCAGTTGGCCATCAGCGTTACCGGCCGCAGCACCAGCATCGCGGCGCTGCGCTTGACATAGCGCTGCGGGAATGGCTGCGGGCGGAACGCCGCACGCGAACCGGGCCGCATCAACAGCGCGCCGAACGGCAGCGCCAATGTGTAGGCGAAGAACCGTCCCGCCGGCCCGGCCAAAAAAGAATTCAGCCGCTTCATTCCCCACAGCCCGGGATGCGTCGCCGGCGCGATCAGCACGAGCCCGGCGACGCGCTGCGGGTGATCGAGTGCGAGAGCTAGCCCCATCGTCCCGCCCCAGGAATGACCGACGATGATGGCGCGATCGACGCCGAGCCGATCGAGCACGCGGCCCAAAACGGCCGCCTGATAAGCGGGCGAACCGCCGGTTCCCGCCGCGCGCTCGCTAAAGCCGAGACCGGGTCGATCGACCAGGATGACGCGGTGGCGCGCAGCGAGTTTTTCGCCAAGCGCGAGAAACATGTCCTCAAGATTGGAGCCGGCGCCGTGCAGCAGCACGACCGGCAGCGTGCCCTGCGGCGTGCTGCCGCTTCCCATATCGACGACATGCTGGCGGAAACCGTCAATCTCGATAAAGCTCCCGCGCGGCCGATGCGCCCGGTCGATCAGCCGCCTGCCAACGACGGTGACGACCCAACCAGCGCAAAAAACCGCGACGACGACGATCAGCGTGGTCATTGTTCGGATCGTCCGCCGGCGTCGCCGCGAAACCGTGACATCGTGTCCCCGCTCATAGGTCTCCGCCAGCAAGCCAGCGCGCGCCGCGGGCATAGATGGCATCGAGTGCCGGTCCCTCGATCAGCGGCATATCGAGCTTCACTTTATAGCCGATCTTGTTCTGCAGATAGGCGAGGTGCCGGTAGCCTTCCGGAAAACTGTCGAGCAGATTCCGATCGAGGTTGAGCTTCGCCGCCGGATCAACCGGATCGAGACGATCCTTCTCATAGATCGGCTGGCGCAGCACCAAGCCCCAACGGCCCGCGCGCTTTTCGAAAAAGTCATAGAAGCGGCCGGTGCAGACCACGTCGCAGATGACGCCCTCGACCGGCGCGCGCTGCGAAATGGTCATTTTGGTCACGGCGATCCCGCGGTCGCCGCTGACGTCGACCGTAGACCCGCCGAGAAAATGCAGGATTCGGACGCCGCGCGCCCAGCCTTGATCATTGACCTTGATGAATTCCTCGAAACCGCCCTGGAACCAGGTCGCGATCATGCGGCCCTCGGGATGCCACACGGTGCGGAACCGGTCCCACAGACGTGCGTCACGCCACAGCGCCCACCCTTCGACCAACTCGCGGATGGCGACCTTGTCGGCAGCAATATCGCTCATCGATATTCCCTCAATTCCTTTCGTTTATGGCCGTGGCGACAACGAGAAGGCAACAGCCGGCCGAAGTCGTGCGCGGCGCTGCCAGCCGATGCAAGCTTAGTCGATAAAACGGATCGCCGGGTCAAGCCCGGGCGCCGGGGCGCGTCAAATGTCGCGCCCCTCGACCTTCTCGCTGAGCGTCTTGACGACGTCGCCCAGGTGTTCCAGATGAGGATCGATGATCAGCGCCCGGCGATAGGCCTCGAGCGCGTGTTTATCGTCGCCGATTTCCTGCAGGATCAGACCGAGACCGGACAGCGCGCCGAAATGCCGCGGCTCGCGCGCCAAGACTTGAAGAATATCGGTGAGCGCGTGCCCGTAGTCCTTCTGCAGATAATAGAGGGTGGCGCGCCGGTTCCACGCTTCGGTGTAGCCGGGCTTAAGCTCAATCACCGCGTCGAGCAGCTTGATGGCGAGGTCATAGTCCCTTTCGTCGGCCGCCGCCTTCACCCGCCCCATGAGCAGGTTGCAGGTGTCGCTGCCGGAAACCATCCACAGCGCCCAAATGCGGTCTTCGATGGCTTTGGCGGTCTCGGCGTCGGGCGCGATCTTGAGAGCTTCGAACAGAGTATCGACCGTGACCGGACGGTCGCCACGTCCGGGGCGCGGTAAATCGCTCGGCGGCGCCACCCAGCCGGGCGCCGGCGAATGTTCCGGAATGTTTTGCGCAACCGACGGCAAAATACCGAGCGCGAGCAAACCTGCGCCAACGCCGATGGCCGAAAGGAATCGAGAAGCCATATGCGAATCCTAACCGCCACGCCGGGCGCGGCAAGGCTGAAATTCGCTCATAAGTGCGTTAAAAACGCGGCAGTCAGCCGTCAGCCTTGACGTGCTTTAGCCTTGGCGCGCTTTAAAGCGCCGCTGGGTCTTATTGATTACGTAGACCCGGCCCTTGCGGCGCACGATGCGGTTGTCCCGGTGACGGCCGCGCAAGGATTTCAACGAATTACGGACTTTCATAGCTAATTCCCGCCTTTTGGCGTTGATTAAGGGATGCGCGGCGGGCTTGTCAATGTCGCGGCTTGCCAAGTCTCAAGCCGAGGCCGTGCGCATATCTGTGGCTCGCTCGGCCTGTTTGCCAGTTACCGGAACCTCCACCGTATAGAAGCCCGTTAGGCGGCAGATCGCCCGGTTCCAGACGCGCAAAGCCAAGCCCAACAGCCCCGGCATCGCGTGCCGGCACACCGCAAGCTTCCTCACCTCCTGCGTCACGTGCCAGCGGCTGTGGCTGCCGGCGGGAAAAAAGACCATGTCGCCGGGACCAAGTCGACGCACTTCGCCTTTCTCGTCAGTGACGAAAGCTTCGCCCGAGATCACATGCAAGGTCTCGTCAACGGCATAATGCCAGTTGAAGCGCCCGGGAGTGCAGGACCACGCCACAATCGTGCAGGTGCCATCGGCGCTGCGCACCAAATCCTCGGCATGGGCTTGCGGGTTCCCCTCGATAATCCAATCGGGATTTATCGGAGCCGGGGGCAAATCAATTTCGGCCGGGACAGCAAAGACGACAGGCTGCGCCATGGTGCCTCCTTAGGCGATCCGCCGCGAAAAAGCTTAACCGGCGAATTGCCGCGAGCGCTCGCGGCGGGCTTTCTGCCCAAACGCCACCTGCGGCCGCCGCTCCGCTTTTCGGTCCTTAAGGTGATTCACCCAGTTTTCATAGATGCCAAGCGCGGCCGTCCGCCAGGTGTTCTCGAGATCCGCCACAAGCGCGTTCATCGGAAAATCGGCCAGCAGTGCCGGATCGCGCAGACCGGCTGCGCGCACCCCAAAGGCCTCCGCGACACTTGCGGCCGTTTCACCCAGATAGCCCTGCGGCGCCGCCGGATACTGATCCCGCTCGCCACGCAGGTAGCGGCCGACATCGCGGCGATACTCGCGTAGCAGCGAATCGGTCGCATATTCGGGGTGGCCCTGGAAGAAGACAAACAGCGAAGACGGGCCGCGGTCGTCGGCAAAGGCGTCGACACCCGCCGCCACCGAGCGGGTGAGAATGCGATAGCCGCAGGCGCGCAACACCGGCTCGGACAAATCGTTGTGGCGCGAATGCGGCACGCGAAGCGGCGCGGCCATTCCCGCAAGCAGCGGATGGTCGGCGGCCGGCACACAATCGAACACCCCGCACAATTTGTCCTTGCGCGACCGGCGCTCGATGCCGTGCATGTGCTGCACCGCGGCATGGGCGGCAAGGCAGGAGAAGATGGTCGACGACGTGTTAGCTCGTGCCCACTCGATGAGCCTGACCAAATCCTGCCAATACGGTTCGTCTTGCAGGCTTGCGGCCTGTGGCTCGGTTCCGGTGACGATCAGTCCATCAAGCGCGGCATCCCAAAGCTCCGCAACGTCGCGATAGCGACCGGAGAGCTCTCGCCGCGCCTCTTGGCTCCGCGGCACATCGGGGATCGAGAATAATTTGACGCAAATCACCGCGCCGTGGGCGGCGGCGCGCAAGAGATCGATGAATTGCCGTTCGGTCGCTTCGCGCGCCGCGTCGGGCATATTGTTGACGAGCCCGATGGTGAGACAATTGCTGCCGCGCAGGTCGGCGGCTGTGCCGGATCGAGCCGTGTCGAGAAGAAGCGGCATCGCTGGCGCGCTCCTATTCCGCCGCGATCAACGGCGCAGGACCAAACGCCTGCGCCGCGGCCAACGCCTGATCGAGATCAGTGAGGATATCGTCGATATGCTCGATGCCGATCGACAGCCGGATCATTTCCGGGCGCACGCCGGCCTGTTCCTGCTCTTGCGCCGACATCTGCCGATGCGTCGTCGAGGCCGGATGACAGGCGAGCGACTTGGCGTCTCCCATGTTGACCAGGCGCTTGAACAATTTGAGCGCGTCATAGAATGCCTTGCCCCCGTCGATGCCGCCTTTGACACCGAACGTTAGAAGCGAGCAGGCGCGTCCACCCAGATATTTCTGCGCCAGAGAATGATATGGATTGTCGGCGAAGCCGGCATAATTGATCCATTCGACGCGCGGGTCACTGCGCAGGAATTCGGCGACGCGGCGCGCGTTCTCCACATGGCGTTCGACGCGCAGCGCCACCGTCTCGATGCCTTGCAGCAACAAAAAGGCCGACAGCGGCGCCAGAACCGAGCCGGTGGTGCGCAGATAAACGCTGCGGCAGCGGGCGATATAGGCGGCGTCGCCGTAATGCTCGGTGTAGATCAGGCCGTGATAGGAGGCGTCCGGCTCGTTGAACATCGGAAAGCGGCGGGCGTGTTGCTTCCAGGGGAAACGCCCGGAATCGACGATGGCGCCGCCGATGGTGGTGCCGTGACCGCCCATGAATTTGGTCAGCGAGTGGACGACGACGTCAGCGCCGTAGTCGATCGGGCGCAAAAGAATCGGCGTCGCCACCGTATTGTCGACGACAAGCGGAACACCGTGCCGCTTGGCGACCGCCGCCAGCGCCTCGATATCACAAATGTTGCCCGCCGGATTGCCGATGCTTTCGCAAAAGATCGCGCGGGTGTTGTCGTCGATCAGCTTTTCGACCGCGCCGGTACGGTCGCCGTCTGCAAAGCGAACCTGGATGCCCTGGTTCGGCAGGACGTGAGCGAACAACGTGTGCGTGGTGCCGTAAAGCTGCCGGACGGAGACAATATTGCTGCCGATAGCCGTGAGATTGAGCAGCGCGTAATTGAGCGCCGCCTGGCCGGAGCTCACGCACAATGCCGCGACGCCGCCTTCGAGTTCCGCGACGCGACGCTCGAGCACCGCGACCGTCGGATTGCTGATGCGGCTGTAACGGTGGCCCTCGGCTTCGAGGTTGAACAACGCGGCGCCGTGATCGGCGCTGTCGAATTCGTAGGCGACGGTCTGGTAAATCGGCACCGCGACGGCCCTGGTCGTGGGCTCAGTCTCGTACCCGCCGTGGACGGCGACCGTATCGCTTTTCATGTTTCCCGCCGCGTCGCGATTTTTGTCCCTCGCCCACTATACCCCCGTGCGGTTTCTTATTCGTGGCGCGACTGACTAGCAACGCAACTGCGGCGGATTCGAACAAATAACCTTAATGTTATGAGTAAGCAGCGCCTCGCGGCGCGTGCTTCGCACGCAGGGCTGCCGAGAACCGTAAAATTTTAGACAATCACAAAGCAAAAGATTCACTTTATTGCGCGATCATGCCCGCCATGGCGGTGATCGAAACCGAACGCAGGCGGCTCAAAACCGCGGGCGCCGAGACGGCGTTGCGCGATTGGGTGCGCGCGCTCGAGGCTACCGCGCCGATTGCGCAAAACCCGCAGCGGCTGCTCTGCCACGTCATCGCGGACGTGGCGCAGCGTCACGGCGACGCGCCGGCGCTGTTGTCCAAGGAAGACCGCTTGTCCTATGGCGCGCTCACCGAACGCGCCAACCGCTACGCGCGCTGGGCACTGGAGCAAAAGCTCGTCAAGGGCGACGTCGTCGGCCTGATGTTGCCGAACTGCCCGGACTACATGGCGATCTGGCTCGGCCTGACCAGCGTGGGCGTCATCGTGGCGCTCCTCAACACGCAGCTGCGCGGCCCCTCGCTCATTCACTGCATCGGGATCGCCTCGCCCCGTCACATCATCGCCGCCGCCGAATATTCCGCCGCAATTCAAAGCATCGCGGCGCAACTGACGCCCGGCGTCAAAGTCTGGTGGCACGGCGGCGATAATGCCATGCCGGAGCGAATCGACCACGCGGTCATGCGCTTTGCGGGCGAGCCGTTGACGGCGACGGAGCGCCGCCCGGTGACCATCGCCGATCGTGCGCTGCTGATCTACACCTCCGGCACGACGGGCCTGCCGAAGGCGGCCAATGTCAGTCATCGGCGACTGCTGCAATGGAGTCTGTGGTTCGCCGGGCTGACGAATACCGGCCCCGACGACCGCATGTATAACTGCCTGCCGATGCATCACAGCATCGGCGGCGTGGTGGCGACCGGCGCGCTGTTGGTGCGTGGCGGTTCGGTGCTGATCGCCGAAAAATTCTCGGCGCAGCATTTCTGGGACGATATCGTCGAGAGCGACTGCACCCTGTTCCAGTACATTGGCGAGCTTGCGCGTTACTTGCTCAACGCGCCGCCCACCATGCAGGAGCGCGCGCATCGGCTGCGGCTTTGTTGCGGCAACGGACTGCGCGCCGACGTCTGGGAGAAATTCCAGGATCGGTTCGCCATTCCGCGTATCCTCGAGTTCTACGCCGCAACCGAAGCCAACGTGTCGCTCTATAACGTCGAAGGCAAGGTCGGCGCCGTCGGCCGCATTCCGCCCTTCCTCGCTTCTCGCTTCCCGCTGGCGCTGGTGCAGTTCGATGCCAGCGCAGGCGAGCCAGCGCGCAACGCGAATGGCTTTTGCATCCGCTGTGCCACCGGCGAAACCGGTGAAGCCATCAGCCGCATTCCAGGTCGCCCGTCGCAGGCCGGCGGCGATTTCGAAGGCTACAGCGACCGCGCCGAAACCGAGCGCAAGATTCTACGCAATGCATTCGAACCTGGTGACGCCTGGTTCCGCACCGGCGATCTCATGCGCATGGACGCGAGCGGCTTTTATTATTTTGTCGACCGCATCGGCGATACGTTTCGTTGGAAAGGCGAGAATGTTTCGACCGCCGAAGTCGCCGGCGCCGTCGGGGCGTCTGCCGGCATTAAAGAAGCGGTCGTCTACGGCGTGACGGTGCCCGGAACCGAGGGGAAGGCCGGAATGGCCGCTATCGTCGCGGACGCCGATGTCGACCTTGCCGGATTACGTGAACACCTGGCCCGGCAGTTGCCGGCTTACGCATGCCCGTTGTTTGTTCGCATCACCGGCGGCGTCGCCGCGACGTCGACCTTCAAGCACGCCAAGAGCGATCTGCAGCACGACGGCTTCGATCCGGCCGCGACAGACGATCCGATCTTTTTTGCGCACCCGACTGCGAAAACTTACATTCGGCTCGACGACGAGCTTTACTGCCGTATTCGGGCCGGCAAGGTGAGACTGTAAGCGAGGCCTTGGATCACGGCCGTTCCGCCAGGACCGTCATCGTGCGCCGCTCCCCGCTATCGTCAGCCGGACCGCTGCGGGTAGTCACGATCTTGATCGAATTCTTGGCGATGCTGACTTCGCCGATCCACCGGTCGCCGAGCGGGATGGTGCGCAGCAAAGTCAGATTGATCTGCCAATAAGGCTTGCCTTCGATGTCGATGGCGTGCACCGGCGCCAGATCAAGAACATGCAGGCTTAAGAAGCGCCCGGAGCCGCCGCCGCCGTAGCTCGTCACGACCACCAACAGCCCGTTATCGGTCGCACCCTCGTAAGTATAGGAAATCTCCTCCCCGGCATGCGGTCGCCCCTTCAGCGGCTTTTGCGAAAACCAGCCGCCCGTCGCGGTAATGTCGTCGAAGTAGAGGTTGCTGCCGGTGGCGGCGGCCACATTCACCGTAACCCAGATATTGCCTGAATCGGCGAGGTCGCTGTCGCCGAAATCGAAGAAAATCCCAGGCGGGATCTGCTTGCCGTGCACGGTGAAGCTTTTGCGCACCTCGGCGACCAACGCCGCCGTGTCGGCATCCGGCCGTAGGCCCGATTGCGCAGCCTGCAACGGCGGTGGCGCGCCGTGAACGGCCATCCAGGTGGCGAGCAACGTCGAAAACCAGCGGATCATCCGGCCGCCCTTTTACTCCCCGTCACCGGAAAGGATAGGTCGGCCGGATAACCCCGACAACGACACCAAACGAGGCGTCAAATGTGCTCGGCGGCTTGCGCGGCGATCAGCGTCTCGGCCTCGGCCTGCTCGGCAGTGGTACGGTTGAAGAAGGCGTTCAGCACCACGGCGGAGATCGAGGTGAGAATGATGCCGTCGCCGAAGATCGGCTTGAGCGCATCCGGAAAGACGTGGAAAAAATTCGGCGAGACGATCGGAATGAGGCCAAAGCCGATCGAGATCGCGACCACCAGGACGCTGTGGCGCTGCTTGACGTAATCGACGGTCGACAAAATCTTGATGCCGGTCGCCGCCACCATGCCGAACATGATGAAGCCGGCGCCGCCGAGCACGCATTGCGGCACGGAGGCGACGATGAAGGCAAGCTTCGGGATGAGGCCGAGGACGAGCATGATGATGCCGCCGGCGACGCAGACCCAGCGGCTATACACGCCGGTGACGCCGACCAAGCCGATATTCTGCGAATAGGAAACGTAAGGGAAGGTATTGAAGATCGCGCCGATGACGGTGCCGAGCGAGTCGGCGCGTAATCCGCGTTTCACATCGTCGGCGTCAACCTTGCGCCCGGTCATAGCACCGAGCGCGAGAAACATGCCGGTCGCCTCGATGAAGACGATGGTCACGACGAGGCACATGGTCAGACAGGGGATCAGATAGAATTGCGGTATCCCGAACTGCAGCGGCATGACCACGCGCAGGATCGGCTCGTCGCTGATGCCGGTAAAGTCGGTCCAGCCAAGTGCGATCGTGGTGAGATAGCCGACCGTGATGCCGATCAACACCGCGACATTCTGCACGAAGCCGCGGGCGAATTTGATCACGAGGAGAATGAGAAGGAGCACCATCCCCGCCACCGCGAGGTAGCCGGCGGCGCCGAAATCCGCCTTGCCGGCGCCGCCACCGGCCCAGTTCACGCCGACCCGCATCAGCACCACGCCGATCATGGTGATAATGGTGCCGGTCACGACCGCGGGGAAGAAGCGCAGCACGTACTTGACGAACGGCGCGACGCAGAGCCCGAAAATGCCGCCGACCAGCACGGCCCCGTAAATGCCGGTCAGTCCGACGCCGGGCATCGCCGCCATCGCCAGCATCGGCGAAATCGACACGGCGGTCACGCCCATGATAATCGGCAGACGGATGCCAAAGGGGCCAAAACCGACGGTCTGAATCAGGGTGGCAATCCCGCAAGCAAACAAATCGGCGTTGATCAGCATGGCCATCTGATCTTTCGGCAAATGCAACGCTCCGCCGATGATCAACGGTACCGCGACCGCGTTGGCGTACATCACCAGCACATGCTGCAGTCCCAGCGCGCCGAGCTTCGGCAGCGGCAGTATCTGATCGACCGGATGGACAGGCTCGCTCATGGCACTCCCCGCAAGGCTCTCAAAGCCATGGGCGGCCATGCAATTTTCACGCCCAAATCGGGCGCCGCCGGCCCTAAGGGCGGTGCAGCAAAACGCCGACGGCGGCTGCGGCCAGAACGAGCCAGGCGGCGATCAAAATGATGGCGCCTGACGGCGCGGCCAACGGGAACAGGCGATGGCCGACGAAGGCGCGAAGCGCAACATCGCCGGAAAACAACGCCGCGCCGAGGACGAAGCCGATCAGCGCCGGGAGCGCCAATGGCCGCCACAATAGCCCCTGCTGCATCAGCGCTATGCCGCCGAGCAGCGCAACGGCATGAAAGAGAAGCAGATACGCTGCGCTATCGAGGCCGGCATGCGGCGCCGCATGCGCGCCGGCCGCCGCGAGGATGACGCCGCAAGCGCCCATGACGCCCGCCAGCACGATGAAAATGGTCGGACTCACGGTGAGGTCGCTTCGCTCCGGCTGAAGTTCAGCGATCATTCTAGTCGAAAAAGCGACGTTTGGCGTTAGCTTTAGGCGGTCGCGCCGGCGTCGACGGTGAGCACCGTACCGGTGATGTTGCGCGCCTTGTCGCTCAGCAGATACTCCACCGCGTTGGCGACATCCTCGACTTCGGCGAAACGGCGCAGCGCGCTGCGCCGCGCGATTTGCTCCCGCTGCGCTTCAGTGAAGATTTGCGTCATGTCGGTGGCGATAAATCCGGGCGCGACCGCGTTGACGTTGATGCCGAAGCGCCCGACTTCACGGGCGAGCGAGCGGGTGAAGCCGACCATCGACGTTTTGGTCGCGGCGTAAGCCGCGAGCCCGCTATAGCCGGTAAAGCCGATGATCGAGGCCATGTTGACGATGCGGCCCGCGCCCTCCGACATCATCGACCGCACCACATACTTCGTCAGCACGATGGGCGACAGCGTGTTGACGCGCACCATCTCCTCGATCCGCCTGTTGTGCATCACGCCAAGCGCGCCTTCGAAACCGACGGCCGCGTTGTTGACCAGACCGAACAGGGGACCGAATTCCTTGCGCAGATCGCGCACCAGGGCCGGTATCGCATCGACGTTGCCGAGATCGAAGGGCACGAAATGCAGAGCACCCTCTCCTACCCGCTCGGCTTGCGCCAGCGCAGCCGTGAGTTCTTTGTTCTTCTTTCGCGCCAGCGCGATCGTGCGATAGCCGCAGCCGCAAAGCTTTTGCGCAATGGCGAGGCCGAGGCCGCGACTGCCACCGGTCACCAGCACGCTGCGTATCCGCTTGCCCCCCGCCCCCGACATTCGTTTCATCCTTGGCGGCGCAACAGTTTACCACTGGCGGCGACCCTGAGCGCCGGCACGAAACTTATCGCCACCGGCACTTTGTGGCGCGGCAGCGTTTCGCGGCAGAACTTGAGAATATCGTCTTTCAGTTCGATCTTACGCGCCCCCTCGCCTTCGCTCTTGAGCACCACGTCGGCGACCACGACTGCGCCGGTCACCGGGTTCTGCTTGGGCCGCACCAGCGACATGCGCACCTGCGGGTGCCGGTTGATCACCGCCTCGATCTCTTCCGGATGCACCTTCAAACCGCCGATATTGATGATGCCGCCCGTGCGGCCGGCAAAATGGTAGCGCTCGCCGCGTCGTTCGAGGATGTCACCGGTATCGACGAAGCCATCCGCGTCGGCGAGTGACTGTCCGCTGCCAACGTAGCCGAAGGCTGCGCCGCGCGAGCGCACTCGCAGCGAGCCATCGGCTATTTTCAATTCAACACCGTCGCGAACGCCGCCGACATAATCCGCCGGGAAGCCGGCGAGGCCGTCATTGACGTCAAAGACAACCCCGGCTTCGGTCGAAGCGTAAGCGTGGCCGATGACTGCAGCCGGGAACGCGGCACGCAGGCTATCGAGAATCGCCTGATCGGCGATCTCGCCGGACAGGCGAACGTAACGCGGCGCGACATTGCGGATCGCCGGCACCATCAAGGCGCGCCGCCATTGCGAGGGCGTGCCCGAAAGATGGGTGACGCCATGCTCGGCAAGGCGCGCCAGATGATCGCCGACCGCTTCGCCGGCGCTGGACAGAACGAGCGAGGCTCCGCCGCACACGGCGCGCAGATAAATTTGCAGTCCGCCGTAACGGCGGATGTCATAGAACGTGCCCCACACCTCGGCGCCGTCGGCCGGACTTGGCGTTCGCATCGCCGCCGTGAGGCCCTCAAGATCGTGCGCCACGAGCTTCGGCACTCCAGTGGTGCCGGACGTCATCAATATCCACTCCGTCTTGACCCGCGGGAGCGGGTCGACCGTTGCCGCTACGATCGGCGGCGAACAGTTCACGCGCAGCGGAATATCAGATGCCCGATCGGCCGGCGTTGCACTATCGACGATCACCGCGTCGATACCGGCGGCTTCGACGACCGCGCCAAGGTGATCGCTCTCGGCATCGGGCGGCAGGATCAGGAGCCGGCGCGCGGCGCCGTCAAGCTCGATCAGGGCCAGCGCCGTTGTTAGTTGGCTTGCGGTGGCGACAAGGACGGAGCGGCCGGCGAGTTCTGCGCAGCGCCCGCCAAGGCTCGTTCCGCGGTTGAGATCGGTAAAGCGCGCGCAGCCCGCGCGATCCCAGAAGAAGCAGGCTGCCGAAGCGTTGGCGATGGCGTCGCGCAGCGCCGGCGCGTCAGTGACGGGCATGCTCGTAAACTTTGACGAACTCGCCAAGCGTCACCGGGAAAAAAGCGTCCTCGGCGGCGGTGAACGGGTCGATACCCAGCTTATCCTCGAGGCGCGCGACCAGGACGGCAAAGCCGAGCGAGTCGAGGCCACAATCGGCGAGGACCAGATCCTCTTTAAGTGGCGCGAGAATCTTGCCGTGCTCGCGCGCAATCTGTTCCATCTGATCGATTATGGTTAATTTTACCGACATTGCCGCGCCTACTGTTTTTTCACTCGGCTTCCGTATATTCGCGCAACACTTACGATCAAGTTCACGAACTGCTCGTGGTCAACGCCTATGGTTGCCCCCGCTTCGGGATTGCGCTGCCGGCAAATCGACGAAGCCGATATCAAGGCTGTTGCGTCGCTATTGGCGCGCGGATTTCCGGCCCATGACCGGGAATTCTGGCTCGGCGCGTTCGCGCAATTGGCCCGGCACGACACGCCGGCCGGTTTGCCGAAATATGGTTACCTGTTGGAAAGCGCCGGCGTCGCCGTCGGCGCCATCCTGTTGATCTGCTCGACCATCCGGGCGGGCGAGACCGAAACGATCCGCTGCAATCTCTCCAGCTGGTATGTCGATCCGCCGTTCCGTACCTACGCGCCACTGTTGGTATCGCAGGCGCTGCGGCACAAAGATGTGACCTACCTGAACGTCTCTTCGGCGCCCCATACGCGGCCGATCATCGAAGCGCAGGGGTTCTCGCGCTATTGTGACGGCATCTTTATCGCGCTGCCGATGCTGCACGGTCTATTCGGCGGACCGCGCGTCAAAGTCTTCGATGCGGCAGAACAACCGGATGTGGACTTCGACGCCGGCGATCAACAGATGTTGCGCCAGCATGCGGAGCATGGCTGCATCAGCCTGTGGTGCGCCACGTCCGGGCGCGCTTATCCGTTTGTGCTCCGCCCGCGCCTGGTTCGCGGCGTCATCCCCTGCGCGCAACTGATCTACTGTCGCGATGTCGCCGATTTCGTGCGCTTTGCCGGTCCGATCGGGCGCCGGCTCGCGCGTTGTGGCAGACCCTTCGTCATCATCGACGCCAATGCAGCCATACCCGGACTGTTCGGCTGGTACAGCCGCGGCAATATGCCGAAGTATTTTAAGGGCCCGTTGCGCCCGCGGCTCGGCGACCTCGCCTATACCGAACATGCGGTGTTGGGAGTTTAGCGTCCCGCAGATGACGACCGCCTGAGGAGAAAAAGATCAGGCCCTGCGATAAGTTTGGGCATTTGACTCAGTGCCATTTCATTTTAAATTTAAAATGAAAGCGTTGAGCCGTTTTCTGAAGGCGTTGCGCCATGACCCCCGGCGGCACGACCCAGTCCGCCAATTTAGATTTGTCGATCGCGGAGTTGAGCCAAGCCGCGTTTCGTATCGCCGACTGTCGGTCCCTCACCGCGTTACGCGCCGCGCTGTTCAGTCAAGCCGATACCATGGTCGGCAAGGTGGCGATGGGCATTTATCTGTTTGATCGCGGCGAGCAGTTGCGGTACGTGTCGAGCCGCCTGGCGCCGCAGGGTTTTCTCGATCAGTACGAGCGCGAGTATTGCCGTTCCGACACCATGCTCGACTGCATCGTCTCCGACCGCCGCACCATCGACGGTTTTCATTTCTATGGACCGGCGCGGTGGCGGCATTCCGGCAACCACGAGTTCCTGCGCGGCTGGGGCTTTTTTCACAATATGGGCGGCGCCTTCATCGTCGACGGTCGAGTGGTCGGCGCGATGTTTGCCGCGACCGCGCACGACCGGCGTCCCTTCGAAGAAGTGCACGTCAAGCGGCTCGACTTGATGTGCCGCGCCGCTTCACTTGCTCTGTCGGCGATGCGCGGGCGTGAGCGGCTGCGCTGCGAGTTGTCGGGCGACGCCAGTGACGACTGGTGCGATTTCCTGACCGCCGGCGATGATCGGCTCGGCGAAGCCGGCACCCTTGATGGCGTTAGCCCGTTAGACCGCCTTCCGGTACGCTCACGCGAGGTGGCACAGCTCTTGTGCCGGGGGCAACCGAACAAAGCGATCGCCAATCAGCTCGGCATTTCGGTTTATACGGTCAAGGAGCACGTGCACAATCTGTGCAGGCGCTTCGGCGCGGTCAATCGCACCGATCTCGTTCATCGCCTGCTGATCTCGCCGTAGAATTTCGCTTTTTCAAAAAAATGCGGCCTGCCGTCGATCGAGGCAGGCCGCCGATGATCATCGCTATGCCGCGGTCAGTGCGCCGATGCCGGCTGCGCCGCCACGCTGCCCGCCGGGTCGCGCGCCAACACCAGCAACACGATCAGCACGAGCACCTCGCAGATGGTGTAGGCGATAAACGCCCAGGCGAACGAGCCGGTGATGTTGATCACCGCGCCCATCAGCGACGGCGACAGGAAGGTTGCGAACACACCCATGACCTCGGCGTAGCCGATTGCCGCCGGGACGAGACGGTCGGGATATTTCTGGCTGACCAGGCTAAAGATCGCGCCGCCGGCGAACACCGACGAACCGCTCAGCGCTGCAATCAGCAAGAGCCAGCCGAAGCCCATCGGGTTAATCGCGGTGAGGAGGAAGGACAATCCGACGAGCACGCAAAGGAACGCACCGAACTTGATGACCGCGGGGCGGTTGTCGAGCCAATCGGTGACATAGCCGCCGATGACCAGGAACAACACCTGCGACAAGCCCATGGCGGTACCCACCAGCGCCGCATTACTGACGGGCATGCCCTGCACGGTGATGTAGGTCGGGATGACCCAGGTTGCGGTTCCCGACAGCGCGAAGGTGCAGCCGCCGATGCCGAGAGCGCCGACGTAAACCCAGCGCCGCTTGAAGACCTCCCAAAGCGAGGCCGTGGCCGAGCCGACCGGTTTGGCCACTTCCCAGATGAAGTCCTTGATGCCGATATCCTGCGGATTGTCGCGCACAAAGATCAGATCGAGGATGCCGACGATCAGCGTGAGCACTGCCAGCACGCCGAAAAACGTCCGCCAGCCAAACGTAATGGTCAGCGGAATGCCCAACGCAAAGTCCATGGTGATGGCGAGGCTGTAGGCGGCGAGAATGATGCCCATGATCGAAGCGCGCCGCGATTCCGGCCACCAGCCGACCATCAGCTTGATGTTGCCGGTCCACACCGCGGCATCAAAGATGCCGATGATGATGCGCAAGACCACGAGCTCGGTGAAGTTCTGGACGTAGACCTGCACGGCCATGCCCAGCCCGCTGCCGATCAGCCCGATCACCAGCATCTTGCGCGCCGTCATGGTGCGGCTGATCGGCGACCAGAAGAACATGGCGCCGCCGTAGGCAATCGCGAAAATGCCTTGCGCGAAGCCCGCCTCCCAGGGTTGGAGATGGAGCGACTCGGAGACGAAAGTCAGCACCGCCGCGAACCCGTACCAGTCCGCCGCAAGGAAGATCTCCGCGAGCACAGCGAGCGCCAGAATGCCCCATTGCCAGCGCGCGATCCGCGACCGTTCGGCCTCGGTGATGGTGGTCATAGACATGGCCTAATCCTTTCGCTTGGGATTTGCTTTGCGCAGTTCACCCGGGAAGGCTCGCGTGCTCACGCTTTCGGTGGCAAGAAGTTGACTTCGTGCTGTGCCGAGATGCGCACCACCTCGGCTGGGTCGGTCAGATTGTGCAGCTTGTCGAACAGCGCGCGCAACGTGCGCGCCGGCGACACCCAGAACAGACAGCGCACCGGCGCCGCCCCGTTGTTGAAGAGGCCGTGCGGCAGGTTCATCGGCAACCTGATCAGATCGCCGGGTCCGGCGCTCGCCTGCTTGCCGGCGAGCTCCAGGTCGAGCTTGCCTTCGATCATGTAGACGAACTCATCCTGCGTCGGATGGATGTGCGGCGGCACGAAACTGCCGGGGGGCAGCAAGGCATGCCACCCCATCGAGGTGTCGGACTCTTCCTTGAGCGTGTAGGTTTGCCCGAGAATGTTCCAAACGACGCCGTTGAAGCCCTCGGCCGCCGGCGTCACGCCGGGCGCTAACTGGATCATTTTGCCTGGTCCTTGGTTCAATTTACCGGCGAGAAAATCGACGACGATTTCGCCGGCGGACGGCGTTTCCTCGAATACCAGGTGCCCGGTGTCCGGCACGACAACGAGTTCGCCGTTCGGGAGCAGTTCGACCCAGGCATCGCCCTGCGCCGTCGGGCGTAACCGGTCGGCGCCGCCCCACAAGATCAAGGTCGGCACGGAAATGCGATGCACCCACTGGGCGAGCTTTGGATTGCCCTGGCCGTTGTTGCGCACGAGCTGTGCGTAGGAACCGACTTCGCGTCCGAGGCGCGCGTCAAAGGCCGGATCCGGAGCCTTCGGAAAATAGCGCAGCACCGCATTCACGTCGTGCGCGAGGTAGGAGGGCAGCTCCGGCGGCGTGATTTCCGATAATTCCGGCGCGCGTGCATCTTCGACCACGAGGCCGGCGGGAGCGACCAGCACTAGGTGGCGCAGGCGCTGCGGCTGGCGCACGGCGAACTCCGCCGCCATCCAGCCACCAAGCGAGAAACCGGCAAGGTCGAATGATGTGAGACCGAGCCGGTCGAACAAATCCATGTAATGGAGGACGTAGTCCTCGACGCTGTCGAGCGCCGGGGCGTCGCCGGAATCGCCGAAATTCGGATGGTAGGGAATGATGACCTTGTGCCGCGCCGCCCAAGTACGCGCCACATCGAAGCCGGTGAACGTGCCGGTACCGTGAAGAAAGACGAGCTCCGGACCACTGCCAATGGACAGCACGACGGTTTTGGCGCCGTTGATGTCGTATTCGCTGCGCTCGAAGCCGGCCATGCTCATCCGACAACTCCAAACACGGTCCACTGCGCGTTCGGACCCGGCAAGCCGAGCAACGCGCGGCCGGCCTCTTCGACGATCTGGTCGGCCATCAGGATATGCTGCGTTCCCGAATGAATGTCGCGATAGAAGCGCTGCATGACGGTGTTGCGCAGCGAGGCGCTGCGCGCCGCGCGGTGCGCGAACGTGCCGACATCGGAGATGACGTCGTGGAGATGCCGCAACGCCAGCTTGATATCCGTCATCTGCTCGAGCGAGGGATGCTCGCCGCGGCCGGTGGTTTGCGAGACGCCGCGCCAGGTTTCATAGACGTAAGCGTGCGCGGCGCGGAACCGTGCCTGAGCCTGGGCGAACTGGAATTTGAAGCTCGCGCTGTCGCTCGATTTGCCGAACGCGTCGGTGCGATTGACGATTACCTTGGTAAGCTCGTCCAGGATTCGCCGGCCGACGCCGATGCCCCACGCCGAATGCGCCCAGGCGCTGAAGCCCGCAAGGCCGAGAACGCCCTGAGTGCCGCCGCGGCGCGGCGCCGCAATGTCGAAATCGTAAACCCGGTAGGTTGGAACAAACAGCTCCTCACCTTCGCTGAGCGTGTAGTCGAAGCTGCCGGTGGCGCGCAGCCCAAGCACATCCCAGTTGCCCAGCAACTTGATGGTCGAGCGCGGATGATGGGTGATAACGACCTTCGGCTGCCCGTTCGGCTGGATCACCATGTCCTTGCCGGACGGATCGGTGACAAAGCAGCCAGTATGAATCCACTCGGCATGGGTGATTCCGCTGCCAAAGGCCCAGTTGCCGCGGATCATGTAGCCGCCGTCGACCGGGCGAGCGAAGCCGCGCGGCACGCCGTTGCCGGCAATGGTGATGTCCAGTCCGTTATCGAAGACTTCGGCGATGCCCTCGTCTTCGATGTAGATGGCCATCGTCATGCCTTCCATGTTGTTGACGATGGTGCACCAGCCCGCAGATGCGTGCGCGTAGGACAAGCGTTCGACGATCTGCATGGCGTCGAACGGCGACAATTCCGGGCCGCCGACCGCCTTCGGAAACAGCATCGTATAGATGCCCGACTTGCGTAGCGCGTCGACGACGTCGTCAGTCATGTGGCCGAGAGCTTCCGCCTCTTCCGCACGGCTTTCGATCAGCGGCAGCAACGCGTCGACGCGAGCGTGAAATTCCGCGGCCGTCGTTTCGGAAGTCTTCCCCGCACGCATCACGCTGACATTGGTCATTCATAGCCTCCAAAAACCGCGCGCGCCAACACGTCGCGGCGGCACCGAGCCCACCGAGTGTCAAACGCAAACAAGAGAGCGCGGAACGCTGGTCCCCCGCGCGCGCGGTCGGGTGAAATTTTCTGAAATGAGATGTGAGACAGGCAATCCCCCCAAAGGAGGGGGGCGTAGCGGCAATTCCTGTCGCTAGATGTCCAGCGCCTTGCGGACGGCGGCCGGCCACCAGGCGTAGTCGAGGCCGTGGATAGCGAACAAGGCCAGCACCAGGCGATCCATCCCGAAGGCGACGCAGCCGGTATGCATCGCCTGGCCGGCGGCGTCGCAAAGGTTCCACACGGCGCCGAAATGATCGCGGTGATAATTGAAGCTCATGCACGCGGTGGGCGGCCCCTCGGCGCGGATCGGCACCACAAGTTCGAATTTCAGCGCTTGCTCGATCTGGCTCATGGCCATGAGCTTGCTGCCACGGCCGAAAAACGCGTCGCTCGCCTGCTCGATCCGGTACGGCAAGCCCAATTGCACCGCCATTTGCTCGGCGCGCACCATCCAGCGCCGGCGAAAGTCGTCGACATGCTCGGGCGTGCCAATACAGACATATTCGCGCATGCGAAACGACTGCAGACGGTCGAGATCCTGCGAAGGCTCGCGGCGAAAGCAGTCGCTGGCGACGTCGAACAACAAGCCCGTGGGTGGCACTTCGCCGCGGCTCGCGGCGAGCGGATAAACCGGATAACAGGCCGCAGGCGTCAGCACGAGGTCAGCTGCCGCCAGACCCGTCGTCCAGTCGTCGCCGGCGTCGCAACGCTCAACGCTCTTCGCGATCTCCGCTTCGCTGCCGTCGAGACAGCAGACGCAGCCGAGAAAGTGCGGAAAGCTGTGCAGGTAGCCGGACTTTTCCAGTTGCCGGCGGCTCATCACCGGCGGAAAGCGCAATACTTCCGTCTCCGGCTCGCGCTGGCGTGAGATAAAGGCGTCGAGGCAGTCGAGAACCTGCGCAAACGGCGCCGTGCGCGCAAAAACACCGTCGATACCGGACGGCAGCAGCAGCGCATCGGCCAGCGCGTCCATCGAATGGACCGGATGTCTCGGCTCCTTGACGGCCACATTCATGCTCGCGCCTCACTGTCCGTCGTTCTTGTTGATGTTGGTTCGCGCAGCGACGCCGGAGCGCTGCTCAACAGCGACGCCATGGCGAGGTTGCCGAGAATGCGGTCATTGCTGATCATGACCGGCGACGACAGGACGTCCCGCAAGTGCCGGCCGATGCTGTACGGGCTGTCGTTGCGGTAGCCGGCAAGCCCGCAGGCTTGCATCGCGCTCATGACGATCGCCACCGCGAGCTCAGAGGCGTTGACCTTGAGAAGATTCATGCCGGTCTGGAAGTCGACGGATTCGAGCGCGACCGGATCGTCGGCGACAGCCTCGAAGCGTCGCAACGCGCCGCCAATGAGGTTGCGCAGCCGCTGCAAGGTGGCGTCGGCGCGCGTGAGATGCGCGGCGCCGGGCGGCAGCGCGCCGTCGCCGCATTGCGCGGCCTTGCGGACGAAAGCGCGCGACCGATCGGCCGCGGCTGCGGCGATACCGGCCCAGGCGCTGCTCCAGGTCAGATGCGCGACCGGCATCACGGTGCGGGCGTGAATTTCGTCATACGGCACCGGCAAAATCTGCTCGCTCGTCCCCGACGCGACCAGCTTGAACCCATCGCTACACGTGCCGCGCATGCCGAGCGCGTCCCAGCCGGCAAGGCGCTCGAGCGTGTAATCGTCTTTTTGGAACACGACCAGCACCTGGTCGGCACTGGCTGCGTCGGCCGAGCGACGGGCGGTGGTGACCACAGCGTCCGCTGCCTCGCCGTAAGAGATCACGGTGGCGTCTCTGGTCAGCGCGATGCGCGCGTGCCGCCGTTCGATCGGGGCCGCACTGTTGCGGATATCGCCGCCGCGGTTGCCTTCGGTGGTCGACGACGCCAGCAGCAATTGCTCGCTGCAAACGCGCCGCAGGAATTGTTCATGCCAGGCGCTACTGCAGCCATGGCGGACGATTGCGGCGAGCTTCGTCTGATGCATGGCGAAAATCATCGCGGTCGAACCGCAAGCGCGGCCGAGCGTGTAACAGACGTCCACGACCTCGGAGATGCTCGCCCCCTCGCCGCCGAGTTCGCGTGGCACTGCAGCGCTCAAGAAGCGCTCGCGGCGCGCAGCGGCGATAGCGTCCGCCGGAAAAAGCGAATCCCGGTCGACCGCCGCCGCGTGTTGCGCCGCGATCGCGGCGACGCGCTCGGCACGCTCGGCGAGACTTTCCGCCGTCGGCGCGGTGCTGCCGGATACGCGCAATTTCGGCAGCGCCCTCGCCCGTTGCACTCTCATCGATGCACTCAAGGCTACCCCTATCGCGACCACATTTTCGCAAACGCCGATGTAGCCCACGACATACTGCCAAACCTGCAAATCTTGCGGCGGCCGGCGGGAATTACCCTTGTTCTTTCGTATCAAGGTTACCAATCACGGGGACGTCGTCCGGCAAGGGCGTTACCACTGGTTAATCAGCCGCTGCTATCGATGAATGGAGCTTTTACGAAAGAGCATTCACCGTGCTCCACCGCGCCGAAGACCACGTGACGGAAGACAATGTGACCGATCTCATCACGCGCTTGGTCACCCTCGCTTTGTTTAAGCAATCAGTCACCAAACCCGTCCGCCCTGACGACGATCTGCGCTCAAGCGGCCTGTCTTCGCTCGGCCTCGTCAGCCTGATGCTGTCGGTGGAAGCGGAATTCGGCCTCAAAATCCCCGAGCGCGACATGACGCCGACAAACTTTCGGTCGATCGCGCGCATCGCCGAACTGGTGCAGGCGTTGGCGGGAAGAGCGCCGGCGAGGGTTTAGCGCGTCGGTCAGGACCCGCTTTTGTCGAGAAACGCCTTGAGCGCGGCGACGTCTTTTTGATCGGTGGCGAAATCCCGCGCCATGCGCTCATAGAACTGCGCGGCGCCGTCATAAAGTTCACGTGCAGCGGGATCCCCGCCGACGAAGCCCGCGATCTCCTGCATCTCGGCGACCCAGCGATAGGCCTTGCCCGGCATCATCGGCAATTGCACCCGGAATTGCCGCAATAGCTCCTTCTGACTGAACGAAAGTTCCGCCATCAATGCGTCGGTCGAGCCGGCGCGACAGGCCGCGAGAATCATCGCCGCACCGATCGCCTGAATGCCTTTGGTGATACCGGCATACGACATTTTCAGCGCCGAGGCGGCGCTCGGCGCGCCATCGAGCACACGAACATCAAGGCCGTATTGGCGTAAATCCGCGAAATGCGTCGCCGCCTCGCCTGAAGCGTAAAATCGCGGCCCGGCGTCGTCGCCCTTTGGCGGTGCGCCAATAATGCCGCAGTCGACGAAGGAACATCCGGTCGGCGCGATCGTTGCGGCGACGCGTTCGACCGTCGCCGGATTGATGGCGTTGCAATCCACATAGACGGGCTTGGCATTGCTGGCGGCGAGCACGGGTGCAAAGTGTTGCGCGAGCGCAAGCGCCTCGCCGGGCGGCAGAATGGAAAGAATGAATTCGGCGGCAACGATTTCGGCGTCGCTTGCGGCGATCATGCCGACGCTATGCGCCCGTGACGTGCTCGCGGCGCTCCGCCCCGCCAGCGAAGTGAGCACCTTGACGCCATGATCGGCGAGGCGTTTGCCGACCGCGGCGCCCATGGCACCCGGCGCGATCACTGCGACTATAGCCGTCATGAGGCGATTTATACCGCCTCTCGTGCCCTTTCGGCAGTGGCAGTTTGCAGCCGCCGGCGCTGGACCGGCACACCGCCGTCGGCGCTCGGCTGATAGAACACGCTAAAGCGGGCCGCCGCCTGCTTAAAGACTTGCGCGTCGGCGGGCTTTTTGACTTCGAAGGCGTCAAAGCCCGCGCGCAGCAGAAACTGGAACTGGTCGCGCAACACCTCGCCGGTGGCGCGCAGTTCGCCGCGATAGCCATAGCGCTCGCGCAACAGGCGCGCCTGACTGTACGCGCGACCGTCACGGAACGTGGGAAAAACCAGCGCAACAACCGACAGCCGATCGAGCCATGGCGCAAGCTCGGCGACCTTGCGATTGTTCGGCCAAATGACGCCGATCGGCGCCTTGCGCGCGACGAGTTGGTCGGCGTCGGCCAGAAGCCGCGCCGCCGGCACCAGCACCGGAACGCCGTCCGGAACCGGCGCATCATCGAGCGCACGAACATACCGGTCGTCGACGATGTTGCCGCCTTTAACGAGTGGCATAGACACGCTCCCTGAATGGCTCGATGCCGGTGCGCTTGACCGTATCGACGAACAATTCGTCCGGCCGTGCGCGCAATTCTACATAAGCGGCGGCGATGTCTTCGACGACGTCCGCGACCTGATCGTAAGGCACGGCAGGCCCGACCAGCGCGCCGAGCTTGGCGTCCTCGTCCGCCTTGCCGCCGAGCGTGATCTGGAAAAATTCCTCGCCGTTCTTTTCGACGCCGAGAATGCCGATGTGGCCGACATGGTGATGACCACAAGCGTTGATGCAACCGGAAATATTGACGTGCAGGCGGCCAAGGTCGCGCGCCACATCGAGATTGCGGAAGCGGCGCGTCAATTCCTGCGCGATCGTAATCGAGCGCGTGTTGGCGAGACTGCAATAATCGAGGCCGGGGCAGGAGATGATGTCGGTGATGAGATTGACGTTCGGCGTGGCGACTCCGATCGCATCCAGCGCGCGCCACACCTCCGGCAGATCGCGCTGCGCGACATGCGGCAGCACCAGGTTCTGCTCGTGGCCGACGCGAATTTCGCTGAACGAGTAGCGGTCGGCCAAGTCGGCGATCGCATCCATTTGCTCGGCGGTGGCATCGCCGGGCGTGCCGCCTTCCGGCTTTAAGGACAAGGTGACAATGGCGTAGCCGGGAATTTTATGATCGGCGACCGAATTGCCCATCCAAACGTCGAAATCACGGTCGGCGCGGCGCGCTTGCGCCAGAGCCGGCGGATTGTCGTCGAGCCGCGCGTAAGCCGGATAGGTAAAGCGCGAAGCAATTTCGGCGAGCGCCGCCGGGTCGAGCGCCAGCGCGCCGTCTTTGAAATTCCGCCACTCCGCCTCGACTTCTTTGGCGAAAGCCTCGGCGCCAAGCTCATGGACGAGGATCTTGATGCGCGCCTTGTAAATATTGTCGCGCCGGCCGAACTCGTTGTAGGTGCGCAGGATCGCCTCGACATAGCTCAGCACGTCGCGCGTCGCCAGGAACGGCTTGATGGTCTTGGCGAGGAACGGGGTGCGGCCAAGCCCACCGCCGACCATCACTTCAAAACCGGTCTCGCCGGAGGCGTTGCGATGTAGCCGTAGTGCCAGATCGTGGATCGCCAACGCCGCGCGGTCATGCGCCGAAGCGCCGACCGCAATTTTGAATTTGCGCGGCAGAAACGAAAACTCCGGATGCAGCGTGACATGCTGGCGAATGAGCTCGGCCCAAACCCGCGGATCCTCGAGCTCATCGGGCGCAACGCCGGCCCATTGATCGGTGGTGAGATTGCGCACGCAATTGCCGCTGGTTTGCAGGCCGTGCATGCCGACACTGGCAAGGTCGGCCATGGCGTCGGGCAATTCTTCCAGCTTGATCCAGTGATACTGAATATTTTGCCGCGTGGTGAAATGCCCGTAGCCGCGGTCGTAACGGCGGGCGACGTGCGCCAGCATGCGCAGCTGTTCCGACGACAGCGTGCCGTAGGGAATGGAGGTGCGCAGCATGTAAGCGTGCAGCTGCAGATACACGCCGTTCATCAGCCGCAGCGGCTTGAACTCATCCTCGGTCAATTCGCCCGACAGCCGGCGGGCAACCTGGTCACGGAATTCCGCGACCCGTTCGGTCACCAGCGTGCGATCGAAGTCGTCGTAAAGGTACATGCGCTTGCATTCACTTTCGAGCACGGTCTTGACGACCGGCGCCGTTGTCATGGCGTTTTCTTTTATATGCCGAAGGTTACCGGCAAATCTATCGTCGGGCCGCTTTGCCGGATCAGCTCGCGCAGATTTCCCGGCCGCACCTCGCCTTCGCGCGTCAGCTTGACCGGCGCGATGTAGGCGCCGACCGCATGCAGATCGTCGGCGATCGCGGCGCTCGCCAATGCGCGGGCGACGCCGGCATCGGCGGTGATCGCGGCTTCGCCGAGATTGGTGGTCCACCCGCCGTCGGCGCGCCAATAGACGACGGCACCGTCGCCGACGCGATTGGCCGTAACAACGACCGGACCGGTGATCTTGATTTTTTGCTGCAGCGGCGAGGTCATGGGATGCGCCAAGTCCACCAAAAAGCCGAACGAAGAACGATGTTCCATATATAGGGTCCGATCTACGATCAAGAAGAAGATTATTCTACTAACAACTCGTCCAAGAGGAGTATAATCTCACTTGCTCGACGCCGCGGATGAGAAAGTCTTGTTTTCGGCGGCCGGCTCCGTCGCCCCGCCGCTTTGCATCGATCACCCGAGCACGACACGGCATGGATCGAGAACCTGAGGCAATCCCACAAGTTGCGGCGAGCGGTACGTATGACGCCGCTGAAGTCTTTTGCGTCTTCCTGCGGCTCGGGCTGACGAGCTTCGGCGGACCGATCGCGCATCTTGGATACTTTCGCGACGAATTTGTCGCGCGCCGGCGCTGGCTCGACGAGCACAGCTTTGCCGATCTTGTCGCGCTGTGCCAATTTTTGCCGGGTCCAGCTTCCAGCCAAGTCGGATTTTCTATCGGACTGATGCGCGCGGGCTGTACCGGCGCGCTGGCGGCATGGACCGGCTTCACCCTCCCCTCGGCTATCTTGCTTGTGCTCTTCGCCTACGGTGCAGGCGCCCTGCACGGCGCGGCCGGCACCGGATTGTTGCATGGGCTCCAACTCGTTGCGGTGGCGATCGTGGCGCAGGCGGTGTGGGGGATGGCGCGCACGCTTTCGCCGGACCGCGAACGTGCCGCAATTGCGCTCGCGGCCGCACTCATCAATCTCTTCAGCACATCGTCAGTCGCGCAGATCGGCAGCATTCTGATCGGCGGCCTCGCCGGCCTGTGGCTCTGCCGCGACGCGCCACCGCCAGCCGGCGGTCATGTCGCGATGCCGGTTGCACGTCGAGTTGGGATACTCGCTCTTGTAGCTTTCTTTGGTCTCTTGTTCGGGCTGCCGGTTGTTCAAAGTATCGCGCATTCCCAAGCCGTGGCGCTGTTCCAGGCCTTCTACCGCTCGGGAGCGTTGGTTTTCGGCGGCGGCCATGTCGTGCTGCCGTTATTGCGCGACGCTTTTGTGCCGTCGGGCTGGGTCAGCGACGACGCATTTCTCGCCGGCTACGGCGCGGCGCAAGCGGTTCCCGGGCCGCTATTCACTTTCGCCGCCTATCTCGGCGCCGTAGTCGCGATCGAGCCGCACGGGGCGGCAGGCGCGGCGCTCGGTCTATTCGGGATTTTCATTCCCGGGATGCTGATCCTTCTCGGCACGCTGCCGTTCTGGGACGCATTTCGCAGACGCGAGGGGGCCCAAGCAATGATGCGCGGCGTCAACGCGGCAGTCGTCGGCATCCTTGGCGCCGCGCTCTATAGCCCGGTGTGGACGAGTTCGGTCCACGCGCCTGGCGATTTCGCCATTGCGCTACTCGGCTTTGTATTGCTGATGGTTTACCGCGCGCCGCCGCTGATCGTCGTCATCGTCGGCGCATTGGGCGGCGAATTGCTGGCGCTGGCGCACCTGACTGGATAGCCGGACGCAACACGCCGCGCGGCATCGGGTCCGATCAATCTTCCGGCGACGGCCCGCACCAGCCGGGCAGGTAATTCGCGTCGCTGCTCTTCGCGAATTGCAGCGCACGCTCAATCGCATGCTCAAAGTCGCGCTCGACCGCCCTTCGCTTCATGCGCCGGCGCAGAAAATTCGCCCAGATGAATTCGCTGAACGGCGTCGTATCCTTGGCGAAGCCGCCGGCGCGCCGTAATTCGCCGGCGAGCGAGCGAAACGGGTCGTCGACGAGGCCGGTCACGGACTTCGGAATATCGCTATACGGCCGCCGGCGGCCTTGGTCGTCGAATGGATGCATCCAATTCCGATTGTCCATGACCGTCCAAAACTCGCCGCTTTCGAGCGCGCTCAGATTGGCGACGACGCTAACGGCGAGATCCTTGACGCCCTCGTCATGCAAAGCGCGCGCGAGATGGTGATGATCGATGACGTAGTGGCGTTGCTTCGGCCCGAGGATGACCGGAATCACGTGCTTGCCGAGGAACTCGCCGCCTTTTTTCGTCTTCTTTCCGGTGGTGTCGCGCCAACGTTTGCGCTTCTCAAGCACCTCGCGCATGCCGACGGTGATTTGGGTGGGACGCAGATCGACAATCGAGACTGTCGACAGTATCGGATCCCGAAGGCTCATTGTGATCTCCCATCCGTTGTCTCGGTCCGCTTGAGCCCGCAAAATTCACGGCTCAACGTTTGTTGGATTTTGGTACGATATGAACCAACGTGGCACAAGCCACGGTTGACCGCCCTGTGCCGCGGCAATATGCGCCTCAGCGATGGCCCTCATAGACAAGAGAAGCTCGGCTCGCTAAGGCGAGGAGCCGCCGACCAAAAAAACCTGCCATGAGCAAGCTCCCAAAAACCGGCCTAGCTTCTATTGTCGTGCTGCTTCTTCTCGCCGGCGCCTTCATTGACGCCGCGTTGAGCGAGGAGCCCGGCCCGCGCCCGGCGCAGCATCCGGCGTGCCAGCGTTCGGCCTTCCGCGTCGTCGTCGACGTCGGCCACACGGTCGAGATCCCGGGCGCACTCAGTGCCCGCGGCGTTCCCGAATATACTTTCAATCTTGCGCTCGCCGACGCGATCACCCAAACGCTCGTCGAGTCCGGCTTCGACAAGACCTTTCGGCTCATTACCGCGACCGCGCCGTGGCGCGGCCTGCTCGTGCGGGCGGCGCACGCCAACGAGATGCACGCCGATCTGTTTATCGCCGTGCATCACGATTCAGTACCGGATTATCTGAAGGAGACCTGGCAGTTCGAAGGCAAGGACAATGAATTCAGCGATCGCTTTTCCGGCTACGCCATTTTCGTTTCCAACGACAACGGCGATCGGGTCGGCAGCCTCGCCTTCGGCCATGAGCTCGGCAAAGAACTGCAAGCCCGCGGTCTGCACTACACGCCGCATTACACGCTGCCGCTGATGCGCCGTAATCGACACGAACTTCTCGACGCCGAGGCTGGCGTGTATCGCTACGATCAACTGATCGTGTTGCGGCATACGCTGATGCCGGCCGTGCTTCTGGAGGCCGGATCGATCGTCAACCGGCAGGAAGAACTTGAACTCGCGACGCCCGAGCGGCGCGCGCGCACCGCGCAGGCCGTTGCCTCTGCGGTGGCGGATTTTTGCGATGCACGCGCTCCGCACGTCGTCAACAAGAAATTAACTCAGCCGCCATCTGCGAAATAAATCCGCGGGCAAATTCTTCAAAGGCTCGGGAATAAAAAGCCGCGTTGGCTGCTCTTGTCTGCAGAAGCCGCGTTGATCCAAACAAAGATCGACATCGGCCGCATGGTGGTGGCGCAGTGCCACGCCTCTGCAACAGGAGACTCACATGTCCAATATGCAACGCCGCTTCACGGCGGCGATTCTCACAACTTTGCTGTCGACGACCGTGATTTCGGTGGCGCAGGCCAAAGGCGGCGAAAAAATGCCGGCCCACAAGGCGATCTATAACACCACCCAGGATGCCGCCACGATCAATCGTGAGTCACCGGTGCTGGACGGGACATTCCACATCAACCTCACGTGGCCGCAAGGCAGCCCGGACTATCACGGCTCCAACGGCGGCTAGGCGTCCGCCACGACAGTCAGATTTGGCCGGCGTTACGTCCCCCGCGCCTCCCGCGCGGGGGATTCGCTTTACGTCTTCCATATGCGGACGGCCTATTCCCAAAAAAATTCACGACCTCGGGAATAAAGCGCCACGGCGCCGATCTAGTTCTCGAACGGCCAATTCATCGGCTTTCAGGAGAACGCAAATGAGCGAGTTCGATCAACGGGATGGCTTGAGCCGGCGCAGGGTGCTCGAATGCATGACCTGGGCCGGCACCGGCGTCTTGTGGACGGTAGCCGGCGGCGTGCCACACTCGCTCGGGCTGATCGACCGGGCGGTGGCACAGGAGGCGCGCGGCTTCACCTTCCTGCAGATCAGCGACAGCCATGTCGGCTTCGACAAGCCGGCCAATCCGAACGCGCTCGGCACGCTTGAGGAGGCGGTCGCGCGCATCAACGCCATGCCGACGAAGCCGTCGTTCATGATCCACACCGGCGACATCAGTCATTTGTCGAAGGCCGCGGAGTTCGACAATGCCGACCGGATCATCGGGCAAGCGCGGCTCGATGTGCATTACGTGCCGGGCGAGCACGATTTCCTCGACGAGGAGCGCAAGCTGTACGGTGAACGCTATGGCCGCGGCACCAAAGGCGCGGGCTGGTACAGTTTCGACGCCAACGGCGTGCATTTCATCGGACTGGTCAACGTCGTCGATCTGAAAGCCGGCGGATTAGGCAATCTCGGCAGCGACCAACTGGAGTGGCTCGAAGACGATCTTAAAGGCCGCTCGGCCTCAACGCCGATCGTCGTCTTCGCCCACATCCCGCTATGGACGGTCTATCCGGAATGGGGCTGGGGCACCGAAGACGGCGCCCGAGCGCTCGAATACCTAAAGAAGTTCGGCTCGGTCACCGTACTCAACGGCCACATCCATCAAGTGATGCAGAAGGTCGAGGGCAACGTCACGTTCCACACCGCGCGCTCGACCGCCTTTCCGCAGCCCGCGCCGGGCACGGCGCCGTCTCCGGGTCCGATGAAGGTCGCCGACGACGAGCTGCGCGCGCTGCTTGGCACCGCCAGCATCACCTTCCAGCCGAGCAAAGAGCGGCTCGCGATCATCGACAGCCCGCTGCAGGGCTAAGAGGAGACGGGAATATGCGACGTACAATCCGAAGCTTGGCGATCGCGGCCGTCTTGGGCGCCGCCGCAGCCGTCCCCCTCGGCGCGGCGGTGCTGGCGGCCGGCGAGGCGGCGACGCCCGCCACCATCACCATCGATAATTTCACCTTCAACCCGAAAGGCCTGACGGTGAAGACGGGAACGACCATCACTTGGAGCAATAAAGACGATATCCCGCACGGGATCGCCTCGACCAACAACGCGTTTAAAAAATCGAAAGCGCTTGATACCGACGACAGCTTCTCGTTTACCCTCACCGCGCCCGGCACATATCAGTATTTCTGCTACCTGCATCCGCAAATGACCGGGACAATCGTGGTAGAAGCGGACGCCGGGGGCGGCGCCGGGCACTGATGCTCGATCGCGCGCAGTCACCGGCTTTGACCGGATTGTGGGCGGCCAAGCATACCACCATGTCTGCAGAAACCGATGCCGAGCGAGGAAGACGTTTTCGCGAAGCGGCGCTGCCGCATCTGGACGATGTGTACACGCTGGCGCGTTACCTCCTGCGCGACAAGGCCGACGCCGATGATGCGGTGCAGGAATGCTACCTGCGGGCGCTTCGCCACTTCGACAGTTATCGGGGACCGGCCATGAAGCCGTGGCTGCTCGCCATTCTGCGCAACGTCTGCAATGCCGAGTTCGCGCGGCGCGCGGCCCAGCGTACGACGCCGGCAGACGCGCCCCAGGAGCCTGTGAACGACGAGCCACTGTGGCAGGAACCGCAAGCCTCGCCGGAGACCGAGCTGATACGCCATTGCGACGGCGAAACCATCCGCCGGCTCGTCGCAGCACTGCCGCCCGCGTTCCGCGAAGCCGTCGTGCTTCGCGATATCAACAATCTTTCGTATTGCGACATTGCCGAAGTCGCCGGCGTGCCGGTTGGAACAGTGATGTCGCGGCTCGCGCGCGCGCGTTCCATGCTGCGCGCCGCTTGGAATGCCGAAGAAGGGACGGCGTCATGAATTGCTCGGAAGCCGAAATTCTGATTCATGCCCTGCTCGACAACGAGCTCGATGCCGGCCATGCGTGCGAAGTGGAAGCGCATATTTCCGGCTGCGCCGATTGCACCAAGAGGCTTGCGGCGTTCCGCAGCATGCGTCAGTCGATGGCCGAAGCGAATTTGAAGGAAGCGGCGCCGCTTTATCTGCGCGAACGCATCGAAGCGTTGGTGCCGGCGCCGTCATCGGCAGCCGCGACCGCTGCGTCCGAGGCGCCCGCGCCGCGCATTGCTCCATGGCGAATCAGCCGGCGCTTCTTCGCCGGCGGTTTTGCCACCGGCGCGGTGTTTTCCGGCGCCATTGCGGCGACGCTCGTGGTCGGCGTCTTTCGCAGCGACGAGGATCGCCTGATCACGGGAGAAGTGATCTCGGCACATATGCGCTCGCTGCAACCCGGCCATCTCACCGACGTCGAAACCAGCGACCAGCACACGGTCAAGCCGTGGTTCAACGGCAAGCTCGACATGGCGCCGCCGGTCATCGACTTGACGGCCCAGGGTTTTACGCTGACCGGCGGCCGGCTTGACGACGTCAACGGCGAGACCGCGGCAGCCATCGTTTACCGGCGCCGCAACCATGTGATCAATCTGTTCGTCGCCCGCGAATCGGGTAGTGGGCACGAGACCATCGCGAGCTACAGCCGGCATGGATTCAATGTACGGCAGTGGACCAAGGATGGGCTCGATTTCTGGGCGGTCAGCGACATCAACGGCGCCGAACTCGACGAATTTTGTCAAAAGCTCGTCGCCGCGCTTACCCCCGCGCCGTCGCGCTCCTGACTGGCTTCCCGCCCCGTTACGGGTTAAACCAGCGCCAGGGTCGACCGCAGTAAACGCCTGCCGAGCGTGGCGAAGGCAAGCCCGCTGAGCGTGCGGGACGTTTTTCCATCATGGATCAGCGCACCGACGACGAAAATCGCCTGGACACTGGGCCGGGCCGACAACCGAAACCGGCGATCGGCGACGCGAAGAAGCCGCAAGCCTGGGTCGACAACATGCGCCGGCGCCGGCGCCCGGTGTTGATCGTGGCGGCGCTGATCGTTGTCGGCATCGTCGCCGCGGTCACCTGGTGGATCAACACCAGCGGCTACGAGACGACCGACGACGCTTTTATCGATGCCCGCACCGTATCGATCAGCGCGCAGGTCGCCGCCGCCATTGTCGACGTGCCGGTGACCGACAATCAATTGGTGGAAGCCGGCGCCGTTCTGTTGCGGCTCGACGACCGCGACTACAAAGCGCAGGTCGATCAGAGCAAAGCCAACGTCGCCAATATCGGCGCCCAACTTGCCGCCCAGGAGGCTCGCATCGAGCAGGCCGGGAAACAGGCCTCCGAATCGCATGCTAATCTGGTCTTCGCCGAGCAGCAGGAAGAGCGCTACACCGATCTCGTTAAAAAGGGCGCGGTGACCGTCGAGCAGGCGCAGCAATACGCCTCGGCGCTGCGCCAGGCACAAGCCAATTTTTCCGCGGCACAAGCCAACGCTGTCGCAACCGAAAAGCAGCTTCCAGTGCTGCAGGCGCAACGCACACTAGCCGAAGCACAATTGGAGCTGGCAGAGGCAAACCTGTCGCGCACGGTGATCACCGCGCCGGTTGCCGGCCGCGTGGCGCGACTAACGGCCGCCAAAGGCAACTACGCCTCCATCGGGCAGGCGCTGCTGATGTTCGTACCGCGCGACGTTTGGGTGACGGCAAACTTCAAGGAAACCCAGCTGTTGACGGTCAAGCCCGGCGATCCGGTCGACATCAGCATCGACACCTATCCTGGCCGCAGATTCAAAGGGCACGTCGACAGCATTCAGGCCGGCAGCGGCACCGCGTTCAGCCTGTTGCCCGCCGAAAACGCCACCGGCAATTACGTCAAGATCGTGCAGCGCGTCCCGGTCAAGATCGTGTTCGACGAGCCGCCCGACGTACTGCTCGGCCCCGGCATGTCGGTCGTGCCGACCGTGCGGACGAAATGAGCGAGCAAGCGCAGTTTTCCGGACCATTGAGCCGCTCGGCGGCGGGCAACAGAAGTCCATGGCTGATCGCGGTCGTCGTCTCGCTGGCCACCTTCATGGTGGTGCTGGACACGGCCATCGCCAACGTGGCGCTGCGTCATATCGCCGGAAGTCTCGCGGTCAGCGTCGATGAAAGCACCTGGGTGGTCACCACTTATTTGATCGCCAACGCGGTGATCCTGCCGGTCAGCGGCTGGTTGTCGAATGTGATCGGCCGCAAGCGCTTCTACATGCTCTGCGTGGCGCTCTTTACGATTGCGTCGCTGCTGTGCGGGCTGGCGCAGAGTCTCAACGCTTTGCTGGTGTTCCGCATTTTTCAGGGCCTCGGTGGCGGCGGCATGCCGACCAGCGAGCAGGCGATGCTGGCCGACACCTTCCCGCCGCGGCAGCGCCCGCAAGCGTTCGCGATCTACGGGATCGCCGTCGTCGTCGCCCCGACCGTTGGCCCGACCATCGGCGGCTGGATCACCGATAATTACTCATGGAACTGGATCTTCTTGATCAACGTGCCGGTCGGCATCGTGTCGCTGGTGCTGGTGCAATGGCTGGTCGACGAACCTGAGGTGCTCGAACGTGAGCGCCGCGAATATATTGCGGGCGGCATCAAGGTTGATTGGATCGGACTGGGTCTCATCGCGCTCACCTTCGGTTCGCTCGAATTCGTGCTCGACCGCGGCCAGATCGACGACTGGTTCCATTCGACGACGATCATCGTCTTCGCCACCGTCGCGACCTGCTCGTTCATTTTTTTCGTGCCTTGGGAACTCACGCGCGACGACCCGATTGTCGATTTGCGACTGCTGCTCCATCGGCAGTTCGGCATGGCATTCATCGCCATGTTCGGGGTCGGCGCGGTCCTCTTCGGTTCGAACCAGATCACGCCACAGTTGATGCAAACGAACTTTCCTTACACCGCGATGCTTTCGGGGCTGGCGATGATGCCGGGCGGCCTCGCCATGCTGGTGATGATGCCGATTGCCGGCAAAATCATTCCGTATATGGAGCCGAAATATTGGATGGCGATCGGTTTCGCCATCATCGCGCTGGCGATGTGGTACTCGACCTCGCTGGTCCCCGACGCGAGCTTCTCGTATTTCGCGACGGTGCGCATTTTGCAGACCATCGGCATGCCGTTCATGTTCATCCCGATCAATTCCGTCGCCTATACCGGACTACCGCCGCGAAAAACCAGCGAAGCGTCGGCGCTGGTCAACGTCGCGCGCAATCTCGGCGGCAGCGTCGGCATCTCGCTCGCGAATGTCGAATTGGTGCAAAGATCGCAATTCCACCAGGCGAGGATGGTCGACAATTTAACGCAGACCTCGCCGGCGATGCAGTCGACAATGCATAACTTGACCGACTATTTCACGCAGTTCGGTTCGCCCGCGAGCGCGCAGGCGCGCGCGTTCGGTTACATCGGGCAACTGATCGGCCAACAAGCCGCGCTGATGGCCTATATCGACATCTTCTACACCTGGGCGATAGTCGCAGCACTGCTCGTGCCGGCGGTGCTGCTATTGGTCAAGCGCATCGGGCCGGTCAGCGGTGCGGCTGCAACGGGCCACTAAAGTCCTGCAACGCGGCGGCAACGCCTCGATCGTGTGCACGCCGCTGAAAAAATGCCCCGCGGCAGAATCATTCTACACCACCGGCCACCGCCGCAAAATCATTCCGCGCCGATAAATCGCAGCCAAAGCCGGCGAATTGGGGAAAACGCCGACAGCGGAAATGCGACCCGCTTTCGCCATCAAATGTCCATCGTGCATCGGCACTCTTTTTGCTTGGTGTCGTTACCGGAGGGTATGGGGGGTTACTGACTGACCCCGGACGACGATTGCCGGGAAGAAAGGAGAGTCGCCAATGTGTGACTTCAGCCTCCAAAGCGTGCGATCGCGACCCGCCAAAGTCGGCGACAAGCTAGTGACACGCGATTTCGGTACCGGAACGCGTGGATTTGCCGCTGCTGACGACCTCGGCACGGCGGTATGTTTGCTTCCAGGCACGGAGCTCGCCTTTACCGGCGAGGTGGCGTGCCTGCCGGCCGGCCTGCTTGGTTGGAAGACCAAGACCATCAACCACCAGACCGCCATCTTCCGTCAGGTCAACAAGGAGAAGTTGGCCGCGCATCACGATGCGCTTGAGTTTCCCGATGGGCGCACCGTGCTGTTGACGCTTCTGTGCGAGGGCCAGGCTGCGACCGTTCTACAACTGCCGGCGCAGCCGAAGACCGAGGCGGAAGCGCGCGAGCAGGAACGCGTGGGGTATGTCGGCTGACGCGTAGCCGATAGCGCTTGCCCTGCCGCAGAGCAGGTCTGCAAACACCGCGTGAGAACCGGCCGCCCCTTGGGCGGCCGGCGTTTTTTTGCCGCAGCCCGGCGGGCGGAGTAGATTTCGCTCCCGCTCGCCTGCCAATTTTTTCACGCCACCAGTCATGAACGACAATCCGGCCAATACTGAAGGCAAGACGCCCGCCGCTGTCACTAATGGCGGCGGCAAACCGTCGACGCGATCATTGTTTTGGTCGGTCTTTCCGTCGGTCATGCTGCCGATGTTTCTGGCGGTTGCGGATCAGACGATCGTTGCGACCGCGCTGCCGGCCATTGCCACCGACCTGGGCGATGTCGATCGGATCTCCTGGGTGGTGGTGTCGTATCTCGTCGCCAACACGGTGGCCGCGCCGGTCTACGGGCGGATCGGCGATGCGTTCGGCCGCCGCAATATGATCCTCACGGGACTTGTGATCTTCATGCTCGGCTCGGTCTGCTGCGTGTTCGCGCCGAGCATCGCATGGTTGACGGCGGCGCGGGTGCTGCAGGGCTTTGGCGGCGGCGGGCTGATGACGCTCTCGCAGGCGCTGGTCGGCGAGACCATCCCGCCGCGTGAACGCGGCCGCTATCAAGGCTACCTAGCCGGCGTCGCGGTCGCGTCCAGCACATTCGGCCCGGTCGCCGGCGGCTATCTGACGCAAGCGTTCGGTTGGCGCTCGATCTTCCTGGTCAATGTGCCGCTCGGTCTTGCAGCAATGGTGCTGGTGTTGCGGCTCAAGACCAAGCCCGGCGAATGGCGGCGGATCAGTTTCGATGCGCCCGGCCTTGTGCTGTTCACATTCTTCGTTGGTCCGGTGATTTTGGCGCTGGAGCAAGTTCAGCAAATGGACGCGCGCGCCCTGCCCGGGATTTTAGGATGTCTGGCATTGGGGGCGGTCGCGCTGGTCGCATTGGTCTGGCAGGAGCGCCATTCGCGCTCGCCGCTTATTCCGCCGCTCCTGTTCCGAAATCCGTCGATCTGGCGCAGCGACGGATTGGCGGCCTGCCACGGCGCCGCGCTCGTTTCGCTGGTTGCGTTCCTGCCACTTTATCTGCGCGCGGTGCGCGGCGCCTCGCCAGCCGAAACCGGACTACTGATGCTGCCGCTGATGTTCGGCATCGGCATTGGCTCGTTGGTCACCGGACAACTAGTGACGCGAACCGGACGGACGGCGGTTTTCCCGTCCTTTGGGTTGGTGGCAGCGACGTTAGGATTGCTGCTGCTCGCCTTTTGGCTTCCGCGCTTATCACTCTCGCAACTGCCCTGGGCGTTGGGTTTTCTCGCTTGCTTCATGGGTACAGTCATGGGCGTGGTGCAGGTGACCGTCCAGGCGGTAGCCGGGCAGCAGATGCTCGGCACCGGCGCAGCCATGGTGCAGTTCTCGCGCTCGGTCGGTGCCGCTTTCGGTACTGCCTCGGTGGCTACGGTTTTGTTCTCGTTTATCGCGTTGACCGACAGCCAGGCCGCAAGCCTGTTCGCGAGCCTGATCGACCGCGGTCCGGAAGCGATTGCGGCACTGCCGGCGGCGCAGCAGACGATCGTGGAAACGGAGATCGGCGAAGCCTTTCGCGCGGCTTTCGTCACAATCGCGGCTTTCACCAGTCTCGGCGCTTACTTAGCCTTCTCGATGCCGCAGCGGCGCGTGTAGTGCGGCGGCAGCCAATTGATCCAAAAATGCCGCCCGGTTAGCCTGCACCGGGGACGACCAGGGCGCGACCAGTGCGAGGCTTAGCAACTCATGGCCGATACGGCTGAGAAACCGGCATCCGATCTTCCCGACACGGCGCGCAATCGTCATATCTTCGGCCCCGGCCCAAAGCGAATCCTGGCCATCGACGGCGGCGGCGTGCGCGGCGTCATCGCGCTCACATTCCTTGCCCAGATTGAAGCGATCCTTCGCACGCGCACCAAGAATCCCGAGCTTCGGCTCTGCAACTATTTCGATCTGATCGGCGGCACGTCGACCGGCGCCATCATCGCCGTCGGTCTTGCGCTCGGCTATCCAGTCGAACGCTTGATCGACATTTACAGCTCGCTGTCGCGCGAAGGATTCAAAAAGAGCCTGCTTGGCTTCGGCGGATTGCTAACGCCGAAATTCAAGGAAGCGCCACTGGCCAAGGCCATTTACGATCGCGTGCAAGATGAGACCTTAGGTTCCGATAAACTGCTGACTGGGGTTTGCATCGTCGCCAAACGGCTCGATACCGATAGCGTCTGGGTGATGCACAACAATCCGCTCGGCAAATATTACGGCGACGATAACCCGGCGAAGAAGTTCAAAGGCATCCCCAACAAGGATTTTCCGCTGCGCAACCTGTTGCGCGCCAGCACCGCCGCGCCGAGTTATTTTATGCCGCAAAGCATCGAGGTGGCGCACGACGACGATGGCAAGGTCGTCAAAGGACTTTTTGTCGATGGCGGCGTCAGTCCGCACAACAATCCGGCACTGCTGATGTTCATGCTGGCAACGATCAACGGATACAAATTCTGCTGGCCGACCGGCGCCGACCGATTGATGCTGGTTTCGGTCGGCAATGGATCCACCAGCGAGTCGCCGACGCACGACAAAGGACTAAACATCCTTGCGGCTTTGCTCGGTGTCAAAGCACTGACTTCCATGATGCAGGATTGCAGTCAACTGAACGAAGCACTGCTGCAATGGATGTCGCGATGCCCGAATCCGTCACGGATCGACCGCGAGATCGGGGACTTGTCCGGCGATCAGCTCGGGCCGCAACCGCTCCTGCATTACGTTCGTTATGACGTCGAACTCGAAACCAAATGGCTTCACGGTCTGGGGCTTTCCTATAGCCGCGAGAGGCTGGCGGAGATCGGCCAATTCGACCGTCCCGATCTGTTGCCGGAATGGTTGAAAATCGGGCGCTTAAGCGCCGAAGCCTATGTGAAGGATGTACACTTCCCGTCCGCGTTCGATGCCATTCCCGAACCGGTCGGCTCCACAGTCGTCATCGGATGAAAATGAGTGCGCTGCCGCAGCCGGTCTAAGACTCGGCTGCGGCGACGAAATGGGTAACTTTCGGCTCGCCGTCCTGATTGAAACGGTCCACCGTATCCTGCATCACGCGGTCGGCCTTGGTGACGCGCTCGTGTTGGCGCAAATGTTCCATCCACGATTCGACCAGGAACGTTTCCAGCATGCGGCCTTCTTGTGCGGTGTCCTCGAAAACACCCCAGGCATAGGCGCCGTCGCGGCGGCGGCCGTGTTCGAGCTTGGCGAGCGCTTGCAGAAAGGCGTCCCGGTCCTGCGGGCGGATGCGGTATTCGACCGTCACCAGGACCGGACCGCGGTCACGGCTAATGTGCTTGGCCACGATCGGCGCCGGCCAATGCATCGACGGCGAAAGATCGATGCCCGCCCCGGTTTGCAGTTTCCAGCGCCAAGTCAAGGGTATTGCCAAGACGGCCCCGGCGGCGGCGAGAAAATGCGCGTACGGCAGCCCGATCCATTCGGCGACTTCGCCCCACACCGCGCTGCCAAGCGTTAGGCAGCCGAAAAACACCGTGATGTAGATGGCAAGGCCGCGACCGCGCACCCAATCGGGCAAGGCAACTTGCGCCGACACGCTCAGCGTCGCCAGTGACGCGATCCAGGTTGCCCCAGCAATGACGCTGCCGAGGAGCGCGGCGATCGGTTCGTGGGCGAAGCCGTAAAGAGTCATCGCCGCCGTCTGACCAAGCGCGCCGAATGCCATCAGGCGATCTGCGCCGAGTTTTGCCTTGAGCCACGGCAGGAAAAACGCGCCGCAGACAGCGCCGGCGTCGATCGCGCCCAACAGCACGCCGTAGAGACTTGGCCCGCCGGCGATCTGCTGGCGCGCCAGTAACGGCAACAGCGCCCAATAAGCACTGGCGAACAGAAAAGAGCCGACCGCGCGCACCAGCGTTGCGCGCAGATGCGGGTTGTGCCGCGCATAGCGAACACCGGTCAGCATGGCCTGACCGAAACGTTCGGCCGGCAAAAGCGAACGCGGCCCCCGCGCTTCGCGCCACCAAACGAGCGCGCCGACGATGCCCAGATTGGAAATAGCGTTGAGCCAGAACGGCGACGCGATACCGAATGCGGAAATAAACGCGCCGGCGAGCGCCGGGCCGATGGCGCGCGAAATGTTGACGCCGACGCTGTTGGCGGCAATGGCGGGAGACAATTCGTCCTTGGGAACGAGTTGCGGCACAACCGCTTGCCACGCCGGTCCGGTCAACGCACCGGCCGCGCCGAGCAGGAGCGTGAAGAGAAGCAAATTGACCGGCGTCGCCAAGCCAAATCCAACCAGCGCCGCAAAGACGGCCGCCACCACCGTGTAAAGCGATTCCACGACGAAAAGGTATTTGCGTCAGTCAAAAATATCGGCGAACGCCCCGGCCGGCAGCGCCAACAAAAAAATCGGCAAATTACTCGCGACCTGCACCAGGGCGACGATCAGCGGGTCGGGATTGAGGCCCGTCATCAGCCAACCGGAAGCGGCACTGTACATCCAGCCGCCGACATTGGAGACGAGCGTAGCCGTCCAGATGACGGCGAACGCCGGATGCCGAAACGGCACGGCAAAAGGTTGGGCTGGATGCGCGGGCGCTTTGCTCATCGCACGTCAACCGAGCGGCTTGTGCGCGAGCCAGCGGCCTCCTTCGGCGGCGGCAAAAAGCTCGGCCAGAGCCGTATTCATTTTCGCCGGCTCTTCGCTGGTGATGTTGTGGCCGGTGCGCGGAATGACCAGAAGCCCCGCGGTCGGCACAGTGCGCTTGAGAAACACACTGCCTTCAAGGCAGGTGTCGTCCTCGTCGCCGACGATGACCAGAAGCGGCGGCGAGAAGCGCCGCAAATCCGCTTCCATGTCCCACAATGTCGGACGGCGCGCCTGCACCATGGTCATGGTCAGTGCATGGCCTTGCGACGAATGCTCGGCGAACATCCGGGAGAATTCGGCGAAGCCGCGCGGGTCTTTGTATTTATGGCTCAGTCGCGTCGGCGTATCGGCGTAGCCCGCGGCCGCATCGGCCATGCTGGTGGCCGCGAACATCGCGCCGGTTTCCCGCGCCTGTTTGCGCATCGCCTCGCGCGCCGCCGGATCGGCGACCGAACCCCAGCCGCAGCCGGCCGCGGTCACCGAGATGCAACGGCCCGGATGCCGGATGCCGACATGCAGGGCGGTATACGCGCCCATGGAATGACCGACGATGTGGGCCTTGCCGATGCCGAGCGCCTCCATGAGCGCGATGACGTCGCCCTGCGCAATGCCCTGCCCATAGCGCTGTGGATCGCCGGGAATATCGGACGGCGGATAGCCGCGCGCCGAAAACGTCACGCAGCGATGCGCGCGTGAGAAATAGCGCATCTGCGGCTCCCAGGTGCGATAGTCGCCGGCGAATTCGTGGACGAACACGACGGGCGTGCCGCTGCCGGCCTCTTCGTAATACAGCTTGGTATCGTCGGTGCTCGTCATGAGCGGCATTAGCCACCTCACATCTGCGGGTTAAGCGGCGCGCGCCAGCCATTGGAATTCGCTGATTTGCGTCACCGGAGCCGGCATATCGCCGCCAACCATGTCGTAACCTATGGCACGCAATATCCCACTCGCCGGATTCATCGCGACCGCAAGGCGCGTATAGGGATTGAGTACCGGCTCACGCACCCAGTCGAAGGCGCCCGAAGCCAATGAGCCGTTCCACGCTGCCAAGCACTCCTTCTTCGCCTGGCTGACTCGGCCGGCTTCATCGAACGAACAAACAAAAAAGCGACGCGTACCGATGCGCCCTTCCCAGCCCGGCCGGCGCGGCACCCAATCGTTCGCGGCGCTGGTGTCGTCGTCGCGGGTGACAAACTCCGTTTCGGTGCGCTCGATGACGCAACGCTCGGCGGCGGCACAGCCGACGAGCGTATAGATCACCGGCTGCGCCACCGGTGTCGTCTCCAGAAGCCTGCGCGCGGCGGCGAAGTCCGCGCACACCTCGAAAGCGCGGCGCAGCAGCTGGTCCGGCGCCATGCGGCCGGCGCCTGCCGCCACGCGTCCCACATTAGCGAGATAGTCGCAGGGGCGCAGATAGCGGTGGCGGGTGCGCCGCCACATCGGCGCCTGGTTGAGCGCGGCCGCAAAGCGGCCGGGCGCCATCGCGGTGAGAACGCCGACAAAGCCGGGCCAGGTGACGCTGATGAAATCGCCGCGCTCACCGCGCATATGGGCGAGCTCAGTGTGATGGCCGAGGCCGCGGAACGGCCAGTCGAGCGTGCGCATGAGCCAAGGCACGCCGTCTTCTTCGCTCGCTCGCGCCGTGCAGCCCCACTGGTACGATGCGTTGAGCAGCCACACGCCCGAGACATCAAGCGCGGCGGCGATCTGGGCGATTTCCGCCAGATATGGCGAATGCGATCGCCTCAAGGCGCGGTGCGACAGCCAGTCGAGTGCCGGCAGCAGTGGCCGCGCCGCGGCCGGGAAAAAGCTCAGGCATGAATCGCGCAGCGCTCGCGCCCGAGCGGCGCTTTCGCGGGCATGACGAGGCGGCCCGCCGTCGCGGACGTCAACTATGGGAATAACCGGCAGGCGCGCACTCATGTCCGGTTAGCTCTCGCGCGGGACGTGTTGGACCGAGTTGGCCGCAATTGTCGCTGCGGTCGGACGGTCGGTTAAACGATCCGTTAACTCGAACATTCCCAGATATTGCCTCCCGAATCATCGCCTCGCCAATCTATCTCGATTTGGGCGGTCAGGTCGCGTTCTAGCGTCGATTTTGAGCATCGGACGGTTAGGGCGCTCCATGGCTGCATCGCCGCGGCTTGCTTATTGGATATTCGTTGGCGTATCCGTCGCACTGCTGTCGGTCGCGACCGACAACGACGCCAACGCTGGGCCGCCCTACATGACCGACGATCCCGAGCCGGTCGAATATCAGCATTTCGAATTCTACACGCTTTTTATCGGAACCATGGTGCGCGGCGACACCTCCGGGACTGCGCCAGGCTTCGAATTCAACTACGGCCTGATCCCGAATGGGCAGATCCACATCATCGCGCCGTTGACGTTCGACGCCCCTGCCGGCGGCGCTGCCGTGTCCGGTAACGGCGACACTGAGCTCGGCTTCAAATATCGCTTCATCGACGAAGACCCGCACGGCAGCATGCCGATGGTCGGCGTCTATCCCTTGGTCGAACTGCCGAGCGGAAATGAAAGCCTTCCGCTCGGCGCCGGTTACGTGCGCGCGTATTTTCCAGTCTGGATTCAGAAGAGCTTCGGCGAGTGGACCACCTACGGCGGCGGCGGCTACTGGATCAATCACGGCGATGGCACGGCCAACCGCGATTACTGGTACATGGGCTGGGTATTACAGCGGCAAGTGACGCAACAGCTCGCCATCGGGGGCGAGATCTTCCACCAGACCGCGACGGTCTCGTTCGGCAGCACCGATCCCGCCTTCACGCGGCCCACAACCGGCTTCAATATCGGGGCTGTCTACGATGTAGATGAGCACAATCACATTCTCGCCTCGGTCGGCGCCGGCCTCCAGAACGCGTCCACTACCAATCAATTTTCTTGGTACCTTGCCTATCAACTCACGGGATCCTTTGGCGCGGAAAAACGCGCGGCCGAAGGCGGCGGCTACGAAAAGTAATGCGCCGCAACGGCACGACTTATCGCCGCGTTTTCGCGTATAATCCCGCCGCTTTCCCTCAACGCAGCGGAATATGGCGGACATGCAGACGACGAAACTCGGGCGCACCGGCCCAACGGTGAGCATTTTGGGCCTGGGCTGTATGGGCATGTCGCCCGGCATCTACGGGCCATCGGACGAGGCCGAAAGTATCGCCACGATCCGGGCCGCGATGGACGGCGGCATCACGCTGATCGATACCGGCGACTTCTACGGCGTGGGCCACAACGAGATGCTGATCCGCCGCGCGCTCGAAGGTGTGCCGCGCGACCGGTATGTGCTGTCGGTGAAGTTCGGCGCCTTGCGCGATCCGGCCGGCGGCTGGCTGGGCAATGACTGCCGGCCGCAAGCGGTGAAGAATTTTCTCAGCTATTCGCTGCGCCGGCTCGGTACCGATTACATCGACATCTACCGCCCTGCGCGTCTCGACACGGCGGTGCCGATCGAAGATACCGTCGGCGCCATCGCCGACCTCATCCGTGCCGGCTACGTCCGCCATGTCGGCCTGTCCGAGGTTGGCTCCGACACCATCCGCCGCGCGCATGCGGTCCATCCGGTCGTCGACCTGCAGATCGAATATTCGCTGATGAGCCGCGGCATCGAGGCATCGATCCTGCCGACCACGCGACAGCTCGGCATCGCCATCACGGCCTACGGGGTGCTGTCGCGCGGTCTGCTCAGTGGACGGGTTCCTTCGGCGGGGACCAAAGGCGACCTCCGGGTGATCCGCATGCCGCGTTTTCTCGACGGCAATCTCGAAAAGAACCTGAGGCTGGTCGAGGCGCTCGGCCAAATCGGCGCCGAGAAGGGCGCGACCGCGGCGCAACTTGCGCTCGCCTGGGTGCGCTCGCGCGGCGACGACATCGTTCCCGTCGTCGGCGCCCGCCGCCGCACGCAGCTCGATGAAATGTTGGGCGGCCTTCTCCTTACGCTCAACGCCGCCGATCTCGCGCGCATCGACGCCGCGGTCTCGCCCACGCTGACCGCCGGCGCGCGCTACGACGCCACGCAGATGGCGCATCTCGACAGCGAAGTAGTGACTAAAGCACCGGCTTGATCGGAGCGCTTCTTCCCTGAGATAATCCGCGCCGGCTCCGACGCTCACGATCGACCGCGACAGACGGTCGGCGCGCCGGACGACGGGAGGGAAGCGTGTCCGATTACGATTACATTATTGTTGGCGCAGGTTCGGCCGGCTGCGCGATCGCGTCGCGCCTGTCCGAAGATTCGTCGGTCGACGTTTTGCTGTTGGAAGCCGGTAGCGCCGAGCACACCGACGATCGCATTGCCTCGCCGCAACGCGCCTGGGAGTTGTGGACCACGCCGTTCGATTGGGCCTTCACGACCGCGCCGCAGCGGGACGCACAGAACCGTCCGATCTTCTGGCCGCGTGGCAAGGTTCTTGGCGGATCGAGTTGCCTCAA
The DNA here is from genome assembly GCA_964459765.1 of uncultured Hyphomicrobiales bacterium. GTDB lineage: Bacteria > Pseudomonadota > Alphaproteobacteria > Rhizobiales > Xanthobacteraceae > BOG-931. The sequence goes on along the minus strand of CAYWNY010000004.1, from coordinate 2,239 downwards.
TGGCATGATCTATATCCGCGGCGCCGCCGCCGACTACGATCATTGGGCCTATCTCGGCAACACCGGCTGGGACTACGAAAGCGTCCTGCCCTACTTCAAGAAGTCGGAGGACTATTACGGCGGCGCGTCGCACTACCACGGCGTCGGCGGACCGTTGCGGGTATCGCGCATCACCGAACCAAATCCTTTGACCGAAATCTTTATCGACGCCACGGTGCGCGCCGGCCACCCCATCAACTATGACTTTGCCGGGCCCGAACTCGTCGGCGTCGGCTTGACCGATCTGACGGTGCGCGACGGCCGCCGCTGCGACGCGGCGTCGGCGTTCCTTAAGCCGGCGCACAACCGCAACAATCTTACGGTGCAAAGCGGGGCGCACAGTCACCGACTCCTAATCGAGAACGGGCGCTGCCAGGGCGTGGTTTACGAACGCGAGGGCAAGCTGCATTCCGCGCGCGCCGCCGCCGAAGTCATTGTATGCGGCGGCACGCTGGGCTCGCCGCGATTACTCCTGCTCTCCGGCATCGGCCCGGCGGCGGACTTAAAAAAACTCGGCATCGAGGTGAAGGCGGATTTGCCCGGCGTCGGCCAAAATCTGCACGATCATGTTTTGAGTTTCGTCATCCATGAGGCCAGCCGGGGGCTTCCGCCGCACAAGAACAACATCCTCGAGGCTCATCTGTTCGCCAAAAGCGATCCGGCGCTGCCCGTGCCCGATCATCAACCGCTGTTCATGTGCAAGGCGCCGCCGCTGCCGACGCTGGAAATTCCCGACAACGCCTATGCGATCGCGCCTGGCATCATTCGTCCGGTATCGCGCGGTGAGCTGAAACTCACCGCCAACGATCCGTCGGCGCCGCTGCACATCGATCCGCGTTATTTGAGCGAGCCGACCGACCTCAACACGCTGGTCCGTTCGCTGGAAGTCGCGATCGACATTTTGGAGAGCCCGCCCTTCGCCAAGTGGCGCAAACGCTCGCTCTATCCGAAAGCGAAGACCCGCGCCGAGCGGGTCGAATGGGTGCGGCAGACCTGCGAGAGCTACCACCACCAGGCCGGAACCTGCAAAATGGGCATCGACGCCTTAAGCGTCGTCGATCCGCAATTGCGGGTGTACGGCATCGACGGTTTGCGCGTTGCCGACGCCTCGATCATGCCGGCAGTGACCAGCGGCAATACCAACGCGCCGTCGATCATGATCGGGGAAAAGGCCGCCGATCTCATCCGCAGCGCTAAGGCGCCGGCGCTGAAAGCGGCTTAACGAGATCAATCAGCCCGCCGCATCATTCGTAGCGACGCTCCGTCCACCATGGAAAGTACGCCGGCATATCTTTCGAAACCGTCTCGGTAAACTCCGGCGGGCGTTTTTCGAGGAAGGCCACGACGCCTTCGCGCACGTCGGCGCTGCGGCCGCGCTCGAAGATGCCGCGGCTGTCGATCTTGTGGGCCTCCATCGGATGATCGGCTCCCAACATGCGCCAGATCATCTGCCGCATGAGCGCGACCGAAACCGGGGCGGTCGCGTCGGCGAACTCGCGCGCCAGCGCACGGGCCGCCGGCATCAGTTCATCGGGCGGTACGACCTTGCTGACCAAGCGGCCGCGCAATGCTTCCTCCGCATTGAAGACGCGGCCCGACAAGCACCATTCCAGCGCCTGCGCCGGTCCGACGAGGCGCGGCAGAAACCAGCTCGACGCCGCCTCCATGACGATGCCGCGGCGGGCGAAAACAAACCCGAAGCGCGCGTCCTGCGACGCGATCCGCGCGTCCATCGGCAAAATCATCGTGGCGCCGATGCCGACCGCAGGCCCGTTAATCGCGGCAATCACCGGTTTGAGGCAGTCGAAGATGCGCAAGGTGACGCGGCCGCCGCCGTCGCGCATTGCCTCGTCGGAATAATCCGGATGGCCGTCGGCGGTTTGCCGCGGCGGCCGGCGTTCGAAGGTCGCGGCGCCGCCGGCGCAGAACGCCCGCCCGGAACCGGTGACGATCACCGCGCGCACATCGTCGTTGGTGTCTGCGGCGGCAAAGGCGTCGATCAGGTCCGTCGTCATTTGCCGGGTGAAGGCGTTGAGCTTTTCCGGCCGTTGCAAGGTGATGGTTTGAATATTGTCCGTGACATCGAGGCGAATGGTTTCGTACGTCATCGATCGCTCCACGCGGTTGAGCCGCCAGTGGTCCGATTCTAAGAGCCGATCCGGGAAGTTCTTGAATCTGATGAATCGGATGTGATTCATTG